>CANJHD010000028.1 GCA_947474065.1 Planctomycetaceae bacterium
CGTCCTGGCCTGCAGTTGAGGGTGGCCCAGCCCGAGGCGTAAGCCCCGGTCTGGCGCACAACTTCTCCGATGCGCATAGGCGTAGACGTGATGGGGGGCGACAATGCCCCCGACCAAATCCTTAAGGGATGCGTTCAGGCGCTCCCGACTTTGTTGCATTCCGATCGATTGGTCCTCTTCGGCGACGAAGCAGTGATCCGCGATGCACTCGAAGAGCGTGGCTTCCTCAACGACGAACGCGTTGAGATCATTGCCACCACCGAAGTGATCGGTATGGACGAGTCGCCTGTCGAGGCGATGAAGGCCAAGAAAAATTCCTCCATCGTGGTAATGAACCAGATGGCGTCACCGAAGGCTGAGAATCGCCTCGATGTAGTCATTAGTGCTGGCAACACCGGCGCGTGCGTGGCTGCAAGCCAATACTTCATGCGCCGCTTGCCCGGCGTGGTTCGCCCTGGAATCTGCGTCACCATCCCCACCTTTAGCGGTCCGATCATCTTGATTGATGTCGGTGCCAACATTGAGCCAAAGGCCACTCATCTAGCCCAATACGGCGTGATGGGCGATGTCTACGCGCGCGAAATCATGGGGATCAAGAACCCACGCGTGGCGCTGATGAATGTCGGTGGCGAAGAACAAAAGGGAACGGATTTGATCCGTAACGCCCGCGATCTCATTCGCCAATTTGACCACTTGAATTTCACCGGCTTCGTTGAAGGACGCGGCGTATTTAACGGCGAAGCCGACGTCATCATCACCGATGGCGTTGTTGGAAACGTTATGTTGAAACTGGCTGAAGGTCTGTCGGCTGGCATCTTCCGCGCCATCGCGCATGAAGTGATCGCCACTGATCCAGAACTCGCCATGCGCTTTGAGCCAGTGGTGAAGAGCATCTACTCCAAGCACGATTACCACGAGTACGGCGGCGCGCCGCTCTTGGGCGTGAACGGTGTGTCGCTCATCAGTCACGGCTCGAGCAAAGACAAGACCATTCGCAACGCCATCTTGCGCGGCAAGGCCTTCGCCGAGGCGCGCATCAATGAGAAGATCGTTGCGCGCCTTGCCACCGTCAAGATGGAGCAGGTCGAGGCATGACTGCCGTGCCCTTCGGGCGTGGCGTGAGGATCGCAGGCACGGGTCGCGCGGTCCCGGTCGAAGAGGTCACCAACAAAGATCTTGAGAAGATCGTCGACACCAGCGACGAGTGGATTCAGCAGCGCACCGGCATCAAAGCTCGCCGCCGCGCCAATGAATCTGAAACCGTCTTTTCGCTCGGTCGCGACGCACTACTGATTGCCCTTGCCAAATCCGGTATCAAAGCTGCAGATCTAGACATGATCATCGTGGCAAGCGTGAGCGGCGAGATGATTTGCCCCTCTACCGCCGCGCGAATTAGCGAAGCTGTGGGCGCCGATGACGCCGCTGTGTTTGATCTTGCTGCGGCGTGCAGCGGATTCCTCTACGGCATGAATTTGGCGGACACCATGATTCGCTGCGGTCGGGCCAAGAACATCGCCGTCATTGGCGTTGAAGTTCTGACTCGCCTCGTTGACTGGTCCGATCGCTCTGTCTCGATCATCTTTGGTGACGGCGCCGGCGCCGCCATCTTTAGTGCGGACCCAGATCCAACGAAGGGATGCATTCACCAGACCATGCATGGCGACGGCCGTTTGTGGCGCACGCTCTACCACCCCAAGGTTGATCGTGATGTACCCGCGGGCGATGAAGCGAACCCGATCCGTCTTGGTCATCTCCGTATGCACGGGCGCGAAATCTACAAATTTGCAGTGACGCGCTTTCAAGAAGCGATCCGCGAAGCACTTGATGCCACTGGCATGAAAGTTGACGATGTGCAGCAGTACATCTGCCACCAATCCAATGTGCGGATTATTGAGAGTGCCATTGAGAAGCTGCAGCTGCCTGCTGATCGCGTCTACATCAATATCGATCGCTACGGAAATACCAGCGCAGCGAGCATTCCAATCTGCCTCGACGAGTTGATTGAAGCGAAGACAATTGGTCCTGGAAAGCCCATCATCCTTGTGGCATTTGGCGCAGGCGTGACGTGGGCATCGTGTGTTTGGAACATGTGAGTGCGCGCGCCGGACTACCGAGCACGCACTACAGCAAGTAAAGGAATAAAGCGATGAGCGCGACTAGCAATGGCTTCGTCTTCCTCTGCCCCGGTCAAGGCGCACAAACAGTTGGCATGGGCCAAGCGTGGGCCGAATTCAGCCCCGCCGCAGCAAGCGTCTACCAAGCTGCCGACGAGATTACCAGCGTCGGCACGCGCCGCCTCAGTGAATTCTGTTTCGCGGGTCCGCAAGAAGAACTCAATCGAACTGACATTAGTCAGCCAGCACTCTTCACCTGCGGCATGGCGTGTCACTCCGCGCTCTTTGAGAAGCACCCTGCCATCGTCACCGTTGCAGCCAACGGCCTGTCGCTCGGTGAGTACACCGCGCTATGCATCGCTGGGGCTTTCTCGTTTGCAGACGGGCTGCGCCTGGTTGCAACGCGCGGACGACTCATGCAGCAGGCTGCAGAAGCATCGCGCGGCGGAATGGTGGCACTGATTGGCGCCGATGAAACACAAGCGAATGAAGTGTGCGCCGCGGCTGCACGTGGCGAAGTTCTTGTGCCTGCCAATTTCAACGCACCTGGGCAAATTGTGGTCTCTGGATCAGTGGCCGCTTGCGATCGCGCCGTAGAAGTTGCCAGCACCATGGGGCTGCGCGCCGCCAAACTTGCTGTAGCGGGAGCGTTTCACAGTCCGCTCATGGCATCGGCCGCCGAGGGCATGGCTCGAGCCTTGGAACATGTGGAATTGAAGCCACTTTCCGTGGATGTGTGGAGCAACGTGACTGGCCTTCGGCACCACCGAAACGATCCGGCGCGCCTGCGAAAGTTGCTAGTAGAACAAATCGTCTCCCCGGTACGATGGAGCCAGTCCTGCACCGACATGATCGGCGCACTCAAGGGCGGAGAGATCACAGGAGGTAGCGAAGCAACCTTCCATGAGCTTGCTCCGAATACCGTCCTGAAGGGCTTGATGAGACGGATCGATCGTTCGACAGAGGTACATACCCATGACCAACATGACCAACCCCAACGAGATCATGCAGTCCAAACTAATTCTTGAAGGTGATGCATTCCGAGCCATTGCGCGCGTCGCAACGGCCGCCGGACTTGCGGCCACTCTTGTGCTTGCGCCGCTCACGCTGAGTGGATGCGGCGAAGAAGAGGCTGCTCCAGTGGCAGTCGCTCCGCCACCGCCACCACCGCCGCCACCGCCGGCGGCGCCAACCGTCACGCCGATTGCACAGCTCATGAAGGAGCTTGGAATCAGTGACAAGATCCGCCTTCCAGAAGACAAGGCTCCAGGCACGGACCCAGAGCGCGTTGCCGTCCTCAAGTTCTTTGATGGATTCGCGAAGTCAAAGCCCGAAGCAATCCGCGCTGCCATGGGGCCGCAAGATGCCGCAGTACTCGACGCAATGAAGAGTGGCGGCGGATTTGAGAAGGCATGCGCTCCGGTCACTCGCATTGATCTCACCACCACCAACCGCGAGGGCAAGGCCTATGTCATGGCCGTCTACCGCGCCGGCAGTGATATCGAAGCGCAGTTGTGGGCATTCAAGGCAACTGGCGAAGGCAAAAAGGTCGAGACGCAACTCTTTGAGAGCTATGTCCAACCCGTTGACATCATGAGCAAGGTCAGCGGTTCGAACCTGATCGTCGAATGGGTCAAGGTGGTCGACGCAGATCGCAAGGTTGCGCTCGAGCCCGACGAAACCATCAAGCCGACCGCGCGCGTTCAGGAGCAGGAGAAGCCTGAAGCATCAGGTTCTGGCGAGGAATCTGGCCCAATCGGCGCCCCTCCGATGCGCAACAAGCCGCCGCCGGGAGGCATTGATCGCCCGGGTCGCGGCCCTGGCAAATGAATTGCTGCGCTAGGCCTTCCTTGAAGGCACGTGCAAACAGCGGGACTGGCTCACGCCGGTCCCGCTGCCTTTTTCATGGTTTTTGCTGCGCAGTTACACTTCGCCGCCCATCTACAAGAGGAGCTTCTGCATGGATAAGCGCGTAGCAATCGTCACTGGAGCAAGCCGTGGAATCGGCCGCGGAATCGCAAAGCGCCTTGCAAAGGATGGCCGCCATGTGGTGGCCGTCGCGCGCAACGCGGAACAACTTCAGTCGCTTGAGGCAGAGATCATTGCCGCTGGCGGCAGTTGCGAGCATCGCACCTGCGACATCGCAGACGGACTTGCAGTGCAGCGCATGGTGGAAGAAGTGTCAGAGAAGCACGGGCGTCTCGACATTCTTGTGAATAACGCCGGCATCACCAAGGACGGTCTCCTCATGCGAATGTCCGATGCGGACTTCGATGAGGTCATCAATGTCAACCTGCGCTCAGTCTTCATCGCCTGCCGCGCTGCGTCGCGACCCATGCTCCGCGGAAAGTTCGGGCGGGTGGTCAATATCGGCAGCGTCAGCGGCGTTGAAGGCAACAAGGGGCAGGCCAACTACGCGTCCGCCAAAGCAGGCGTCATTGGCCTCACCAAGAGCATGGCCAAAGAACTTGGAGCCAAGGGCATCACCGCCAATGTGGTGGCGCCGGGCTTCGTTGAGACGGATATGACCGCATTTCTTGGCCCCGATGACAAGAAAAAGGTGGCAGAGCACATCACCGTCGGCAGACTTGGAATTCCTGAGGATATTGCCGCCGCCGTGGCCTATCTGACTGCCGATGACGCCGGGTACATCACCGGTCAAGTTCTTGTTGTAGACGGCGGTCTGCCGATGTGACCTTGGCTGGAAAGAAGTCCAGCCGGCCCGGCGCCAAAGAGCGCCACCATGGGCCGATGAAATGCGCTATATTCCCCCCTTCGCCTAAGGGGCCGGAAACCTCCGGCCGCCCGTAACCCTCTCAAAGGAGAGCGACGTGACCGTGACCAAGGATGAGATCGAACCGCAGGTGATCATTGTTGTTGCTGAGAAACTCTCGGCAGATAAAGACAAGATCAACCGTAACACTAACTTCACAAGCGACCTAAACGCTGACAGCCTTGACCTAGTCGAGCTGGTCATGGAACTCGAAGAACGCTTCGATATCCAGATCCCAGACGACCAGACCAGCAAGATTCTCACCGTTGGGAACGCTGTGGACTTCATTCACGACCAGATGCAGGCCAAGGGACAGAAGTGACCTTTGATCTGAATTTGGGTCGCAGCCGCTGACCGAAATTGCGCCCCGGCCCCCTTCCGGGCTTGGGGCGCATTCCTTCCACGGACCCCCACCCGCCATGCGGACGATCACACTTCGACGCGTTGTCATCACCGGGCTCGGAACCGTGACAGACGTCGGCAACACCGTGCCAGAGTTCTGGAATGCCCTCGTTGAAGGCAAGTCCGGAATCGGCCCTATCACGCTGTTCACTCCCACCCCGGAGTGGAGCGTGACATTTGCCGGTGAAGTGCGGAACCTGCAGCCAGAAAAACGCATTGATCCGAAGTCCATCCAGCGCATGGACCGCTTCTCTGTGTTCGGAATGTGCGCGGCCGAAGAAGCAGTGGCTGATAGCGGCATGGATTTCTCTCAGGGCGATCCATACCGCTACGGCGTGGCGATCGGCTCTGGAATCGGCGGCATTGACACTATCGAAGTCGGTCTACGAAAGCTCTTTGATCGCGGACCGCGATCAGTCAGCCCGTTCGTGGTGCCAAAACTGATGGTGAATGCGCTCGCCGGCAACGTCAGTATCCGCTTTGGTCTTAAGGGCGCGAACATCGCCACTGCTACTGCATGCGCCACTGGAAGCCACGCCATCGGTGCGGCATTCCACATCATCCAACGCGGCGACGCCGATGTCATGGTTGCCGGAGGCAGCGAAGGTGCAGTCACCCCGCTCTGCGTCGGCAGTTTCGCGGCGATGAAAGCGCTCAGCACGCGCAACGATGATCCCACCAGGGCAAGTCGTCCGTTCGATCGTGATCGTGATGGATTCGTGCTCGCTGAAGGCGCGGGAATCATTGTCATGGAAGAACTCGAACACGCGAAGGCCCGCGGAGCGCGCATCTATGCGGAGCTCGTCGGCTTTGGCGTGACTGGCGACGCAACACACATTGCGGCACCAGACGATCAGGGTCGCGGCGCACGCAAGGCAATGGAAATTGCATTGAAGGACGCAGAACTCAACACGACTGATATCACGTACATCAATGCGCACGGCACGAGCACGCCGCTCGGTGACAAGGCTGAAGTGATGGCCGTGAAGGCTCTCTTCGGTGCACATGCTTCCCGCATCGCTATGTCGAGCACCAAGGGTGTCACCGGGCACACGCTCGGCGGTGCCGGCGCGATTGAGACAGTTGCAACGGTCAAGGCGATCGTGGAAGGCGTGCTGCCGCCCACAATCAATCTTGAGCACCCGGACGAAGGCTTTGACTTGAACTTTGTGGCCAATGTGGCCCAGGAGGTCAAGTTTGACTTCGCAATCAACAATTCGTTCGGCTTCGGCGGTCATAACACCTCTATGGTGTTGGCTCGTTACCGCGGCTGAATCTGCGTGCCACGGAGCACGAACTCGCTTCCGATGCACAAACTGACACGAGAGCATGCCTCCGCGATAAGCGCCGTTCAACGCGGTCTTGCGGACATGGCCGTGGACTTGCACTTTGAGAGCGACCCCACCATGGACGAGCGCTACGGACCAGGGGGTCGGCGCATCTGGCGGACAGAAGCACTGGCGCGGCTTGGACACTTGGCAGCGTCAGTGGCTTGTGACCGTCCCGCGTATTTCACAGGTCATATTGTGTGGGCCGCTGCCGCACTCCGTGCGCGTGGTGTTTCAGAGGCAGATATCCAAGGGCATGTACTGACACTCGCTCAGTGCCTTGCAGCCGAACTCCCTGCCCCTGTGGCGGCGCACTTAGTTCCATTCTTCCATGCTGCCACTTCCGCGCTCGCTGAGCCGCCAGACCATGAGCACGGACTCATTGAAAGAACTGGCGAAGACTCGACGCTCGCGCGCCTCTTTCTGCTGCACCTCTTGCAACGCGATCATGTGGCTGCATCAACCCTCGCACTTGAAGCACTGAGAGGCGGGATGCCGCTACTCGCGGTGTATGAACGCATCGTTTCACCGGCACTCAGTGAAATCGGGCGCATGTGGCATATACAAGAAGCCTCCATCGCGGATGAGCACTTCGGCAGCGCCGCCGTGCGCGCCATTATCGTTCAACTGCGTGCGGCTACGAAGGCTCGCCCTGCGGATGGTCGGCGCGCACTCTGCTGCACGGTTGATGGGGACTTACATGACTCAGGAGTCCGCATGTTTGCTGACTTGCTGGAAGTTGAAGGCTGGACTGTCGAGTTCCTTGGGGCTGATGTACCCGCAACAGAGGTGGTCATGTCGATCGCCGACGTTGCTTCCGACCCGAACCGCGCCTTCGATCTCGTAGCAGTTGGCGCATCCACCATGCTCTCGGTACGCGCGGCTATGGATCTTGCGGACGCAATGCAGGCTTCCCCTGAGGCGCGGCGTGTGCCACTCCTGATCGGAGGCGGAGCATTTACCGCCAACGACGGACTTGCCGAATCGATTGGCGCGACAGCTGCGGCGGGAAATCTCAGCGAAGCGGTCGCCGTGGCCGGGCGCCTAGTGCCGACACGGGGCGCATCGACGCCTCGCTGAGCGGCGGTAGATCGGCCTGCGAAGTAGTGAACGAAACGCCCGGGAGCGCCGCTGCAAGTCGCCGTGCCAACTCTGGCATGTAGCCGCGCTCGGTCTGCGTGTGCCCCGGCAAGAGGAGGGTCATGCCGACAGAAACTGCAGCGAGATGATCGTGGTGGCGTGCCTCGCCCGTCACAAAGAGCGTTGCATCGCGCGCCGTTGCATCGGC
This sequence comes from Planctomycetaceae bacterium, assembly GCA_947474065.1. Lineage (GTDB taxonomy): Bacteria > Planctomycetota > Phycisphaerae > Phycisphaerales > SM1A02 > UBA966. The sequence continues at coordinate 7,906 of CANJHD010000028.1, forward strand.
AAGAAAGGAGGCCCCCGACCCTGGGCAGAGCGCAATGCGCGTGTGGCGCACTGCCTCGAATCCCGGCGGGCACACGCAATCGATGCGTTTCGTTCCAAGATGACGGCGCAGGCGCGCGGCAATCTCGCGCGTCGTGGCTGGCGTGCGCAGCGTCAGCAAGCGACCCGCGCCTTCGTCCAACGATGGGCGCGATGCCAACGCGTGTACTTCGAACACTGGTTCTTCATACGGATGAACAGCGCGCAGCGCGGCAATGGCCCAGGGCAATCGTTCCGCGCTGCTCACTACTTCGATCCGTTCTTCGCGGACTTCTTGCGTGACTCCGCGCGTGCCCACCGTTGGCTTTGCCAGAGCACCGGCACGGAATGTTCCTGTCACATCACCACGCACCGCGCAATGCTCGTAATTACCAATCACTCCGACGCCCGCCTGTGCAAGCGCATCGCGCACAAGTTGCGAGGCCTGCACGGGTACAAACGCAACCAACTTGAATGCCTCGCCACGCGGCAACAATGATGCCGGTCGCAAAGGCTCGAATCCCGCACTGAGTGCAAGAGCGTCAGCCCCGCCGGCGATGCCCTCGGCGAGCCAATCGTTGACTCCGCCCTTCACCGCATCAAGCGCTGTATGCGGTGATAGAAGTGCGATGCCTGCCTGCGCAGCGTCTAACAAGATGCGCTGCCGCGGATCATCGGAGGCCAAGCGCTTGAGCGGGTCGAAGATCGGCGGGTGATAGCTGACCACGGCGTCCACTCCCAGAGCGAGCGCTTCTTCCATCACGGATGCTGTCCAGTCCACCGCTACTAACACGCGACCGCACGGCGCGGCGCGGTCGCCAAGCAGCAGGCCAACGTTGTCCCAGCTTTCGGCCAGCCGTGCAGGTGCGACCGCCTCCATTGCGGCGGCGAGCGCCCCAACTGAGGAGGGCTTGCCCACGGGCGGGCGCCCCGAACGGCGGGTTCGGCCAACAGGGGCGATCGGGCGGGGGCGTCGGGGGGACTGGCGTGCCATAGTGTGCAAGACTAGCGTTCATTCGTCCGAAAACCCCTTGACGCGGGGCCGAGAACATCGCACTCTTACTGAAGTTGAGGACGCGGACCGCACGGATGCGGCCGCAGACGCCCGGCAATCTGCCGGGAAAGCACCTACGGAGTCCGTCTTGGACCCCGACATCTTAAGGATTGCGCGTTGACCACTCACACCCCTTCCGACGCGTCTGAGACCCGAAGCACAACTAAATCCGCCGCGCAGGGAGCGCTTGCAACAAAGAAACATTTCGTGCTCGACACGAATGTTCTGTTGCACAACCCGCAAGCGATTTTCAAGTTTGAGGAGCATGAGGTTGTCATCCCGCTCACGGTGATCGAAGAGTTGGACACCTTCAAGAAGAACAATGATGAAACGGGGCGCAACGCTCGTCAGGTCGTTCGCGCATTGGACAAATTGCGCAGCATTGGTCATCTGTTCGAGGGCGTCGTTTGGAACGAACAAGGCGGCATCATTCGCGTGGCGCGCGTGGAGCCGATGGAAGATGAGCGATCGCTCGAACTCAACAAGAATGACAATCTGATTCTGAGCGTTGCCGCGAAGTTGAATCGCCAAGGTCTTCGCACGATCTTCATCACGAAGGACATCAACGCGCGTGTGAAGTGCGATGCCTTGGGCATTGATACCGAGGACTTTGAAGCAGACCGCGTGGATGCAGATTGGTTGCACTCCGGCTATTGCTCCATGCAAGTGAGCACAGACATCATTGATTCGCTCTATCAAGAGCGGCAATTGCCCCGCACTATGTTGGACATCACCCCAGGTCGAACACCGGATGGGCAGATGATGAAGGCCGACGATCTCGTGCCAAATCAGTTTGTGATCTTGATTGATCAAGCGGATTCTGGGCACACTGGGCTCGCGCGTGTTCTGGGAAACACCGGGCATCTGATTCCAGTGACGGGGCCGCGCAAACCGGTGTACGGAATCATGGCACGCAATGTGCAGCAGACAATGGCGCTCGATTTGCTTCTTGATGATGACGTCAAACTCGTCACGCTCATTGGTCCAGCAGGTACTGGAAAGACTTTGATGGCCATCGCTACTGGCATGCAGAAGGTCTTCAAGGAAGAGCGCTTGGACAAGCTGCTGGTTGCACGCCCGATCATGCCGCTTGGTCGCGACATCGGATATCTGCCGGGCGACAAGGATGAGAAGCTCTCCATGTGGATGCAGCCGATCTTTGACAATGTTGGCTACCTCCTTTCAACTCGCTCTGCGGGTCAAGGCGATGCAGACAGCAAGAGCACCGAACAGCGCTTGGATCAGTTGATGGCTACAGGGAAACTTGTGATGGAGCCACTCACATACATCCGCGGGCGTTCCATTCCCCATCAATTCATGATCATCGACGAGGCACAGAATCTGAGCCCGCACGAGATCAAGACCATTGTGAGCCGCGTCGGCGATGGCACCAAGATTGTGCTGTGCGGCGACATTGGACAGATTGACAACCCGTATCTGGACGCTGCGTCCAACGGCTTGGCACATGCCATTGAACGCCTGAAGGGTCAGACAATCGCCGGGCACGTCACCCTCAGTAAGACTGAGCGCAGCGAACTGGCCAGCCTGGCAGCTGAAGTTCTGTAATCAGCAGGCGCGAAACTGTCGAACTACATGGTGGGGGGGCTACAATCCCCCACCATGCTCGACCTCCGATCATCAAATCCGGTTCTCGCCGATACCCAACTCGCAGCTGATTCACACTCACGTCCATTGACGCAATTGGCGACAGTGGCTGGCGTGGCGCAGAAGACCACCATCGCCGTTTCGCTCGCTATCGTCGGCGGCATCAGCGGCGGCGTGCTGGTGCGCACGGTTGGCCAGGGCGCCATCTGGGGAATCTTCATTGGCGCATTGGTTGCTAGCCTCGTCTGCTTCTTTGCGCTGTGGCGCAAGCCGGAGCGCGCGTACTGGGCAGCACCGCTCTACAGCGTCACCCAAGGCGCGATGCTTGGCGTGATGGCGCTTCTTCTTGACTCGGTCTTGGCGACGCGCGGCATCACTGCATTTGGCGGACTGGGTCTGCAAGCATTCGTCATCACCCTGTCCATTACCGCTGCCATGCTGATCGTCTACCGCGCCGGATTGATCCGCGCCAACGGTCGCTTTGTTGCAGTGCTTTCAACGCTCACTATCGGCATCGGCATTCTGTACTTGGCACAGTTTGTGCTCGGCATGTTTCATGTGGAGATTCCAGGCCTCTCGCTGCAGAGCGCGGAACAGGGCGGAAAGATGGCGTGGATCGGCCTTGGCATCAATGGCGTGATTCTGCTGATCGCTTCGCTGTGGCTGATCGTTGACTTTCAACAAGTAGAGACGGCCGTGGCGAGCCGCGTTGGCAAGGAGTACGAGTGGTACTTCGCCTACGCACTCATGGTGACCTTGGTCTGGATCTACCTTGAAGCACTGAAACTAGCGTTCCGTGCGGCGATGATGGCCAACGACCGCAAGTAGTTCGCTTTAGCCCAGCGCATCCCAGGCGAGCATTGCTGCGCCAAGGACTCCTGCATCGTCCTTGAGCTTTGTCATGCGCACGCTCACCTTGGGTGCGATTGCTGACGGAAATACATGGCGCCGAATTGACTCCTCAACGCGGTCTGCGTAGGGCTTCCCCAATGCTTCAGTGATGCCGCCACCAAGAATGACTGTGCGCATAGAAGCCATGGTGATCCAATTGGCAATGCCGATTCCAAGTAGTTCTGCCGACGAATCAACAACATCGCGGACGAGCGGATCATTGGCGTTGTAGCACTCCGCGATGGAGCTGCTGCCGATTGGTCCGGCTTTCCCGTCCGCTTCGTGGCGCGCAAGCACCTTGTGAAAGAGTGACTCAGGATTCAGCCCAGCAAGCGTGCGCAAGGAACGCACAATGCCAGTGCGGCTGCAGAATTCCTCAACCTTTCGGCTTCCCGGTTGACCGTTGCTGTACATGATCACGTGGCCAAACTCGCCGGCAGTAAAGAGATCGCCGCGCCAGATCTTGCCGTCCATCACAATGCCCGCGCCAACGCCGGTTCCAACCCAGACAGCAAGCAATGACTGGCAACCTTCGCCGGCGCCAACGGTGGCTTCGCCCCATGCGGCAACGTTCGCATCATTGTCGACGGTGACCGGAATACCAAGCCGCTTGCGCAGGATTTCTCCAAGGGGAACATTTTTCCAACCGAGGTTGCCGGCGGTAATCACTACGCCGCGCTCGCTGTCAACAGGACCGGGGGCGCCGATGCCCAAGGTACGAATGTCCGCTAGTTTCACATTCCCCGCTTCGCACGCGGCCTCCATCGCCACTATCAATCGGTCAATGACAACATCACGGCCCTCTTGCGCCTTGGTCTTCTTCTTTGAACGCGCCACCACCCTGCCACGGCGATCGACGAGCCCGACGCTCATATTGGTTCCACCAAGATCGATACCGATTGCTAATTCGTTCTTTGCCATGAGCGCTCCAAGATAGCGCGGCTTCGTACACTCATCCGCCATGCCCGACAACCCCAACTCCAAGGCTGCCGCCCTCACCACGGCACAAGTCACCCACGTGGCCAAGCTCGCTCGCTTGGAAGTGGCCCCGGAGCGCATTGAGGAGTACCGAACGCAACTTGCCGCGGTGCTTGGGCACATTGCACAACTTGACGCGGTCGACCTCACTGGCGTTGAGCCGATGGCGCACCCGTTCGAGAGCCACAACCGGTTGGCGGCGGACATTCCCGAAGAGGGGCTATCGATCGAGGCGGTGCTGATGAATGCACCCGCCGTTGAAGGTCGCTTCTTAGCGGTACCCAAGGTTCTTGCGGAGGGAGACTGAGTATGGCTTCGCCCACAAACCACACGCCGACAGATATGACCGCGCTACGCGATGCCGTGGCTACGGGCACGACCAGCGCGGAATCGATCTGCGCCGGAATGCTGGCCGTTGCCACCGAACGCAATCCCCAGCTCAACGCGTTTCATGAGGTCTTCGCAGAGCACACCCTGAACGCTGCTCGACGCGTCGACACGGATGCCAAGGCTGGTCGGCCGCTCCCTCCGCTTGCAGGGATGCCCATCGCCATCAAAGACAATGTGGCGACCACGCTTGGACGCACCACCTGTTCAAGCCGGATGTTGGAGAAGTATCGATCGCCCTTCGACGCCACCGCTGTTGAACGGCTTGCACACGCTGGTGCCGTGGTCATTGGCAAGACCAACATGGACGAGTTTGCCATGGGCTCTTCGGGCGAGCACTGCAAGTGGGGACCGGTGCGCAATCCATGGGACTACTCGCGCGTACCCGGCGGAAGCAGTGCCGGAAGCGCAGCAGCCGTTGCGGGCGGGATGTGCGCGGCAGCAATTGGCAGCGATACCGGCGGATCAATTCGGCAGCCCGCATCATTCTGCGGGATCGTTGGGTTGAAGCCAACGTACGGACGTATCTCACGCTGGGGATTGGTTGCGTTCGGATCGAGCCTCGACCAGATTGGTCCAATGACGCGCAGCGTCCGCGATGCCGCGCTCATGCTTGATGTCATGAGCGGCATTGATGAACGCGACAGCACGACTGCTGATCGACCACCCACCGAACTGTCAAAGACCGTGGATCGACCAATCGAAGGACTGCGCGTAGGCATTCCGCGTCAGTACATGAGCGACGCCAATGACAGTGAGGTGAACGCAGCGGTGAATGCTGCAGCTGATGCATACCGCGCAATGGGGGCGACGATCGTTTCTGTTGAACTGCCGCTGACTGATGTTGGAATCAGCACCTATTACGTGATTGCGCCAGCGGAAGCGTCGAGCAACCTTGCTCGCTATGACGGCATTCGCTACGGACACCGCGCACAGTTACAACCAGGCGAAGACCTTTTCACGCTTTATGCTCGGTCCCGATCCGAAGGATTTGGACCCGAAGTACAGCGGCGGATCATGCTGGGCACTTACATGCTTTCGAGCGGCTATTACGAGGCGTACTACAAGCGCGCCCTGCAGATGCGTCGGCGCATCAAGCAAGAATTTGACCAAGCCTTCACTGCCTGCGATGTACTCCTCGGACCCACCGCACCAACTCCTGCGTTTGGCTTCGGAGCGAATTCCGACCCGTTGGCTATGTACCTCTGCGACGTTTACACCGTGAATACGAACATCGCTGGCATTTGCGGCGTGTCGATTCCCGCTGGGTTCGCTGAACGTAATGGCAAACACTTGCCCGTGGGCGTGCAATTGCAGGCAAATGCGTTTGAAGAAGATCGACTACTGCGTGCTGCACGAATGCTCGAACGCGCACTTGCGCCAACTACTACCGCGCACGTAGCACATTCATAGCCGTCATTGCGGACGAGGAATCGCACCGAGGCGCAGCATCTCCGCCTCGAATGCTTTCGCGAAGAGTTCATCCCGGTGCGTCTCTGGAAATACACCCAGCTGCACAACGGTAGTGAAGTCGCCGCTACTGACGCGCTCAACGGTGACCGTTCCTGTCTGACCATCCGCGGCAAGCGTGACAGCCACGAATCGGTCGGCGCCGAACTCGAACGACTGGATGCCAACGAACTGCTTACTTGCAACATTGCGCGCAGCCATTGGAACATCGGTCCAGCGAACGTGATCTGCGGCAGGTACGAGCGGGCGCGCTTGGTATCCAGCGGTTGGCTGGCGCATGCCGGCAATCGCCGCGTTTGCGTTCGAGCCCTTCAAGACCACATCCGGTGGAAACGTATCTCCAGGCACAGCCTTGTTGTCACTTGCTGCATCCGGCAAGGAGCAGGAAGTCAGCAGGCAAGCACCAAGCAATGCGACCCGATAAAAAGTGCCGGGGCAGAGGAAGATTGCTACGCAGCTCGTCATAGGTGATGATGCTAACGAGTGCTGGGGGGTTCGAGTCGCACTGACCGATAGACTGAAATGGCTGCCCTTTGGCCGCCGTTCGCCCGCACCTGCACCCACATGGTCTTTGGTCCACAATCCACTCGCTTCGGCCGCTCCGTGAGGAGAACGAGACTTCGTCGGAAGCTGCCTCGGCAGACTGCACCGGTCTTGCTGTGGCTACGGGACGAGCGCAATTTGAGTGCGGTGCTGGTGATAGCGGCGTTCGCCATCACTGCTGGGCTCTTGGTCGCCTGGAGCGCAGACCTTCCCCGCGTGTTCGTTGGACAGCGCGTGGAGTCTGGTCGAGTCAACCGACTTGAATACAGCGACATCGATGAAGTCGCAACCGGGGTACGCCGCGAAGAAGCGCGCAAGTCTGCGCCGTTGGTGTATGTGGTCAATTCGGATTACTTAGAGCGTATGCAGGCGGAAATCGAAGGGCTTCCCCTCCTAGTACGCGACAAACTCACGCTTGCCGAAGTGCAGCCAGCTGTTGTTGAGCGTTACGGACTAACGGACGCAACATTCGCAGCGCTTCGCGAACTTGATCGTGATGACGAATTAGAACTTTGGCAACGGTGGGTCAGCAGACTGATCGGCAAACTGACAACGGGTCTTCCGATTGTTAACACCAATGAATTTGATGCGTTCTCTATCGCCGCCCGGCGCATGGTCATCATTCCGCCCCGCACGGATGTCCCTGGCGACCGCACCCGCACGGCACAACTTGGTCGCAACGCCATTGAACTGCGAACTGACGATCTTGCCGCTATGCGCACCCGGCTAGCCGCGGAATCTGCAGAAGCAGGATTCCCCTTGGAATTTGCGCGCGTTTCAGTAGCACCTCTGCTTGCCGATCCGAAGGCAACAATCAGCTTTGATGCGGTTGCCACGAAGGCGGCAGCCGATGAGGCAGCCGACGCTGTAACTGCAGTGGTGAGTGTTCACCCGCACGGCGAGTCCGTGTATGCGCCCGGTGATGTGCTCACGCAAGAGCAGGTTTCTCGGGCCAATGACGAACATTTGCGCTTTGAAGAATCCCGCGGCACCATTGGATTCATCGGCGCACTTTCACAGGCGATGGGCATTGCCGTTGCGCTCGCCTTGCTTGCGGCAACATTCCTTGCTCAACACGAACAACCCATCTTCCGCGACTGGAAGAAACTCGCCACTCTGTTTGCCATGGTGCTGTTTCCGGCAGCAGTAACGGTTCCTGCTTCGGCTGCATTTCCGCAAGCACTCTTGTTCTGCGCCGCTGGCACTTCGCTACTTGCAACAGGAACACTGACGATTGTGTTTGGACTCCGAGTCTCACTGTTTGCGATCTTGCTGCAAGCCGTGCTGGCCATCTTTGCGATGCATCCGCCCATGGGTGTATTTCTGGCTGCGCTTGGCGCTTCGCTTGCATTTGCGATTGCCGTTCGCAACTTGCGGCACCGCTCTGCGCTAGTGGTCGCAACGATTGCATCCGGAGCGGCTGGAGGTATGGCCATTGTGCTTGTTGGATTGGCACAGGGGCTTGATGACCGCAGCGTTGTCACCCAAGTCTTGGGAGATTCGCTGGTAGCCGTAGTAACCGCATTCTTCATTGGATTCTTAGTAATCAGCCTGCTTTCAACCATTGAGCGCATCTTTGGCGTGACCACTGGACTCACTCTGACTGAACTGCGGGATCCGCGCCAGCCACTGCTGCGCGAATTGCAACGGCGCGCACCGGGCACTTGGAATCATTCGCTGCAAGTTGCCAACATCGCTGAAGCGGCCGCTGAATCTATTGGCGCCGATGCGTTACTTACTTATGTTGGCGCGCTCTACCACGACATGGGCAAGATGAACAAGCCCGAGTATTTCGTGGAGAACCAGAGCGGCATCAATCGCCACGAACGCCTCTCGCCAGCGATGAGTTTGCTAGTGATTGTTGGACATGTGAAGGATGGCATGGAACTTGCCGCTGAGTATTCGCTGCCGCGAAGCGTGCGACATTTCATTGAGAGCCACCACGGCACCACACTCATGGAGTACTTCTTCCACGTTGCGCGCAATCGCGCTGGTGAAGATGAGATCAACGAAGCAGACTTTCGCTACCCCGGACCAAAGCCACAGACGCGCGAAGCTGCAATTCTGATGCTTTGCGATTGCGTCGAAAGTGCAAGCCGCACGCTCAGCGAGCCGACACCAGCACGCATCGAGCAACTTGTGCGCGATCTCAGCCACAAGCGGTTGGTAGACGGACAATTTGACGACAGCCCACTGACGCTGCGCGAACTGCGTTTACTTGAAGACTCTGTTATCAAGAGCCTAAATGCCATCTACCACGGGCGTATCAGTTACCCGTCGGCTCGGACCGAGCAGCGCGAGGGGCGCGGCGACCACCCGATGCCGAGAGTGGCGTCTTGACCGGAACGCCAGCGCATTCAAACACTCTCCAGGCAGCATTCGATAGCGCAACCGATTCAAGGAGCGCGAGCGGAATGCGCCGTGTACCTGCGATAGTGAGCGTGCAGTCACTGAGTGGCATGAACACAGCGAACTCCACTGTGCGATGACTAGTGATGTGCGTGAATTGCGCAACGCGTTTCACCTGAATGCCCCATGCGGCAGAGAGTGCATCCACCTTGATTTCTTCATCTGACTCAATTGTTGGTGGCTGATGCATGCCAGCCCACAATCCGGTGGTTGGGCGTTCCGAAAGCAACACACCCTGCTCGTCCACATGAACCAACGAATGCCAGTGGATTGTGCGACGCTCAGCCCTGCGCCGAGGCGCGGGGATACTGGCCGCGCGACCCGATGCGCGACCCGCACACTGGGCAGCGATAGGACAAGCATCGCAACGAGGTCCGGCGGGCGTGCACACAGTTGCACCAAGCTCCATGAGTGCCTCGTTCGTCACACCTGGCGCGCGCGCCGCCTGCACAAGCCTGGTTGATTCGCGCCAGGCCCATCGTTCCGCGGACGGGTCACCCATGCGCGTGTCATGGTCGGCGAGACGCGAGAGAACACGGAGCACATTGCCATCGACAATGGGAGCGGGCTGACCAAAGACAATGCTCGCGATGGCGCCGGCGGTGTATCGGCCAATGCCAGGGAGCGCGGTCAGGTCGGCAAGATTCTGCGGGACCTCAGCGCCGTGCGTATCCCGTATCGCCTGTGCCGCGCGGTGCAAAAACCGGGCGCGGCGGTAGTAGCCAAGACCCTGCCAAGCAGCCAAGACGTCCTGCTGCGGGGCGTCGGCAAGAGCGCGGACGGTGGGGAACCGAGCCACGAAACTAGCGAAACGGTCCACCACCCGGGCAACCTGGGTCTGCTGGAGCATGAGTTCGCTGACCAAGGCTCGATATCCGGAGCGCTCCGACCGCCATGGCAGGGGTCGCGCCGCGGCGGGGTACCACGCCTCGAGAAGCGTAGAAACCAGCGATAAATTAGGAATTTCCGGCCCGGCGGGAGATGCGCTCGGAGAGGGGGAACCTAGGCGGGGGCTGGTGCGGATGGTCATAAGCCCGTAGGGGTTCGCTTGCGGTGAGATCGAGGCCGCAGGTAGCGTATCCCGCACTGGGCGTCTTGGACGCCGTTGCCGTTTCTATTGCCTGCCCCGTGGCGGGTTCAAATCTCTGGAATACACACCATGGCTAAGTTGTTCTACACGCTCGAGGAAGCTGCCCAGAAGCTTCGTAAGTCCCAAGACGAGATCATGAGCATGGCCCGCGCTGGCCAGTTGCAGGAACTCCGCGACAAGGACCAAGTCCTCTTCCGACGATCCGCAATCGATCAGATCGCCGGCGACGGCGACATGGGCAGCGACATCAACTTGGACGGCCTTGACCTCTCCGGCGGCGGCAGCAGTATGGGCGCCCTCGATGAGATCCGCCTTGACGACAGTTCCGTAACGACTGGCGCCGCCACTGGTGGCGGACTCGGCGGCGGACTGAGTATGAACGACGACCTCAGCCTTGATGACGGCCTGAGCTTGGACGACGACCTGCGGCTTGATACTGGCCCGATCGCTGCAAGCGGCGCCGATGACTCAATGGGTCTCGATGAACTGAGCCTCGCTGATGATGATGAACCAATCGCCGCACCAACGCGCGCACCGATTCCGGCGGCAGCACCAGTTGCTCGCTCGGCACCGCCAACACGCTCACCCGCAGCAAGTAGCGGCGGCAGCGGCATTGGCCTTGCTGATAGCAGCGCCGACAGCATGATGATGGATGCTCCGGCGTCCTCAGGTGCTGGTCGCGCGAACAATGATGATTCCATGTCGCTCAACTCTGACCAAACCCAGCTTGAATCTGTGGGCTCTGGCAGCGGCTTGCTCGATATCTCGAGCGACGAGAGTTTCTTCGGCGCGCAGATGATTGAAGAGAGCATGGGCGGCGAAGATGCCGCGATGACTGAAAATACGGCTGACATCTTTGGTGGCGGCGAAGCTGCAACCACAGAAGAAGCTGCACCAGTGACATCCGGAACATCCGCGGTCACCTTCGGAACCGCTGCGCTCGCTGAAGCCAAGGACCCCAAGTTTTCAGGATTCACAGCCGGAGCAATGATTGTTGCCGCGATCGCCTTGGTGGGCATGGGCTGGTCCGTCACTGAGATGATGGTTGGCAACTACACCGAAGTAGCGAAGATGATCGCCGAGAATTGGATGTATGTCCTCGGCGGCAGTGCTGGCGCCATCTTGGTGTTCGGCGGAATCGGTCTTGGAATTGGCAAGGCGACTGCCTGATACGCATGACCCTGACTCACTACGGATTCAAGGAATGGGGCACGATCACGCTCATAGCCGCGGCAATCGCCGGCGGCTTTGTATGGGCTGCGATGTGGTGGCCTGTTGTGGCGACCGTGGTGGTCTGGCTAGCACTCGTTGCTTTCTTCCGCGATCCACGAGGACGGCGCCCCGCTACTGATGCTCCGAATGACATGGTCAGCCCCGCAGACGGCAAGGTTTCTGCCGTGTTTGATGTTGAACATCATGCGGCGATCGGCGGTCCGGCCAAGGTGATTCGGATCTTCCTCAGCGTTCTTGATGTGCACATCAATCGGTTTCCGTGCGATGGCGTCATTGCTACCGTCACGAACACGCCCGGCAAATACCTCGACGCACGCAGTGCGGAGAGCGCGCAAGTGAATGAGTCGACCGTGACAACGCTCACCACCGCAAGTGGCGAGCACATTGGAATTCGACAAGTCTCCGGAGCCATCGCTCGCAGAATTGTCTGCGCCGCGCACATCGGCTCGCGAGCGAAACGCGGCGCGCGCTTTGGAATGATCAAGTTTGGATCAACAACAGAATTGATTCTGCCGCGCCCCGCCGATGTGACATCGCATGTCTCGGTGGGAGACCGCGTCACAGGCGGCGTGACAATCATCGCGACGCTCGGCGCCCCGCGCTCACTTTGACTTAATCAGAATCTGGTGGAGTACTCGGCCACTGCGTTCCGCGCTGGACAACGATCCGCGTGATGCGTTCGATCTGCTCGCCTAGGACGGCGCCAATCGAGGCGACAATCTCTGGCGAATTTGGCTGCCATGCTTCTGATTCTGACTGGAAGACAAGCACCGCACCAAATCGTTCGCCGCGATAAACCAGCGGCGCAATGATGGCGCGACTTCCCGCCAAGATGCCGCCGCCAGGCGGTGGCACTGACACCATCTCGAGGGCGCTCTCAAAGACACTCGCTACGGGTTCGTTTCCAAGATGCGTGCATGCCTCGCGGCCAAGGACACCAAGCGACGCCTCGGCACGAGAACGGGAAACGCTATTGGTGCCGTAGGCTGCAACCCCATGGTCGCCCCGACTGTTGCACAGCCAGATAGCTACATTCGCTGGTCGAACGCGCGCTAGCAAGTGCTCAGTTGCGACGGTCAACATCGTGTCAATATCAAGGTCGTGGCACAGAAGGCCGCGCAGTTCCGCGGCGGCAACCGCTGCTTCCGTGCGCGCGTCGATGGCCTCGAATGCGACAACGAAATCGTCGCCAGCGCTGCGCAGTCGAGCGCGGGCGCTATCGCGTTCGGCGCGGGCTGAAGATCGGCTTGAGAGCGCTTGGCGCAGGACCGATTCAAGGCGCTCGCAGCGCAAACGAAGGTCTGCGAGGGTGACTCGGGTGGTAGACGGGCTGTTACGGCGGCTTGACATGGCAACCCAAGCATCGGACCGGTCAAGAGCGTCCTTGACCATAGCTGGCATCGATCGCAACATTCACGCCTCATCTCCCCCGCACAGACGGAATTGACGTCCTAGATGTCTATCGCCGTACCGCTGCACCCTCATTACCCCCCCGGAGGTAGTCCATGCCGCGTTTCCCAAAGCGTGACGGCCTCTGCGGGGCGCGGGTAGAGGGGCGCGAGATGTAGGGGGTCGGTGCGCTTGCCAGCCCCTAGAAGCGCCTCACCAACCTCTAGGCAGGCAGCCGGCGACCACTGGGCTGTGTGGAGCCGTCCGCGGTCGATGGTGGCTCGAACGAATCCCGGAGGCAGGTGCGCGTCGCCAATGAGCGGGAAGGCGATCGACTCCGCCTCGGACTCTGTGCGCAGACCGGCGGAGAGAGCCTGCGGCATCCCGTTGGTCATGCTGATGTGCGTGCACCACGTGGTGCCCGCCTTGGATGCGAGTGCAACCGTGCAACTAGCTCCGGCGTCAAGTTGACCCGTGCGCACAGCCGTCCTCGCCACCACCAAGGCGGATGGCACTGCCACTAACCCACAGCCGGTGACGTCGGCAATTGCCTTGGCGGTAGCGCACGCAACACGCAGGCCAGTAAAGGCGCCAGGACCACAACTCACGGCGATCGCCGCAAGATCCGTGGGCGTAACACCATGTTGCGTGCACAACGCGTCAATGCATGCCATGAGATGATCGTTGGCATCATCGGAAACTGGAACTTCCATCTCAAAGATTCCGCCCTCGGCGCGCGGACGCAGCGCAATGCTGCCAGCGCGTTGCGAGAGTTCGATGGCCAGAATTGACTCACGCATCGGCTGCGCCGTAAGAGGAGAGCGGGACGGAATTCAGCATCAAGTCATTTGCGGTCGGCGCATCTTCAGAAAGATTAACTGCCACAACGCGCGCGCCTTCATGGTCGGTGTTCAGTAGGAGCAGGTTTGGGAACGGCGCATCAGCACCATGTTCCACAAGCGCATGACCAAGGACGAAGGTTCGAACATTCCAGCGTGCTGCAAGCGTGGACAGCAACTCACGGTCCCATCCTCGACCCCACACCATCCGCCAGGCATCTCCCGTCCGGAGTGCGTAATCCTTGTCAACGAGCAGCCGATCAATCACTCCGCTGTCGAAGTTGGCAAGCTCATGCGGCGCCGGAAGGGAGTGACTGAGCATCAGCCCATTGGCGCAGCGAATCGCGAGCGGCATAGCGCGCACGAATCGACCGATGGCCTCATCAACAATGGAAGCATCATCGCCAAATGCCCAATCAAGTCCGGCGTCAAACAGTTCTAGGTTGTCACCTGCGCCCTTCGATACCGGGTGCCGAAACACTTGCGCCAATTCATGATTCGCAAGCACTACATGTACTTGGCCAGGAAATGCAAGCGTCAACTGCGCAACGCGACACAACATGCGGTAACTGAGATCCACCCCGTTTACCAGCCGGTCGCCGTGGATCAATTCATGGAGCACCAGATGATTGTCCGGCGACGCCGTGAGCTTCGCCAATTGCTGCACCAACATGAAATGCACTGGGTTGTCATGCAAATCGCCAGTCAGCAAGATGCGACCGCGACGCGGAAGGAACACCGATGATCCCTTGCGAAGTGGATCCGCAAGCATCCGCTCGGCTGCGGCATCAAGCAACGTGCTCACACTGACCGCATCCTGCATGGAAATCGTTTGCGGATCGAACGTCACGGAGTGACCGTCACTGCAACAAAGACGGGGCCCTTGCCGGTGGGGGTTTCAATCATCACTGGCACATAGAACGCGCCGAAGCGGCCTGCAGCAGGGGTGAATTCAAAGGCGACATCAACGAAATCACCCGAACGCTTCGTAGCCGAGATCAATCGCGCCGTGCCCTGGTTTCCGGGAACGGTCAGCGCAGATACATCACCCCAAGTGGGCGCAGTAACGCGCCCTTGCGCGGCGGGATTGAGATGTTCAATGGTGGTGGAAAGCGCCACCGGTGTTCCTGCCTTTACAACGCCGGCAAGAACGATGCTCTCTGGCGGAAACCAGAAACGCGCGGACCGTTCGGGATCGAATCGGCTGCCCGTCGAATCATGCCGGATTCGTAGCGGAATCTGCGCGCAGTCGGCACGGTCCGTGTCAATGACCCACCACTGCGGAAGCGGACCAGTCGAAATATCTGCAAGGCGCCACCGAATGTCATACGTGGCGCGCGCGGCATCCTTGGCGGGATCAAATCCAACAAAGAGCGGCGCACGCCCGCCTGCACCGGTGACTTTGAAAGGCTTTCCATCAATCGATGAGAGATGCACCACGCCCTCTTGCTTATCTTTGAGAGCGTCAACGAATGCTGGCGCAGCGCGAACCGGCTGCGTGACATCAGCAACCATGCTCGCGAGCACCATGCCGGGATATCCGGCAACGGTGATCATGACCTTGGCGTCCTTCTCCCCCGGTGACTTGGGCACCAAGAGCGAGGCGCTGAGTTCCAATGTGCCGCCCGGAGCAATCACCTTGCCGGCGATGTCCGAAATATCCGTGCACTTGCAACTCGGCTGCGCACGTTCGATAGTCAGCGGCGAACTGCTGATGTTGCGAAGAACAAAGTGCGCGGGGTGCTTCGTTCCTGGTGCAACTACGCCGAAATCAACTACCGGCGGCTCCACCATCAGTGGTGTTTGCACTGCCGCGGCGGGCGCCGATGGCGGAGCGGCCGCCAACACGGAGCGCAACCCCACAGACATCACACTTATGACAAGAATGGCGGCGGCAGCAACTTTGTAAACAGTGGTTGTAAGCATCAAGGATCCCTTCGGGGACGATTCTACGACGAATGTTGAGCACAGAAGTAACGCGCCGCGCGTCAAGTGACGCGCGGCGCGATGTTTGAATGCCTGCCTGAGATTGATCGAAACTGCGCCCCTGTACTCATCGTCGAAACGCACTCTGAATCATAGAGTCCAATTAGAGAGCAACAATCCAAGGTCCGCGCCGTTGATGACGCCATTGAAATCCAAGTCGCCTGGGCATGGCGTACCGCAGGTACCCCAACCCGCAAGCAGGAGTCCCAAGTCTGCGCCGTTGACCACGCCGTTGCGATCGAGGTCGCCGACGAGTGGAGGGATACAGGTCCCGTCCCCGCTTGCAGGAATGATCTTGTAGATCTGCCCGCCGTGATCGGCCATGTAAACCTCGCCGCTTTCATCTTCACCGAACGCCACTATTTGATTCACTACCGCGCCCTCGGCTGATGTGCCGAGCGTTGCGTTGCGATTCTGGAAGTCCGACTTCACCCCACCTACGTAGCGGAATGACCAGATGTTTGAATTGACGTATTCAGCAAAGAAGTACGTTCCCTGCAGATCCGGAATGCGGCAGCCGCGATAAACGACTCCGCCTGTCACCGAGTAGCCACCGGTGGTTCCGGAGACGTGGCGATAGGTGTGAATGGGAGCCGTCAACGATGGATCGCCGAATGTGCAACCCGTCATTCCAGTAGTGATGTCGCCCTCCGCGCAGCGCCAACCGTAATTCCGACCGGCACCAGTGCCGGCTGCTTGGAAGTCGATTTCTTCGACCGTGTTCTGCCCAACATCGCCGATCCAGAGGTCGCCGGTAAGGCGATCAAATGAGAAGCGCCACGGATTTCGCATTCCGAATGTCCAAACTGTGTCGTCAGCAGTCGTAGCGCCACCAGCGAATGGATTGTCCGTCGGAATGGTGTAGTACGGCGATGCTCCCCCAGTGGTTGGCTTGATGCGATGCACCTTGCCAAGTTTCTCAGCGAGATTCTGCGCACGGTTGCCGGGGTCATTCTGACTGCCGCCGTCGCCAACGCCAATGTAGAGATTGCCGTCGGGACCAAATTGCAGGCAGCCGCCGTTGTGATTTGTATACGGATCGACCCAACTCATCAGCAACACGCCGGTGGGATTGGCAATGTTTGGATTACTGGAAACGGTGTAGCGCGCCACGTTGTCATTGGTGGCGCTGGTGTAATAGACATAGAACTGTCCGTTTGTGGTGTAGTCGGGGTCGAAGGCCATCCCCAAGAGACCTTGCTCATCGCTAATTGATGCGCCGCCAGTGACGAGCGGATCAATATCAAGGAACGAAGTGGCCACAAGTGTGTTGTCTGCCAAGTTAATGATGCGAACTCGACCAGCCTTCTCCAACACAAACAGGCGAGTGCTGTCTCCCGGAGCGTGGGCGATGCAGGTCGGGTACACCAATCCCGTGTTGATGATGCGCTTAGTATCGATGGCAGTCTGCGCAATGCACGGCGCGGCGAGAGCGGCGGCAAGGACAGTGACAGCGAGGGTCGATATAGCCTTCATGGAATTCCTAGTCTGCAGGTAGTGGGGTCAGTAACAGTCTGAACCATACGCGCGGGTCGCACGGCGGGATCGCTGCCATCCCAAGGATGTTCTCGGAATCGACGGCAGCAAGATGAATCAACATGGAGTCGCCGAGATATCAGTAATAGTTGCTCAGAAATCGAACCTGGGGACAAATACGGAGGAGCGTTCCCGGACGCACATTGCCCCGCCGCCCCCCTGCACCGGGCTTCAACTGGGCTCACCGGGTCCCGAGCGGCGCTGGCGGACCGTCACCGCCGGACACTGACTGCATGGCTGCCCGAGCTTGTTCGATGCCCCGATCGAGGCGATCAAATACTGCTTGGTAGCGGACCACGGCAGCGCGGACGCGCTGGGCATCTCCTGCCTCCACTGCTTCAGCGAGAAGCGGAAGCATGGTGGCGGCATATCCACTGTCCTTGTCACTCGCCACAAGCATGCTGCGGAACCACGGGCGACCTTCAAGGCCGCCGTCATCAAGCCATGCTCGGTCGAGGGAAATGAGCGCACGATCAATCGCTCCGCACGCTTCGCGCGCCGATTGCGAGCGATTCGCCGCGGCCGCGCCAATCCACGGATGCGCGGAAGCAAGCGCCGCATCAAGTTGCGCGCCCGACTCGGCTGCTCGTCCAGCACGCACAATAAGTTGATCAATCGCCAAGGCGATTTCCGGTTTAGCGGCGTGCTCCTTCAAGGTCCGTAGAAATTGCTGTCCGTCTACTCCGTGTCGCGCAGCACTCAATGGAAGCACTGGCGAATCCGCCAAGATGGAAACGAACGCGTTCGTCATGCGCGTCACCATCAACGCTGGCGCGTAGTCATCGCCAACCACCGATCGGTACCACGCAATGGTGTCGTAATTCGAGTGGTAACTGTTGCCCTCAGACCCGCCGCTTCCAAACGAAGCGCTCGCCACGCCAATGTGGCAATTGAACGCGACGTGGTCTGATCCACCGCCAAGCTGCCCAAATTGTGGGTCTTTGCGACCGCCACCAGAGAGTCGGTCGTAAACGGTTTCATTGGCTGCGCCGCGCGCTTGAGCAACGCGCACTGTTGCACCCAGAACTGCTTCGCGCAAGCTCGGCGAGCACGATGCACCGAAGTTTGGACCCATGGCCGCCATGTCAAGATTGACATACGCAACAGCTCCGCTCAGCAATCGATTGCGGTGCCCTTCCACCCACTCCGTACTACCGATGATGCCGAATTCCTCTGCACCCCATGCAGCAAAGACAACCGTGCGCGCCGGGCGCTCGCCAGCGCGGAGCGACTCCGCAAAGCTGCGCGCGCATTCCATCAACACGATCGTGCCTGCCAATGGATCTGCGGCGCCAAAGCACCAAGCATCATGATGACATCCAATGATGATCAATTGTTCCGGGTGTACCGCGCCAGGAATCATTCCAATGATGTTGGCTGATCGACGAATCTTGAGGTCCTGCACGACCTTCACGCGCACCTGAAGTGCATCGCCACCAGTCAGGCGATACTCAAATGGCAGCCCACCCTTCCAACCAGAATCTGCGGCAACCACAGCGCCCTGCATGCGGCGCATGATTTCGGCAGCCGCGGCGTAGCCAATCGGCTGCACAGGAATCTTCGGCAGGCCGATCGATTTCATGTCACGACGCGCAGCATCAGGAGACGATGGTTCGAAGGGCGTGGTTGGATCGCCCGGCTGATCCCCGGCAAGAATGGAGCCCCGCTGCACGCAGGTGTCATTGGCCCAACCGCCCGCGGGCCAGACCTTTCCCTTGGTGACTCCGGTGTCTGCTGGGTCGGTGTAAATGATCAGCGCTGCGGCGCCGGCTTCTTCCGCAAACTTCACTTTGTAACCGCGAAAGTTTCCGCCGTAGCGCGCAAGCACAACTTTGCCCGTGCAGTCAACGCCCAACTCCTTGAGCTTTGCGAAGTCTGCCTTGGTTCCGTAGTTGGCATAGACAACTCCGGCAGTGACATCGCCGGTTGCGCTGTAGGCATTCCAACCAAATGTCAGGCCAGGATGTGCAGTCGCTGGATCTTCGGCAAGATTGCGCTCGACGGTGGGAAGAGCAATCACGCCACGGCGACTACCGTCGACCGGTTGCGCGGTATCTGTAGCGCCAACAATTTCTACGATCCCCTCAGTGGGCTGCGGCAACAACGCGTCGAACTCTTCCACCGCAGTGGTGATGCCCATGCCTACGAAGGCCGCTTGAATACGCGCGATTTCGCGCAGGTCCCCATCAGTTCCAGCAACATGCGGCTCGCTGCCGAGCAGTTCATGCCACGCGCCGAGCGATGCCGCTGTCGGGACTGCGTTCACCGTCCGTAACACGCGGTCAACTGGTGTGAACGGGGTGAGCCCCGGCGGGGCTGGCAGTGGAGCACTCGCCGCTAGCAGCGCAACTACTGGCGCAACAATCAATCCACTGATGATGGTCAAGGAAAAACTCACGGTCACAAAGATCTACCGGAAGCCCCGCCGGAAGTTGCCGAGGATGCAAAATTCAGTGGGGCGCCGCGGCACCCTTTGTGGCTTGGCCGAATACTTGTGGCCATGGATTCGATCCGTGGCAGGGGCGGCCGCTGCGTTCCACATAATCCTGGTGGTAATCCTCGGCGGGGTAGAACTTGCCTCCCCCATCGACTACCTGGGTAACAATCGGCTTGCCGCCGAAGCTCTTGGCGGAGCCGAGTTCAGCGATGTACGACTTGGCGGCGGCGACTTGCTCGGGCGAAGTGCAGAAGATGGCCGATCGGTACTGATCGCCAACATCCGGACCCTGCCGATCAAGCTGGGTGGGGTCATGCATGATGAAGAACCCCTCGAGTAGTTGCCGGTAGGAAACCTTGGTTGAATCAAACTCAACCTTCACAACCTCTGCGTGGCCAGTGCCGTGGCCACAGACATCTCTATAGGTGGGATTGGCTGTAGTGCCTCCCATGTATCCACTGACGGCGGTTGTTACGCCGGGGCAAATCTGGAACCAATGCTCGATGCCCCAGAAACATCCGCCGGCAAAGTATGCAGTCATCGTGGTGCGCGCAGGAGTTGCCGCGCCGGTCGCATTTGTCGCGCTCGCCACAGCCGCTTCGCCGCGGGCAAGTCCGGTTGGATTCTTCGTGATGGTGTCTGGCGGAAGCGCACCCTTCTCATAGAACTTGAGTGATGCGGAATTCAGGCAGTAGCGCAGGCCGGTTGGCTTCGGACCGTCCTCAAAGACATGTCCAAGGTGCGCGGTGCAGCGAGCGCAATTGATCTCTGATCGCATCATGCCGTGCGAAACGTCGCTCTTCGTACTGACGTGCGCGGGGTCGACGGGCGCATAGAAGCTCGGCCAGCCCGTGCCGGAATTGAACTTGTGCTCACTCGAAAATAGTGGCAGCCCGCATACGACACACGCGTACGTGCCCTGCTTCTTGTTGTCGAGCAGATTGCCACAGAACGCCGCCTCAGTGCCAGATGTCTGCGTAACACGGTAAGACTCGGCATCAAGTTTCGATGCCAGTTCCTTGACCGCTGCGGGCGAGAGTGGCGTGATGTCATAGCCAGACTGGCTCTGCGTGGGTGTTGCGGACTTGGTGGTCATGGGAGTCGAGTTTGGTTCGGGCGGAGTGCAGGCCAGAAGCGCTGTGCACCCAATAACGGCTAGAAAGGAGACGATGGATGGGATGAATCTCATGTGGCGCGCCAGGACGGAAAGCGTAGGCGGCAGCCGAACACCGTGTAGCGTTCTCGACAGATCAATGTTGGCCGCAGCCGCCATAGCCCCAATTTCCAACTTCCTTGCAGCCGCCCTGGCGCTCTGCGTGGCCCCACAGGCGCAACAAGCACCCCCGCCACCCGACCCAGATGAGGCGATGAAGCAAGACCGACCGGGTACTGAACCGGAGCCGGAGACTGACGGCCCATTCGCGCAGCAGCCCGGGTTCTCGCTTCTGCCAAAGACGCCGCCCACCATGATGCCGTACTTGGCGACGGTGAACCTCTACGGCGACTCGTGCACACAAGCGGGCGCGCTGATTACCGGCGATCCATTATCCAATGCGGCACAGATCGTGAAGACCGCACTTGCTCAGTACGGCGTGAATTACGCAATCTGGCAGTCATACAACTTTGTGGCAATGTCTGGAACACTTGGCAACACCAAGGATGTCCTGAACTACTACTCGTTCAATTCATTCTTAACTTGGAACATATTTCAGACCGACGAGTTGGGCGGCAGTGCCGGATGGCTGACCGTTGGCGGAAGCGCCGGCACCGGACTTGGCTACGACGGCGACAAGCAAACTGCGCAAGGGAACATGGGCACTCTTGGCTTCCCGCTTGGGACCGATGTAGGACAGAGCGCCTATCTCTATCAACTGGCGTGGCAGCAGTCCTTCATGGCTGGCCAAGTAGTGGTGACCGTTGGATTACTCGATCCCGAGATGTACTTGGATCTGAACACATACGCCAACAATCAATATAACCAATTGATTAATTACGAATTCATCAACCCAGCAGTTCTTCCGTGGTCATACAACGCGATGGGTGTGGTGGTGCAATGGCAGCCAGTGAATTGGTTCTACGCCATGTTTGCGAGCGCGGCCAACAACACGCCAGTCGGCGAAAGCCCAGTCCAAGGTATTTCCTCTGATGACTGGACGAATACCTTCGAATTTGGACTGATCGGCGAAGATATCTGCGGACTTGGCCCAGGAACCATTCGCGCGCTTCCATTTTTTGGAACAGCGCACGGCGAAACCGGTGCGGGATTCATGGTCAATCTTGAGCAGAAACTTGGCAAAGAAACGCCGCTCGGAATGTTCATGCGCGCAGGATTCACAAACGAGGCACTCGGTGCGGTGCAAGGTGCAAAGTCCAGCTTTGCCACCGGACTTGTGATGAACGGACCAAGCGAATCCGCGCTACTCAAGACCCAGCAGGCATACTTTGCCGGCGGCTTCTATTGGCTCGAGTCCCCATATGCAACCAGTATTCATGAGAACGAATACGGCCTTGAACTCACCTATGTGCTGCAGTTGACTGAGACACTGACACTTCAGCCAGATATCCAAGTAATTCTGGACCCAGCCAAAAACCCAAATACTGATTCAGCAGTGATGTTCACCATGCAACTTGTCTACACCTGGTGATCAGGATCAGTGCGGAGACGACGCGGGGGCATCTGCAACTGGAGCTGCTGGTGCTGTGGGTGCTGTGGGTGCTGGCGCTAGCACTGGTGCGGCCGCAGTGATGACCTTCACTTCCGCCGTAAACGCCGCCTTTGGGTCATAGCGATCCTGCAGCGTGCGTTCGATTACCGCCTTGGAGCGCGGCACGCGTCCCACAAAGAGTTCCTTGCCTTGTTGCGTGACACGCACGTCTTTATCAAGATCAAGCATGGCATCGTCAAGCAGTATGCGCAACGCAAGCGCTGGCGGAGCGTCCAGAATGTTGATCTCCTGCCCCTGCCGCTCTGCCACAATGCGCTGCCCCTGTTTGGGTTCATCAACAGCAAGCCAATAGAAGCGCGGGTGCGTCACATCGTCCTGCACCCACACCACTTTCTGCGGTCGCGCGTTGCGTGTGTACTTTGCCATCCAAGGCACGGCTGATGCATCTTCGCGGTCCATCCAGTGGCCTTTACCGGCGTGCACTTCCACTTGGTGCACGTAGGCGCCCGGGTCCGATTGCGCGAGTGCGTCAAGCATCACGCCCCATTGCGCAGCCACTTTATTGCGATCAAACGCACCATCATTGCCGCCAACATGAATGGCGAACGGAAGATTGCGCAAACCTTCAGGCCGCGCATCATTCGGGTGCCCAGCCATCATGGACGCCGCCGCAAATCGATCTGCCATGCGCGGTGCGAGTTGATAAACGCCATCACCACCCGCGCTGTATCCCATGAGATACACACGATCCGGATCGACGCGCTCGCAGATCACCAAGTCTTCAATGAGCCGATCGAACAGTTGATCGACTGGTGCTTGATGCCACAGATTCCACTCATTGCTCGGCGCGCGTGGTGCAACGTACACACCTTCAGCTGGCTGATA
>CANJHD010000029.1 GCA_947474065.1 Planctomycetaceae bacterium
CGTCGAAATCCGTTTCCTCCGCCTCCACCAAGGCGCGCAGCTCCCCGCGTACCACACCGAGCACGCGGCGGGCCTCGACCTCCACGCCTGCATCGAAGCGCCGGTGACACTCGCGCCTGGTGACATTGCGATGATTCCGTGTGGATTTGCGATGGCAATTCCACATGGCTTTGAAGCGCAGGTTCGACCGCGGTCGGGGCTTGCCACGAAGCACGGAATTGGCATGCCAAATTCTCCGGGCACCGTTGACAGTGATTATCGCGGTGAGATGAAGGTGCCGCTTGTGAATCTTGGGCGCGCAGCATTTACGGTGGAGCACGGGATGCGGATCGCGCAGATGGTGGTGGCGCCGGTGGCGCGCGCCACGGTCCGTGTGGTCGAAGAACTCGACGGGACATCGCGCGGCGCGGGTGGATTTGGCAGCACCGGGCGCTGACCGGAAGCGCGCCGCTCCGTATCATCTCGGAATGACCACCGCGACCGCCCGTGAAGTCACCGTCCCGCTTCTTGACCTGAAGGCTCAGTACGCCACTATCCGTGCTGAGATCGAGCCCGCCGTGCTCGCCGTCATGGAGAGCCAGTATTTCATTGGCGGTCCGAAGATCGACGAACTTGAGAACGAAGTTGCGGCCTACTGCCATGCCAAGCATGCGGTTGGTTGCGCTAACGGTTCGGATGCAATTCTGCTCGCTCTGCAGGCCCTTGATGTTGGCCCCGGCGATGAGGTGATTCTTCCAACATTCACATTCTTCGCCACAGCTGGCAGTGTGCATCGTCTCGGTGCGCGACCAGTCTTCGTGGACATCGACCCCACCACGTACAACATTTGCCCGAAGTCAATCGAAGAAGCCTTTGGCTGCTGTAAGAAGGTGAAGTGCCTGATGCCGGTGCATCTCTTCGGTCAAGCCGCGGATCTTGACAGCATCATGGCGATCGCCAAGGCGCGGAAGCTCACGGTGGTTGAAGACTGCGCACAAGCCATCGGCACTGAAGACGTGCACGGTCGCCGCGTTGGAAGCATTGGCGACATTGGCACCTACAGTTTCTTCCCTTCAAAGAACCTCGGCGGATTCGGCGACGGCGGCATCATGGCCACTAACTCCGATGTTCATGCCGCCCGTATGAAGCGCCTGCGCAATCACGGCATGGAGCCAAAGTATTTCCACCAAGAAATCGGTATGAACTCGCGCCTTGATGCGCTCCAAGCGGTTGTGCTGAGCATCAAGCTCCGCCATCTTGATTCATGGAGCAATGCGCGCCAGCGAAATGCTGCCTGGTACGACGAATTCTTTACTGCTCACGGGGCGACAGACAGTTCAGTTCCGGTGGACGCTGGCGGGCTTCCGCTTCGTTTCCCGAAGGCGCCGACTGCTGGTCGTCACATCTACAACCAGTATGTGATTCGTGTGCCGGCTCGCATTCGTGACGCTGTGCGCGACGAGCTCACCAAGCGAAAAATCGGCACCGAGATCTACTACCCCCTCTGCTTGCACATGCAGGAATGCTTCAAATTCCTGGGCTACCAGCAGGGTGTGTTTCCGCACTCTGAGCGTGCTGCGCTTGAGACGATTGCCATGCCGATCTACGGTGAGCTGACCGAAGCGCAACGCCACTGGGTTGCGGAGAGTGTTGTTGAGACTGTCAAGAAACTCGCCTAATCACGCACCGAAAGCAGCACTCGGGAGGTTCGCGTTGCTGCGTGTTCGTTACGCGAGGGCATCGAGACCAGTTATCCCAAGTGGTTCACGTGCAAAGAACGGCTCCGCGCTTGCGGTGCCGATGCGGCTGCCGAAGTAGGTACCTGCGGCGTCAAGCCACTCCACTACGCGCCGATTTCCTGGGTTGTCCACGAACTGGCTGCGATACGCCAAGACTGCATTGCGCTTCTGCTCACTAAAGCCCGTAGTGTCAAACACGAACGACGGCTGCGGCACGATGCGCAAGTGCGTTGCGTAATAGTGAAACAGCCACTTTGCATAGATGGGCTCGCCGGGCAATCCGCAATTGGTGAGCTTTGCGTCAAACCGCGCGTCTTCAACAATACGTGTGCCCGCAATATGGTCTGGGTGCGCGTCTTCGTGATACGGAACGAAGATCATCTCGGCGCGGAATGTTCGAATGATGGCGGCAACCTTGTGTCGTGCTTCCACCGAATGCGTCACCGTCCGATTCGGCAAGTCAAGTGTGATGCGCTCGGCGCCAAGGATCCGCGCGGATTCAGCAGACTCTCGAGCGCGTGTCGCGCGATCGCCAAACGGAGTCGGCTCACCATCGGTGAGGTCAAGCATCAGTACGCGATGACCCTGAGAAACCAAGCGGGCAATAGTGCCGCCCATGCCAAGTTCTTGATCGTCGGGATGTGGTCCTGCAACAAGAATGTTCATGCACAAAGCCTAGCGGCGCTTGGGGACACTGCCGAATGTGGTGGCGGGGCGAGCAGCGATTTCTGCTGCAAGGCGCTTGAGCGCAGTCAGGCGCGCGATGTCGCCATCAAGCCGCCCGGCAAATTCAGCACAAATTACGGCACTCATGCCGTGCAACTCCTTGGCCGTCTCGTCTTGACGGAGCGCACGCGCGCGCGCCTCCTCGGTCAAGCAGCGGGAGAGTTGCATCAAGAGCGCGCGGTCGGATCCAAGATATGCGTCGCTCGCTGGTGCGTCGCGAACGGTGGCGAGCCGTGCCCCAAGCGAGTCGCGAGATGCCAGCCACGGCTCTAGGACGTCGGTCAGCCGAGCAACCACCGCCATCATCGGCAGGTCGGATTCCACAGTCGTGATGTCCGATTCCGCCGCGGCGTCTTGCCCAGCAAGAAACGATTCAAGTGCAAGTGCGCTGCGTGCGGCAATTGCTTTCGGATGTGGCATCCATCCGGCTGGTGGTGCCGCACATCCACCCCAAGCATTCAGTCGACGTTCAGCACCGTCGCGGCTCTGCAGCGCGGCCGACCACTCCAGTATTTCTGCCATGCGCGAAGCCTGCAACATGCGTCGCGCTGCGTCCGTGTTTGGCTTTCCGGTCGCCCACGCCCCGGCCCATGCGCCTCGTCGGCGATCGATCTCCTGAAGCAATTCGCTTGACCTTCCAGCACATGCGTTGATGGCGCTTGCGTCGCCGCGACGAACCATGCGTTCAAATCGTCCGGCGGTAAGGAGATCAAACTCCGCGGCGAACATGTCTATGGTGTTGCGGATGCCGTCACGTCGACTGGCATCGCGTAAGCCAGCGGCCCAGGCTTTGCTGACATTCTCGAACGCCGGACGAGACGGAGCACGCGCGGCCCCGATGGCATCAATCCAACTTGGAATAGCAGCAATTCGCTGTAGATCAGCGGCATCCTCGCGCAATGCTTTGGCTGCAACATCAGCGCCAGCATCGGGTCCGCGGGCGATGACCGGCAGTTCCTCAGCAACGCGAATTCCGTTCGTGATGGCACGTGCACGCAATTCTTTTGCCACGGCGCGCAGGTCGCTTCGCAGTGGCGCAGGGTCGAAGGCAACGCACGAAGCTTCGGACGTAAGAGCATCGGCAACGCGCGTGGCGTTTGTACTGCTCAATGCCTCGGCGAGCGCACGCAGGCCTTGGCAGACGGCGCTAGCAGTCCAGCCATCGGATCGATCAGCCAGCCGCGTGCCCGCTTCAATCGCGCGCGTGCATTCATTCACGGCTTGCATGCTTGCCGTATCGCCAGCCGCGCGCGCGCGTGCGAATGCAACAACAAGTGCTTGGCGTGTTTCGGCATCGATCCACGCTGCCGCAGCGAGAGTCGCGTCGGGATCATGCAGAGTGACGGGGCTTGTGTGCGTGAGCACACTCAGTGCCGGCCAGGCAGTTGGCGACGGTTCCGGCTTCCGTGACTCCAAAAGTGCCACGGCTTGTTCGAGCGGCAGCATGATCGGCGCCAATGACACTTCTGGGTGGCTCGCAGGTGGCAACGGCTCAAGCCCATTGGTGCTTGCCTTGACGAAGCGCAGCAATGCCTCATCCACAGCCTTGCGGTCAACGTTTTTTGCAGGCGAATTGTTCAGTAGCTGGTCAAGTTCTGCACGCACTGCTGCCATTCGCAGACCCGCCATCACCATTGCCTGCGTTTCAAACGAAGCGGCAGCGCCGTGAAACAGCAGATCGAAAGCAATGCGCCGGAAGTGGATCTGCGCATCGCGCGTACTGCTCGGTGCTTGCTTCGCCAATGCGTCCATTTCCAATCGCAACGTCCGCGCGACATCAAGCGCCGCGTTGGCATCGGTTACGGAACGCGGTAATTCGAGTGCAAACTCGCCGAGAAGTCGTATCGGGGTGCGCGCGGAAACCTGCTGCTGCAATCCAAGCGATCCGAGCACCGCAACGAGTGCGAAGGCGAGCCGCAGAGTTCGCATCACCCATGAACCTCAATGGGTGGCAGCGCACCGTACCTGACCCACTCGAGCCGGAGACCATGCGGCGGAAGCGTTGGACCAGTGGCGGTGCGATTGCAGGTAGCAAGTGCTTCGCGAACATGGGCGGTATCGGTCTTGCCACGACCAACTTCAACGAGCGTTCCCGCGATGATTCGCACCATGTTGTAGAGAAATCCGCTGCCGGCTACTTCAATAATGATGCGCCCGGGCTGCGGTGAGATCACGGTGCATCCGTAAATGGATCGCACAGTGGTTTCGCGTCCGTGGCTTGCTTGTGCGAACCCAGCAAAGTCATGTGTGCCAACGAGCACTCCTGCTGCGGCCGCCATGCGTGTGTGATCAAGAGTGTTCCTGGTGCTCCACACGTACCGTTTCTCAAAGAGCAGATTCCCATCAGTGCCAAAGTCGCCATGGGCGATGGAGTAGCGATAGCACTTGCTCACGCAATCAGAAATCGGATCGAACGAATGGTGAACTACTTCCGCGGAACGAACACGGACATCGCGCGGAAGCCGCGCGTTGATCGCCATTGCCATGCGATCCACCGGGATGCGTGTCTCCGCGGTAAAGGCCGCCACCTGGCCGAACCCGTGCACACCAGCGTCGGTGCGGCTTGCACCCATGACGATGACTGGACGAGCCACTGCAGTCGCCACGGCAGTCTCCAGAGCGCCCTGCACAGTCCGTAGCGATGGCGCGTCTGGCGGGTCTTGGCGCTGCCAACCGTGGAAATGGGTGCCGTCGTAGGCGACGACCAGTCGGAAACGCGGCATGGGGGCAGGATAGGGCGGAGCGAGGGGGTGGTTATCGGATTTGAATGGTCCGCGTGTCAAGGAAGTAGGTAATTCATGACCGCCAGTACAGAAAATATGTGCTCTTAGGGAGCGCGAATTGAGATCGTTAGCGAACAGAGGTTGGACTTATTGCGTGTTGCCCCTACATTGTTTGTGCCCGGACGAGTTGTCCGAGCAGATTCCATTCACGCCGCCCGTTCCAGGGTCGCAGTCACCCCAGCAGAAACCATCCAGACATGAAGAACCACTACTTCGTTGCATCATCGGTCCTGTTGTTGAGCGGATCCGCATTCGCCCAGATTGCGGTTGATGGCACCGCCGAAGCGGCCTACGGCCCAGCGGCGGTCATTCAGTCGGTCGGTACGGGTTTCGGTGATAGCAGTGACGGTCTGAAGGGCACCTGCAACGGCAGCGAACTTGATGGCGTATTCGCCAAGCTCGATGCTGTGGGTGGCTACCTCTATCTGACGTTCGCCGGCAACTTGCAGAGCAACTTCAATAAGTTCGAGCTCTTCATCGACTGCAAGGCAGCGGCTGGTCAAAATCAAATTCGCAACGACAATCCGAACGTTGATTACAACGGGCTCAACCGCATGGGTGCAGACCCGGTCAACGCGATCCCCGGTCTCAGGTTTGATACTGGATTTGCATCAGACTTTTACTTCACGTGCACCGGCAGCAATGTCCCGTACACGCTCTACGCGAACTATTCTCAGATGCTCACGGACGGCGGCGGCATCGGCGAATACATCGGCAACAGCGTGACCGATCCCACCACTGGTGTGATTCAGATCAACGCGGCAAATGGAATTCAAGCAGCAATCGATAACAGCAACATCGCTGGCGTTGACGGCAACCCTTCGGGCAGCTCAACCGGCGCGGGCGTTGCTACTGGTATCGAAGTTCGCATCCCGACCTCAGTACTCGGCTGGGACGGTACGAGTCCGATCAAGGTCTGCGCATTCGTTAACGGCGGCGGTCATGACTATGCGTCCAACCAGTTCATTTCGCCTCTGCCAGCGGGGTACGGGAATCTGGTTGAACCGCGTGCCATTGATCTTTCAGTCATTCCCGGAGATCAGTTCTTCACCGTTGGTGGCGGTACCCCGCCGAATCCGTGCCCGGCGGACCTTGATGGAGATCACATCGTCAGTGGATCAGACCTGGGAATGTTGCTCGGTGCGTGGGGCGTGTGTGCCGCACCGTGCGCAGCGGATCTTGACCATGACGGCATCGTCAGCGGAGCTGACCTCGGTCAGTTGCTCGGCGCGTGGGGTCAGTGCCCCGGCTAATGCGTCGCAGCATCTGATTGCCATCACCCAGCGTCATGCGCGTCGCCGAGTCGTGCGCCATCTTCGCCACTGGCAAAGAGATGGGCAGCGCCAAGTCCGATGTGAACCAACACCGATCCGCCCTCCACAAGGCGATCGTCATTCTCAATGCGCGCCGTCATGCGTGTGCCGCCAATCATGACAGCAACATCCATACGGTCTCCGAGTCGCTCGATGGAACGCACCGTGGCTGCAACTGAAGCGCCGTCTGCGGCGGTGCTGCTCGCCCCGGCATCCGCGCGATACAGCACGCGCAATTGGTCAGGTCGCACGCCAAGTGTTGCAGGTCCGGCAGGCATCCGTGGCCACCGTGCCGCCGGCAACGTCACGCGCATATCCGCGGCAACGAACGCGCCGCCGTCAACGCGACCTTCAATAAAGTTCATCACTGGCGTGCCTACAAATCCAGCCACAAATCGATTTGCTGGGCGCGCATAGCACTCACCGGGCGTTCCGAATTGTTGAACCACGCCGAATTTCATGACCACCATGCGATCCGCAAGCGTCATCGCCTCTTCTTGGTCATGCGTCACATACACCATGCTCGCTTTGGTGCGCCGGTGCAATTCGCGAATCTCAGCGCGCATTTCAATGCGCAGTCGCGCATCAAGATTTGAGAGCGGCTCGTCGAAGAGGAATACTTGCGGCTCGCGCACTAAGGCGCGCCCCAGCGCCACGCGTTGTCGCTGACCGCCCGAAAGCGCGCGCGGCAGGCGCGCAAGTAACGGCTCAATGCCAAGTGTGCGTGCAGTGTCAAGCACCTTGCGATCAATGGCAGCAAGTTCTGCGCGCCGCTCCGCTCTATGAAAGAGCAGACCGGAAATGCCCCCATGCTTGCGGCGTCGCAGCAATCCAAACGCCATATTCTTCTCCACCGTCATGTGCGGATACAGCGCATAGTTCTGAAAGACCATGGCCACATCGCGATCCTTCGGTGGCAATTCATTCACCACGCGTCCGCCGATTGCCACTGTTCCGCCGCTGATCGCTTCGAGACCTGCAATCATTCGCAGCAGCGTGCTCTTGCCGCATCCGGACGGACCAACAAGCACAATGAACTCGCCGTCGCGGAAGGCAAGAGTTGCCTCGCGGACAGCGCGGACATCGCCGGTGTAAGTCTTCGAGACGCAGTTGAGTTCGATAGTCGCCATGTATTTCCTTCGCAAATCACCGGCCGTTTGCCGGGTGCAAGCGCGTCAGCCCTTGACCGCGCCCTTGCCAAGACCTTCAATAAATTGCTTCTGTGCAGCCAAGAACAGCAAGATGCACGGCACCATGGTGGTCAGGCTTGCTGCCATCAGCAAGTTCACTTTGGTGATGCCGCCGTATTGATTTCGGAACGAGTTCAACGCAACGCTCAGTGTCGCCTGGTCGTCGCTCTGTAGATAGATGAGCGGTGCAAGGAAGTCGTTCCATGTGAAGATGAATGTGAAGACCGCAGTGATTGCGGTTACGGGTCGGGTGAGCGGAAGAATCACACGCCACCAGATTCCAAACCACCCCTGGCCATCAAGCCGCGCCGCTTCGAGAAGCGCTTCAGGTATCTGCGCAATGAACTGGCGATACATAAAGATGAAGAATGCGTTGCCAAAAAACGCCGGCACCACCAGCGGAAGGAAAGTGTCAATCCATCCGAGGTTCCGGAACAAGATGAAGAGCGGAATCATGGTGACTTGCGCGGGCAACATCATGGTGCCAAGCATCACCAAAAACATCGGGCGACTACCGCGGAATCGCATGCGCGCAAACGCCATGCCAACCAGGCTTGAGCTGAGCGCCGTACCTGCGGTTGCCAAGATGGTCACAACCACACTGTTTGCCAGCGCGTCTAAGAACCCAGTCCAACGCACACTTCCCATCTGCATGAGCGCATCGGGGTAGTTGTGCCACTGCGGATCAGTTGGAACGAGCGAGGCAATTCCGCCGCGCACCGTGGCTGCCTGTGCGGCTTCTGGCGTCTTCAGACTGACCGCCACCATCCACCACAGCGGGAACAGGAACGTCACGGTTCCCGCTATCAGCAAAGCGTAAATCAGAGTTTTTTCCGTGCGACTGCGCATGATTACTTCTTGAGCGCCTCGTAGTAGATGTGCCGCGCACTCGAGCGCAGGATGACTACGGTGACCACGAGCACCACAGCAAGAAGAATCCACGCCATGGCAGACGCGTAGCCCATTTCGTAGTACTCGAAGCCCTGGTTGTACAGGTACAGCACATAGAAGCGCGTCAGGTCACCGGGCTCGCCGCCAGTCATCACAAACGCCTGCGTGAATACCTGGAAGCTGCCGATCACCGCCATCAGCACGTTGAAGAGAATCACGGGCCCAAGCATTGGCAGTGTGATTCCCATGAAGCGGCGTACTCGACCAACGCCATCCACTTCGGCGGCTTCGTTCAGTTCATCCGGAATGCCTTGTAAACCCGCTAGGTAAATCATCATCGATCCACCAACAAACCACGCGCTCATGATGGCAAACGCGGGTGCTCCCCAAGTCTTGGCGTCCGCTCCAAACCATTGTGGCGGTGCGAACCCGAATGGGGAGAGGATCGGCGCGAGTACGGAGTTCATCAAGCCCGCATCGGAATCGAACACCCAGCGCCACAACACGGCAACGCCGACACCAGCAAGCACGCTCGGCAAGTACCACGCTGCACGAAAGAACGGAATGCCACGCACCTTCTGGTTCATGATGAGTGCTGCGCCGAGTGCCATCAATTGTCCAAGTGGCACCGCAACAAGTACGTAATAGAGCGTCACCGCCACGCTGGTCTTGAAGCGCGAATCTTCAAGCAGCAATTGTTGGTAATTACCAATTCCCACCCACTTTGCTTCGGAAAGCGTTGCGAGTCCGCGCCAACTCGTGAAGGAAAGTAGAAGTGAGAGCACCACTGGGAATGCCATGAACACTGCAAATCCAATGATCCAAGGCGACGCAAACATGAACCCCGCGCGTTCTTCTCGCGCTTCGTGACGGGGCAGGGGGCGCCTTCGGAACCAGAGTAGAACGGCTGCTGCACCAACGACAGTCACTGCAATGATGGTTGTCGTCAGTACGCGCCATGGCATGACCGGGAAACCGCCGCGCCCGAGTGGGCTTTCGCGCTCCTGCTTCCAGAGCGTCTCGAACGCCGCTACAGCTTCGGGCAACGGCTTGTTGCCAGTCTTCAGTCCTTCATCAAGGTTGGTTCCAAGCAACTGCTCGAATTTCGCGTTTGGTGGCCAGTTGATGACCTTTGATGTTGGAATTGCATCAAGAAAACCCCGGTCGTTCTCTGGCTTTTGTTTATCGATGAATGCATCACTCTCGGCCGCCGCGCGATTTGATGGGATTGCTAATCCAAGCCGCGCCTGCGCCTTCTGACCTTCGACGTTGGTCAGCCAGCGCACCAACTTCCATGCGTCATCCTTATGCTTTGACTGCGCAGAAATGCTCCACGAAACCGTGAGGATGATGTTGGCTCGCTCGCTGCCACGCGGGAGCGGAGCGAAGTCCCAGTCAAAGGCCTGAATTCTTCGGTATTCCGGAACAACCCAGCGACCGAACGGCCCGGCCATTCCAACGCGTCCCGTGCTGAATACGGCGGAGCCTGTTGCGATTTTGCTGCGACCACTCGTGAGCGCATGCTCTTCATCATGGCGCCACGCGCGCAGTCGTTCGAGTGCGGCCATGGCCTTTGGGTCAGTAATGGTCACGTCATCGAAGGTCGCGCCGACCACATCGCGGCCTTCAGTGAATAGATAGGCGCGCACCATGGCTGGCCAAGTGACAAACTCAGCACCGGTGAAATGCTCGCCCGCATCATCCTTCGCGGCACCGATAGCGCGAGCCGTCGCGATGAAGTCATCCCATGTCCAATCTGCTTTGGGGAGCGGTACCCCCGCCTTCCGAAACAGGTCTTTGTTGTAGTAAAAACCGACCGTTGTAAAGTCCTTTGGAATTCCCCACAGCGTCCCGTGTCCAGCAACTTTCCCGTCGTAGCGGAATGCATCAACCACCTGCGGATAAAGATCAGCGATCTTCAGTGCTCCCGGCGCAGTTGACGCGGTGTCTGCTTCCACGAATCGGTCGAGTGGTTCCATCAACCCAAGAGCCGCGAAACTTGGAATTCGCTCGTTGCCCACATAGAAGATGTCCGGCGGTTCGCCGGCGGCCATCATGGTTTGCAGTTTGGTATAGAAACTTCCAGCATCCCCTGGGTTGATGCGTTTGACGTGTAATCCAGGATTCGCAGCCTCAAAGGCGCGGAGGCTCGACTCGACAATGTCGTCCTCTTCCGGTCCGCCTTCACCCGACCAGTGCAGGACCGTGATTGTGGTGCCGGGAGTCTCGCCGCGCGCCCGACCGAGTTCGCGCCAGCCAACGCGCGCAAATGCCCAAAGAACCAGCGCAATGGCGGCCACCCCGAGCGTCCAGCGCACGGTGTTTGCAACTATCCTTGGCAGATTCACCGCGATGCCGTCACGCGCCATGAAACGAAGAATAGCAACCACACGATCGGCACCCGTCACTCTCGGAGCAATTCTTCCGGCAGCCCTCGCGTGCACGACGCTTGGTCTGGTGGCAAGCGCGGTTGCATCTGATGTTGCGTTCCCGCCCGCGTTCCCCGCTGCGCGCGCGTCCGGCACTCAAGGGGATGCTCGCGTCCCGGCCGGCATGCGTGCAGAGCCGAAAGCCGATGGAACATGGCGTGTGACATTTGCACTCTCCATCGCAGGGGCCGCGGGCGCGCAGAAGGCGTCCGTGGCTGGAGATTTCACTGGCTGGCAGGGCCAAGCCGTGGCAATGACACGCGCCGCTGATGGCAGCTTCGCCGCAGTGATCGACGTGCCCCCAGGCACCCATCGCTACAAACTCATTCTGGATGGGACGCGATGGATCACCGATCCGTCCAACCCGCGCAACGTCGACGACGGCAATGGCGGAAAGAACTCCATCATTGACCTCGGCCCCGAAGTTGCCCTTGACCCTTCGCTCGCTCACCTTGGTGACGGCGCGGTGGAAGGCGCAGCGTTCCGTCATAACCCGAATCTCCCTGCAGACCGCGAGCAGGTGGCCAGCGAGTGGCATGTTCGCGCCCGAACCCTGCGCGGCGATGTGGAGCAGGTGGACATGTATTGGAAGTCAGCCGTCGCCACCGGCCGCCTCGCGATGACTCCTGTGGGCACTCGCGGGCCGTTCGATATCTGGGATTCCGTGCTGCCCCTGACGGGCAACCACATAATCGCGTACACGTTTGTAGCAAAGGATGGTCAATTGTCTGTCAGCGATCCCAACATCTATTCCCTCGATACCGATTCGTCCTCACCGTTCCATACGCCCGCATGGGCCAAAGACGCAGTCTGGTACCAAGTCATGGTCGATCGTTTCCGCAACGGCGACGCTTCGAATGATCCCAACGGAACTATCCACTGGAAGCACGACTGGTACAAACCATTCGGCACCGAAGGCAACGACGGCCAGACTTTTTACAAGCACTTCGTCTTTGGTCGCTTTGGTGGTGGTGACCTCGCGGGGCTGCGTTCCCAACTCCCGTACTTGCGATCGCTCGGTGTAAATGCGCTCTATCTCATGCCGATGTTCCAAGCGAGCACCCCGCACAAATACAACACAGCGAACTACATCCATGTAGACGAGCACTTCGGCACCAAGGGTGATTACGCCCCCGCTGCCGCCAAGGAAGACATTCTTGATGTTGCGACTTGGTCCTTCACGCCCACTGATAAAGCATTCTTAGATTTCATCCGTGAAGCCAAGGGCCTTGGATTTCGCGTCATCATCGATGGCGTGTTCAATCACTGCGGCACCGATCATCCCGCATTTCAAGATGTGAAGCGCAACGGGAAAGACAGCAAGTTCGCTAATTGGTTTGACATCACGAGTTGGGATCCATTCAAGTACGACGCATGGTGGGGATTTAGCGAATTGCCGGTATTCCGCAAGGATCCCGAGCACGGGCTCGCAGCGGAATCCATTCGCAAGCATCTCTTTGAAATCACTCGTCGCTGGATGGACCCGGATGGCGACGGCGATCCAAGCGATGGCGTGGATGGATGGCGCCTCGATGTTCCCAACGAAGTTCCGCTTCCGTTCTGGCACGAATGGTGCAAGCATGTCCGCAGCATCAATCCTGATGCGTACATCTCCGGTGAAATTTGGGAACGTGCCGATCGCTGGCTCGACGGTCATGCATTCGATGCCGTCATGAATTACGAATTCGCAAAGCCGCTGGTGCGTTGGGTGATCGACCGCAAGAACAAGATCACGCCGTCTGCACTTGATGGCGCGCTGGCGGAATTGCGTTTGGCCTATCCCGCCGAATGCACCTATGCAATGATGAACTTGCTCGACAGTCATGACACCGACCGCGTGTCGAGCATGGCAAAGAATCCAGACCGCATCTACAACCAGAAAAATCGCGAGCAGGAAGGCGACGCCTATGACGCGAGCAAGCCAACGGCAGCCGATTACGCCAAGCAGCGCTTGATGGCTCTTGTGCAGATGACTTATGTTGGCGCGCCAATGATTTACTTTGGCGACGAAGTGGGCATGTGGGGCTCCAACGATCCCAACAATCGCAAGCCAATGGTCTGGCAAGATCTTGGTGTCTATGAAGATCCGCAACAAACCGTCGACGGCGCGCTTCTCAACTACTACCGCACCATCATCGCGTTGCGCGCTGCACACCCCGCGTTGCGCACGGGAACGTTCCGCACAGTCCTCACTGACGATGCGCAAGATGTCTGGGCGTTCGTGCGCAGCGGGCACGGCGAAGAGTTGCTCGTCGCATTGAATGCATCTGATCGCCCAGCCACTGTGTCATTTGCAGCCCTCGGCGAAGGTTGGCAAGATGCCTACGGAACACCAGGATTTGCTGACAATGGATTGATCAGCACCACTATTCCCGCCGTCGGCGGACGTGTCTGGCATCGACGCATCAAGTGAGTCATGAAGCATGAAGTCGCGTAGCAGCATCACCGCACCCGCCATCTTCGCGCAACGCCGCGCGGGCACGCTCCTTCATCTTTCGTCGCTGCCATCGGCACATGGAATCGGCGATCTCGGCCCGGCCGCGCATGAGTTCGCGGGCTGGTGCGCTTCCGCCGGTCAATCAGTGTGGCAAATGCTTCCAGTCGGTCCGGTGGGCGCGGGAGATTCCCCGTACGCCAGCACCTCCAGTTTCGCCGGCGAGCCGCTCTTCATCAGCCTTGAGCTCCTCGTAGAGGAAGGGCTGCTCTCTCGCGCAGCACTTCGTCCACAGCGCGGCGAGGCAGCGGTGTCCGACGATGGCCCGGTGAACTGGTCCGCCGCACGCCGATTCAAGGAGCCGCGTTTACGCGCTGCCTGCCAGACCCAGCGCCGCCGCTCCGGTCGAGTGCCAGCAGCGCTACGCGCTTTCGAGCGTCAGAACGCATCGTGGCTCACTGGTTGGTGTCGCTTTGCGATGTCACAGCGCGGCGCCTCGCCAGACCCCACGTATCACATCTGGGTGCAATGGGAATTCCAGCGGCAGTGGAATCTTCTTCGAGCGCGCTGTGCTGCACTCAATGTCCTGCTTCTTGGCGATGTTCCGATCTTTGTTCCGCTCGATTCCGCTGATGTTCAAGACAATCCGCGTCTCTTTCGCCTTGACCGAAAAGGTCGCCCCGAAGTGGTGACCGGAGTTCCGCCCGACTGTTTCAGCACCACCGGGCAACTGTGGGGCCATCCGCACTATCGCTGGAGCGAGCATCGTCGCACCGGCTTTGCATGGTGGACCGCGCGCATTGCAGCAAGCCTGGCGCGCTTTGATGCACTGCGCATCGATCACTTCGTCGGCTTCGTGCACGCGTATGAAATCTCTGGAACTGCGCGCACTGCGCGACGTGGTACGTGGCGCCCAACGCCCGGCGCCGAACTCCTTACTGCGGTTGAACGCGCCTGTGGTCGACTTCCACTCGTTGCCGAAGACCTTGGCGCAGTCACGCCAGCAGTCACTGCGCTCCGTGAGCGATTTGGTCTTCCCGGCATGAAGCTCGTTCACAACGCCTTCTACGGGCCATCAAGCAGTGACCTCCCATGCCTTCATCCGCTCGATTGCGTTGCCTATCCCGGCACGCATGACAACGACACCACGCTCGGTTGGTGGCGCTCGCTGCCGGCCGATGCCCGTGCTCGTTACGCCTCGTACGTGGGCGCGACCTCGCCCGCGGAGGCACGCCACGCACTGGCGCGCTCAATGGTGCAAGCCACACTGCAGAGCCCGGCGCGCACGGCGATCGTGGCCATGCAGGATCACCTCGGGCTTGACCGCTCCGCCCGCATGAATGTGCCGGGCAAGGGCACTAAACAGTGGCGCTGGCGTATGGCCCCGGACGCACTCCGTGGGCTCGATGCCACTACGATGCGCAATTCGGTGTTTGCGACCGCCCGCGTGTGACGCCGGCGCCGCGCCCCTGACGCTGGACCCCACTTATGTCACCTCGCCGTTCCACGCCGCGTATCTCTGATCCATTCGGGACGCTTGATTCCCTCAACGTTCTGGCCCACGACTGCTGGTTCAGTTGGAACGAAATCGGCCAGCGCCCATTCGCTGCGCTCGACCCCGTGCTGTGGGATTCCGGCAAACATTCGCCAACCGGGGTGTTGGCTGGAATCGATCCCTCTGTTCTTGAGACCAAGATCGCCGACGAACGATTTCGCGCGCTCGTCTCCGACGCAATCGACGCCCGCCGGAGTTACTACGAGACCGCATCGTGGTATGAGCAAACCCAAGCCGCTGACACGGTGGGAATGCGAATCGCGTATTTCTCCAGCGAGTTTGCCATTCACGAAAGCATGCAGCAGTACGCCGGCGGCTTGGGCGTCTTGGCAGGCGACCACCTCAAGAGTGCTTCCGATCTAGGCATTCCGCTCGTCGGCGTTGGTCTGCTCTATCGCCAAGGCTATTACCTGCAGGAATTCCGCGGCGATGGAACCACGCGCGTACTGCATCCAAATTACGACTTTGACCGCTGGCCGATCATTGACACTCGCGCTCACGTGGATGTTCCGATTGGCCCACATCTCGTGCGTGCCAAGATCTGGAAACTTCAGGTTGGCCGCGTTCCTCTGTATCTGCTCGATGCAGACATTCCCGAAAATCGTAAGCGCGATCGCCTACTGACCAACGCCCTGTATCAGGGTGAGCCAGAACTCCGCATGCGTCAGCAGGTGCTGCTTGGCGTCGGAGGCATCTTGGCATTGGCGAAGCTGAAGGAGAAGGCCACGGTCTTCCACCTCAACGAAGGTCACGCAGCATTTGCAGGATTGAAGCGCCTTTCGCAACTGGTTTCGCGAGGCATGACTCTCGATGCCGCGGTGCAACACGTCCGGCAAACGACGGTCTTCACTACGCATACGCCCGTTCCTGCAGGTCATGATCGATACGACGTGGAGATGTGTTGGAAGGCACTGCGCCGCCCGCTCCGTAACGCAGGATTTACGCAGGAAACATTCGCGCAATTTGGACGCGAACGTCCAGACAGCGGCCCGATTTGCATGACCGTCCTTGCTCTCCGCCTCGCCGAGCGCGTGAACGGCGTTTCCAAATTGCACGGCCGCGTGAGCCGCGAGATGTGGACCGAGGTGTTCGGTCGTCCCGCCGCAGATGTGCCGATCGGCAGCGTGACCAACGGAATCCATATCCCCACGTGGATTGCTCCGGAGGCGCGTTCCTTCTGGCGCCGCTCCCTTGGTATTGATCTTGGAAACGCATCGCCAGACGCGAATCCGTGGGCCGCAGTGCCATCGGTTGGCCGCCCAGACTTCTGGGCAATGCGTTGCGCACTTCGCCACAAACTGGTTGGATTCGTCCGCTCGCGCCTGCGCCGACAGGCCATGGCACGCGGCGAAGGTCCGCTTGATCTCATGTGCGCTGGCGAAGCATTCCGCGACGACGCCCTCACCATTGGATTCGCACGCCGCTTTGCCACTTATAAGCGCGCGCCGCTGATCTTCCATGATGTTGAACGCGTTCTGCGCATCCTCACAGCGAAGGATCGACCAGTACAGATTGTGTTCGCCGGAAAGGCGCACCCGAAGGACATGGGCGGTCAGGAATTCGCACAGATGATTTGGCGCTTTGCTCACGACGCGGGCTTCCAAGGCCGCGTGGCGCTCATTGAGGAATACGACATGGAGGTGGGGCGCATGCTCACCTCTGGTTGCGACGTCTGGCTCAACAATCCGCTGCGCCCCTACGAAGCCAGTGGAACGAGCGGCATGAAGCCCCCTCTTCACGGCGGCATCAATCTCAGCGTGCTCGACGGCTGGTGGCCAGAGTCCTACGACGGCACCAACGGTTGGGCGATCGGCGACGGCAGTGAGAACCCAGACAACGAAGTGCAGAACGCTGCTGACGCAGAGAGTCTCTACACCTTGTTGGAACAGCAGGTGGTCCCGGAGTTCTACGAGCTCGGACCAGACGGCCTTCCAACCAAGTGGATTGCGCGCGCGATCCGTTCCGCCACTACGGTGCCAGCCGTCTTCAATACCGACCGCATGGTTGGCGAGTACTTCAAGGTTGGCTATTTGCCGGCATTTAGCGGCATCAAAGCCTGAATTCGTACACCGTTTACGCCCACGTTGGCGCTACTCATAGTTCACTCAAAGAAACGCGGCGGGCGCTCGAAAGCGCCCGCCGCGTTTGTTTGTAACTGTCGCGATCAAGTCGCAACCTGTCATGTACTCATCACTTCGTGCGGCGTCGCGAACCGGCGAGACCAGCGAGTCCCAAGAGCGCGATCGCACCTGGGGTGGGAGTGACGGTGTAATTGAGGAACGAGCCAGACACGGAGGGCGAACCCCAACCGGTGGTGGCCACGTCGGAGCGGCTCAGCAGGTCGACCGCTGGGTCGCCGCCGCCGCCACCCGAGGTGCCGACGTCGAATGAGAAGGTCTGACCGGCCGAGAGGCCAAGCGAGGCCAGAGAAACCGTGAAGGACACGGTGCTTCCGGAGACGCTGCTCGAGAAGGTCTCGTAGTTGTTCCAGTCCCAGGCGCCGTTGCGGAAGGTGACGTTCTGCGAGTTGTTCGACGGTGCATCGACCCAGCCTCCGATGAAGTGCTCAATCTGCGGACCGTTCAGATCCCAGGGGCGACTCCATGCGTTCGTGCCGGTGCCGCCGGTCGGATCGCTGTTAATAGCGATCATGTACTTGGTCCAGGTCTGGAAGCCGCGCGTGGTGACGGCAAACGTGATGTTCGTGCCATCGTTGGAGACGCCAACGCCAGAGATGTCGAGGTTGTCGAATCCATTGTCGAACAGGTCATACGTTGCGTCGCTGTACGAACCGACGGTGCCAGCCTGAACAGCAGATGCAACAAGCAAGGCGCTTGCGGTGGCGATCAAATTCTTCATGTGTATGGGCTCCGATGGAAATCAAGGAAACGAGAATGTTCGCGGCACGCCGCGATCGCCCTTATTCCTGACCTCACTTTCGGACCCTCTGAATGTAACCCGAGCCGATGCCAAAGCAAGCAACAATTCGCGCACATCATGCAGTGTTATTGGACAGCACCCCACGCCGCCAGCAGCATTCCAATGTCCGCGCCGCCCACGGTTCCGTCGCCATTGAAGTCGGCGGTTCCGGGTCCGCCCCATTGCGCCAAAAGGATACCCAAATCAGCGCCTCCGACCGTCCAGTCGCCATTGAGGTCAAACTGGCTCGGCGCAGACTGGCTGAAGATCACCGATGTGTACGGGCCAAACCGGAAGTTCCCGCTGAACGGAAGTCCGTCATATCCAGAGTTGTCAGCGGTGACATCCGTGGCGGAATAGTTGCCGTAATCGCTCGAGTAGGCCGTGGAGTCACTGTTGAAGCGCACCTTCCACAGGCCGCCGCGCGGCAGACCAACGCGATAATTTGGGTACGCCACATTGCTGAAATTCGTCAGGACGACCACATCATCGCCCGCGCCGCCATTCTGCCACCGATGGAATCCCAGCACCTTGGCACTGTTGTTCACATGGAAGACATTGGTGTACGCGCCGCTCAATCCACGGCTCGTGCCATCAAGATTGCGCCGCAGCCTGATCAAGCTGCGGTACAGATCGGTGATCTTTCCGTAGGTGGTTGCCTTGGTCCAATCGAGCGGATCCTCGGCCGCAAAGTATCCGTCCTCAAGAAACTCCTGCCCCTGGAAGAGCATGGGAATGCCCGGCGCGGTCATCACCAACACAGCGCCCAGCGTCGATCGTTTGCGGCTGTACCAGCTGCCTGCATTTCCAGGCCAGATCGTTTCCGGAACGCGGGAGCGGCCGTTGGCTACCTCATCATGGTTCTCTGTATAGATGATGCGCTGTTGCATCGAGCCGTTGAAGTTCTTGTTGATGGCATCCCGAACGGCATACATATCGCGCGATGAGTCGTTCGACGCTTCCAACGCCGCACGTACCGGATATGCAAACGCGCCATCCCATTGCGAGTCAAAGCCCGCGCCTCCGGAGCCCGTGTTCTTTGTAACCCATGCGTTGTCGCCCAGATCTTCGGCCACCATCAGTTTGCCAGGGAACTGTGCGTCCGCCGAG
Organism: Planctomycetaceae bacterium; assembly: GCA_947474065.1. GTDB lineage: Bacteria > Planctomycetota > Phycisphaerae > Phycisphaerales > SM1A02 > UBA966. The sequence goes on from CANJHD010000029.1 coordinate 19,069, forward strand.
TCATTGCACCACTGCAGCATGCTCCATCCATCGGGAATGTCGGGGCCTGCATAGTCGCGCATGCGCATGAACTTCGTGCCATCGAAGCGCAGCCCGTCGAGTCGAAACTCGTCGAGCCACATCATCGTATTTTCCTTGATATACGTCCGTACTTCGCTCCGGCTGTAGTTCGGTCGTGGTCCCCACGGCGTGTTTGCATTGGCGTCTTCGTAGAAGAAAATGCCTCCGGTTGTGCTGCTTGTGCTCCAGCCGTCATATTGCCAGAGATCCAGATCTGACGGTCCAAAGTGGTTAAACACCGCATCGCCCATCACGGCAATTCCGCGCTGGTGTGCTGCATCAACAAACGCCTTCAACGCATCAGGCCCGCCGTAGGCGCTCTCAACGCTGAATGGGTGCGACGGGTTGTAGCCCCAACTGATGTCGCCCGGAAATTCATTTATCGGCATCAGTTCGAGCGTATTCACGCCGAGTGCCTGCAGATGGTCAAGCTTTGCCGTTGCCGTAGCGAATGTGCCTGGAAGCGCAGCGCCCGTTGGAACATTGAATGTTCCGATGTGCATCTCGTACGCAACGACGTTTGTCCACGCGGGCATCTGAAAGTTGCTTGACTGCCACGCGTAACTGCTTGGGCTATAGACCACCGAGTTGCCGATCGAACTCGTGAGCTTGCGCGCTCGCGCATCATTCTTCCAGTAGGTGGTGGTGCCGCGCTTGATGGCAAATTTATATTGCGCGCCCGCTTGGATGAGCGGCACATCGCGCGACCACCATCCGTTGCCTTCGCTCGACATCGGATGTGATGTGGCGCTCCAGCTGTTGAAGATTCCACCCACCGCCACAGAAGTCGCATTCGGTGCCCATGTGCGGAATGTCACGCCAGTCACTCCCGGACCATCGTTGTACGGAATGGCCCCGATGCCCGCCCGCGTGGAGACTTGCGCCGCCGCTGGCATAGCCAACAGTCCAACAGCCAGGGCTGTTCCGGCGATTGTTCGGATCGAGATCATCAAGTGCAGGCTCCAATGTGGCTAGCGGCAGGACTTATCAGGCGTGAGCCAAAGAGTAGCCCCGGTGTGCCGACACGGAAGCGAAATCCCCGGAATGGGGCAGCAATCCGTGGTTGCTCGGTCAACATTTCCTCAGATGATCCTCGGCGACCCGGGTTCCGGGACTTCGATCAGTGCCCAAACAGATCCGTTGGCGCAAACATTCCCTTCGCTTCGAAGTGGGCCAATGCCTCGTCAACAGTGCGGAAGATCTTGGTCGCTGTTTCAGTAATGAACGGGCTCGGATTCTTCTTCGGCTTCCACACCACATAGACGTCCTTGGTGTGCTCAAAGGCGTGGTGCAATTCACGCTCCACGCCGCTTGAGAGTCCGGGCTGTCCGTTCGGAAGTTCAGGAACGAGACTCACAATCATGTCAGCCTGATCGATGAGCTTGAAGTCGCGCATGTAGATCTGTCCGTCGATATCCCCAGCGATATCAAGAATCTCGCGAACGGGTACGCGCATCGCTGGCCCGCCCGCGCGACCACCGAAGCTGTGCGCTTCAACATCAATGAAATCTTGACCAGTGCGCGCCGCTTCGATGGCGCGATCGAGCAGCAATTTTTCATCCACATCGCCCGGATCAAAGGTCACAAAGTGCTTCGCAAGTGCATCGCGGAATTGATCGATTTCCGCAAGCACATGCGGCATATCCATGACGTGGCTCATCGGGAAGCTCGGATAAACCTTCTTCATCTCCGGCCGAGTGATCAGCCGCAGCGCAGTCTCAACAGTATCGCGCTGACGGCCGCGACTGAGGATGTAGAAATTTTGCCCGCACCCAAGCGCTTGCGCCATCAACTCGGTGGCCAGGATTTCTTCCTCGCGCCACACCATGCAATCCTTCAGCGTGGCATCGATGTCGTGCTCTTGATGAAGCCGGTGGTGAACCACCTCAATGTTGTCAACCAAGCAGATGAACATGTCTGGCTTGAGCATCTGCAGTTGATCAAAGTCAAACGCGCTGAATAGGCCGTGCCGCCAGCGGAATGTGGCATGCGTGTTGATGATCAGATTGGGATGCTCAGATGCTGGCGACGTCGCTGCAATCACATCCTTCAGCACCGCGCGTCGCAGGTTTGCTAGGCGCGACCACGGGAGATCCAAGATGCGCCCCGGTCGAACATCGGGTGCTTCCGTGTACATCATGTTGCCGACATTGAAGAGCTCCACCTTCTTGTGGCGCTGCTCTGCAGCGTCCACCAAGGACTCGAGGTAGGGCTTCTTGTCAACACCGATTTGGCCTGTGATGATCGCGCGCATAAGGAACGGTGATCGTAGGGCGATCTTTCGATCGCCGCCGCCTTCATGGCGGTTTATCCATCACTTCTTGCGCGCGAGCAACACCACCACGTGCGCTTCGATCGCGCGCCCCTCGCCCACGGCATCGACGCGTTCGTGCGTCTTGCCCTTCAGGTTGAGGTTGGCGGCGGGCACCCCCAAGATGTGGGAGAGGCTGGCCACGACATCCTGCTTGCGGGCGCCGAGTTTGGGGCGCTCGCAGATCACGGTCATATCCATATTTCCGATGCTCCAGCCCGCGGCGTGGATGCGGCGCACGGCCTCTTCGAGGAAGACTCGGCTCGCGCGACCATCATTCTCGGGCGCGGTGTCAGGAAAGAGTTGACCAATATCGGGTGCGCCAATCGCGCCGAGCAGTGCGTCGGTCACTGCATGCATCAGTACATCGCCATCGGAATGCGCCACCGGTCCACGATCGCTTTCGAAACTGACCCCGCCGAGCACAAACGGACGACCGCTACCAAGCGGCGCGCATGGTTCGAGCCGGTGCAGGTCATATCCGTGGCCGATGCGATATTCGGCGTCCATCGATCAGGTATCCGGCGACTGACGCTCGGTGCGCGGCGCGCGCGGCTGTGCCACTGGTCCCGGTGCATCGTTGCCAGCCTGCATGCGGTAGGACTCGTCCGGTCGTGCCTGCTCAGGAGCAGGGCGGTAGCTGACGACAATCTTGCGGCACGCGGCGCTTGGGCAACTGAGGATGTTCTCAAGGGTGCCGGTCTGCGTCCCCTTCTTCCAAAGCGAATACATCATGCGCGCCGGGCGATTGACTGGATCGTCGCCGCCATCAGCTTCAAAGTTGAAGGTCAACTGCTTGCCCGGCGGGATTTCCATGATGAAGAACGGCGTGCCATCGGGGTGGCTCGGCGATCGATCGCAGGAGTTCAGAACCATCACCGTGGTCGGCAGCAACTGCGTCGACTCATAGGTGAAGCCGCCATCGGTGTGGGGCATGAAGCCGCCGGACGTGCTGTAGCAGCCTGTCACGACTGCGCCTGCAAAGATGGCTGTAGAGACCAAGAGGGTGGCGGCCGCAATGCGGCGCGGGAAGGGTTGAGCGGTAGCGGCGTTCATGGGCATTTTGTCGGCAATCCTACAGAGACTTCACCAATGCCGCGAAGGAATCGCCCCGGTGCTCATAGTTGGTGAATTGACCCCAACTCGCGCAGGCGGGCGAAAGGAGCAGTACATCGCCCGGTTGCGCCCGTGCGGCCGCTTCGCGTACAGCCACTTCGAGTGTTCCGCAGTCAACCGCGGGCGGAGCGGGTGCAAGTTGCGGCGCGGTTGCCCCAATCGCGTACAGACCAGCAAGTCGTGGAGCGAGGTCCCGGATCGCGGATAGATCCACCTTCTTGTCGTAGCCGCCCGCAATCAAGTGAATGCGCCGTGGATCAGGAAACGAAGTAATCGCCAAGAGCGTGGCATCCGGGGTGGTGCTCTTGGAGTCATTGAAGCAGCGCATTCCGCCGTGCGTTCCAACCAGTTCAAGTCGATGTGGCAGGGGGCGGAACTCCGCAAGTTTCGCCACCAATCGCGCTCGGTTGGGCGTTTGACCTTCAGAGCGGATCGCAGCCTCCGCCGCGAGCACCGCAAGCCTGGCATTCCGGCGTTGGTGTTCTCCCGGCACGTACGGCAGATCAATCGACTCAAGAAGCGCCTTGCATTCGGCCGCGTCGGGCACTGCCGCACCTTCCCACCACGTGCCGCCCGTAGCGCGCGCCACATCCGCGGCCGCGTCGGGCTGCTCTTCAGTAAACAGTGAGACGAACGCATCCCCCGGGCGCTGCGCATGCCGAATGCCGGACTTGCTCTTTACATAGTGTTCGAACGATCCGTGCCAGTCCACATGATTCTGCGCCAAGTTTGTGAGAACCGCAACGCGCGCGGACCATGGCTCAAGCCCCGCCCACGCCGCGCCATCGGTGAGCCACCACAACATAGCGCTCGAAAGTTCAAGCACCGTCCACTCGCCCGCAACGCGTGGTGAACTCAAGATGGAACCACCAATGTTTCCGGCAAGCTGCGCCGCGCGCGCGCCGTCATTCATGATGAGCGCAAGCATGCTCGCGGTGCTGCTCTTGCCAGCACTCCCAGTAACGGCAACGGTGCGATCTTGGTTGAGTGTCTCAACAGCAAACCTGATTTCCGTGGTCACGGGCGTACCCGCCGCGCGCGCCGCGTTCAGATAGATGTTGTTCCACGGCGTCGGCACCGCGGGGTTTGCAATGACGAGGTCTGTGTTTATAAAATCCTGCTCATCATGGCCCCCAAGACGCAGCGTCACGGATCCATCGGCAATGACGGGTGCCAATTCTGCCAATGGTCGTGTCAGTTTCTCAGCGGGTTCGCGGTCGGTCAGCAACACGCGCGCGCCACGTTCCACTAGCCAACGCGTCACTCCCAGGCCACCGCCAAATTGCCCCAGTCCCATGACCGTGACGCGGCTACCGCAGAGTGATTTCGGGAAGGGCTTCATGGTCAGCATCCGTACATCATTCGCGCGCCGGTTCCGTGGCGCGCCGCGCACTCAGCGCGAAGGCGTGATCGATGGCGAAACTGGCAGTTGCCCGAGCAATCCCATCAAATCATCGGAGTAACTCGTCAATGTTCGACGATCAGTGATCGGTCCGAATGCATCGCCGCGAATGAATTGCCGAACAATACGATCGTCTTCGGGCATCACAGCAGCTTCATCTTTACTGACGCTGCGGATGCGCTCGTAATCAGCGCGCGGTGCAATCTTCAGGCAGCGCCCCTTGTCGAGCATCACCATGCGATCAGCAATAGTGAATGCGCTGTCCATCTCATGGGTGACCACCACGCTCGTGACGCCAAGTTTCTTAGTGAGCGTCAGGATCAACTGATCGATTTCCGCGCTGGTCACGGGGTCAAGACCTGCACTCGGTTCGTCGTAGAAGATGATTTCTGGATCGAGAGCCAGCGCACGCGCTAGACCAGCGCGCTTCTTCATGCCGCCGGAGATCTGCGCGGGGAACTTGTCGGCGTGCTCGCGCAGACCAACCGCTTCGAGTTTCATCTTGACTTGCAGGTCAATGAGGTCGCTCGGCAGGTCGGTCAATTCGCGCATCGGTAGCGCCACGTTCTCCGCAATCGACATCGACTGATAGAGCGCGGCACTCTGGAAGAGAATGCCAAACCGCTTCCGGACGGCGTCGAGGTCTGATTCGCTCGCGGCGGCAATGTCTTCACCGAACAGACGGATCTTGCCACGCGTTGGCGTGATGGCGCCGATCATCAGGCGCAGCAGGGTGCTCTTGCCGCATCCGGAACCGCCCATGATGACAAGCGTCTCGCCCCGGCGGACCTTGAGGTCAAGTCCGGTGAGAACGGTTTGGCTGCCGAACTGCATGAGCAGGTCGTCAACTTCAATCACCACCTCTTGTTCAGGGGCGGGGGTCTTGGGCGGGCTGTTCGGGGTCGGTGCGTTCATCGTCAGGGAACACGATACGCGCTCCGCCGGGTAGGTCGAAGCGGAATCGGCGCACCAAGATGGCGGTTACTGCGTCCACTCCCACCGGACGCTCAAATGTCACGTCAAGCGGGAGCCGTGTTACCCCTGAATCGTTGCGAAATACAGCCACATACATGGCACGCATTTCCCGTTCCGTGCGCGCTACGGCGGGCTTGGCCGTAGTTTCGGTCGCCGGGGCGGTGGGGGCCAATTCCACACTTTCAAGCGTGCCAAAGCGCTCCCGAAGCGGCGCGATCCACTCGGCGATGGTCGCTGCGGTGGCGTCTTTACCAGGACCAACCATCTGCAGTCGGAACCGTTCTGGATCTCCCGCCCATGCCGCCTGCAGGGCGGTGCTCGGGCGAGCGGCCAGGTTCATGAATGAGAGGTAGATCCCGTACGCAGACGCAACCATCAGCGCGCTGGCAACCAAGCCAAGGATGATTCCCCCCCAGGCAAGCCCGCGTCCAAGAAGGTTAGGGCGCCCACGGAAGCGAACAAGCGCAATGATCCCCAGAATCGGCGCCAGAATGCTGCCAATCGGAAGCACCGAAAGCACGATCGATGCCATTGCCAAGCGACTCCAGCGCACAGGACCGGTGGTCCCGCCGGTGCTGAACTCCTGTGGCGGGTACACGGCAGAGTCAGGAATTGCTTCGGTGTTCATGGTGTGCTTGGAGCTTGCAACGGCGGAGTAGGCGGAAGCGAGGGTGCTGTTGGAGGCGCGGTCGAATCGAGCGGCGCAGGTGTCGCAGGCGAAGCTGCGCTCAATGCAGGAAGCCGCACGCGCGCCCCTGCAAATTCCACTTCGATGGAACGGAGTACCAATTTCGGTGGCAGCGTTGCCGGCAGTGTTGCAAATGTGGCGTTTCCAAACACTGTGCCATGCTCACAACTGGCATTGAATGCAGTGGAAACGGTTGGATCAGTCAGTCCTTCCACGCTGCGGCGGGTCACGGTCACTTGTCGCACCGCCCCTGCCTGAGCGGCAATTCCCCGTGCAAACTCAGCGCGTTCACTCTCCGAGGGCGGGGTGCCGCGATCGTCCCATTCGGGAGCGACGGCGGGAAGCACCGTCATGCTCCCCTCAATAGAAACCACCGCTTGCGCTTCCATCGATTCCTGAACTTCAGTTTGTAACTCGCCGAGCAGCCAACCTTCGGTAACAAGTATTCCGGTGGCAATCACCATGGCAGCAATTGCCAGCCCGTTTCCGGTGCGCACCACGCCGGGTCGCCGAATGCGCCGCAAGGCAATCGCAGCGAGCACGATCGCGGCCAGTGCGGTGAATGGGCACCAACCGAGCACCAGTGCTACTAAGAACGCGGCAAGTGCCATCGGTTCCAAGCGCGGGCGATCGGGTGTGTTGTGCGCAGGATCTGCCATCGGGGTGCCAACTGTAAGCCGAAACGAACGCCGCCGCCCGGCACATGACCGGGCGGCGGCAAGGTTTATTGAATCACAATGGGGCCACGCCCCGCAATCACTTTGATCAGCCCCAATTACCCATCAGAAAGCCGAGATCTGCGCCGTTGACAACCCCGTTGTTATCCAAGTCCCCGAAGCACCCAGGGGTGCCGCCCGGGCACAGGCCCCAATGCGAAAGGAGGAGCCCCAGATCAGCGCCATCCACAATCCCGTTGCAGTCAAGATCGCCGTATTTGCATGGATTCACAGGCACTTGTGTGGCAACGCCCACGCTGCCGCTCGTTTTGAAGAGCCCAATGGCGGCGTTGCCGTTTCCAGGCACCCCGTTTGAGTCAAACGCAAAGTTGTAGAGCGTGCTCCAACGGAGCGCATTGGCGTTGGCATTCTGCGCGTAGGTTTCGGTGCATTCCCACTTCAGCAGTCCGCCAGCGATTGTCATCGTCCAATCGGTGCTGTTGTACGGCTCGCCGGAGTGATAGGCAATGTCCTTAAACGACATGTTGCTGATCGTCACGCCAGCCGGGATCGGCATCGAGAAACTGCGTCCGGAACTATCTGAGTTGTAATTGAAGATGGCATACTCGTAGTGGTATGAGCCATCAGTGTTCAGGGTGACGTTGCTTCCAACGATGTAGCGACCATCAGGGGCATCAGCGACGGCGTAGTTCACGGTGGGTGAAACCACGGACCAGTGGTAGATCGCAGCCTTCTGTTGGAAGGTCGAGCCCGAGAGACTCAGCGTGTAGGCACCGCTTGCGAGCGGTCCCACCGTAAACACGCGGTAACTCGCGTTGTTGTTGTCGTTGTTGTTTGCGGCGTCCTGCGGGTGCACATACTGGCACTCTGCCAGATACACGGCCCCAGCATTCTGCGCCGGATCAAGGTCATTTGCGTTGATTTGCACGCGTCGGGCGATCGTGCCCTGGCCGCTCGGAATGCTCGGCCAACTTGTTGAGCCAGTTGGGGGGAAGTAACCAGTGGAAGCATTCGCCTCATAGCGTGGTCCCAGATCAGTTTGCGAACCGTTCAGGCTTGAGTCGTACGGATCGCTGCAGCCAATCCCTAAGAGGCTCGGGCATCCGCTGCCAGCGGGAACACAGGTTCCGCACAGGGTCTGCTGCAATGCGCAGAAGCCGTGCTTCATCCAACTGAGTCCGATCTGTTCAATGCGTCCATTCTTGATGCGATACGCGTTCTGCGGAATGACAGGATGATTGCTGGTTCCGCTGTACCAATCGAGTTGCTGCGTGCCGATGTTGCAACTGGTTGAACCGAAGGCATACGCCATGATGTTGGCGCCGTTGACGATCGCCGCGCCGTACTTCGTGACACCTGGAATCGCGCCAACGATGACATCGGGGCCAACTTGCGTTTCACTTGTTCCGCCATCGCCAGGAACTGCGGTGGCGGTGACCTGTCCGATTCCGAGTGCGAGTCCGGCCGACGCGAGGGTGCCGAAGAGTGTCCGAATCTTCATGTCTGTTTCCTGTTTCGTACTTTTGCAAGCCGCCGCCCGGCGGATGCCGGGCGGCGGATATGAGCAAGCAAACCAAAGTCATTAGCCCCAGTTAGCGAGCAACGTTCCAAGATCCGAACCGGAGACCGCTGTATCTCGATCCAAGTCGCCAGCGCATCCAGGCGTGCCGCCGGGGCACGGTCCCCAAGCAGACAGCATTGTTCCCAAGTCAGCACCGTCGACTACGCCGTTGCAATCGAGATCGCCGATGCGGCAGAAAGCGGCTGGGACCAAACCGGGAACCGCAATGCTTCCGGCAGTCTTGAACAACCCCAGTGACGTACTGCCAGCCACCCCAACGGTATTCGCGTCAAACGCGAAGTTGTAGAGGGTGCCGAATCGCAATGCATTGGCATTGACATTCTGCGCAAATGTCTGCGTGCACTGCCACTTCAGTACGCCGGCGCTGTTTGTGATCGTCCAGTCGGTGCCGTCATAAACTTCATTTGAGTGATATGAAATGTCCTTGAATGTCGCGTTCGTCACTGTCACCCCGTTAGCGATCGGAACAGAGAAGCTGCTTCCTGAAGCGTCCGAGTTAAAGTTGTAGATCGCGTACTCATAGTGCGTAGTGCCGTTTGGGTTCACCGAGGTGTTGTAGCCAACGATGAACCGACCATCGGGGGCATCAACCACGGAGTAGGCCACCGTGGGAACCACTTGTGCCCAGTGATAGATGGCGGGCTTCTGCTGGAAAGTGGATCCAGACAGCGCCATTGCGTAGCCTGAAGCTGCCACCGTCACCTTGATGTAACTGGCATTGTTGTTGTCGTTGTTTGCGGCGGCGTCGTCTGGGTGCACATACTGGGCTTCCGCCAAGTAGACGGCTCCAACATTCAGGGTGGGATTCAGGTCGTCGGCCTTGATCTGGATGCGTCGAGCGATGAGGCTTTGTCCATTCGGCATCGCGGGCCAAGTACCGATTTCTGTGGAGGTGTCGCCTGGGAAGTACCCAGTGGATGCATTGACATGCGAGCGTGGCCCGAGGCCGCTCTGCGTGCCGTTGAGGCTCGATCCGTACGGATCGCTGCAACCGATGCCCAGCGTCGATTGACTCGAGCCGCAACCAACGCCGCCCGACTGGCAGGTCATGCACAGACTCTCTTGCAGTGCGCAGAAGCCGTACTTCATCCAACTCATACCGATTTGCTCAATGCGACCATTCTTGATGCGGTAGCAATTCTGAGGAATCACCGGATGGAAAGAAGAGGCTTGGGACCAACGAAGCACTGCAGTGCCGATATTGCAACTGGTGGTTCCGAACGCGTAGCCGTACAGCGCCACGCCGCCGACGGTGTTGGTTCCGTAGTTACTCACGCCGTTGATGGCGCCCACGATGACGTCTGTTCCCGGCGCCTGTGAGTCGCTCGTTCCGCCATCGCCGGGGACGGCAATGGCCGTCATCTGTCCAACACCAAGGGCTAAGCCCGCCGCTGCGAATGTTCCGATGAGTATGCGTGTCTTCATGTTCGAAAGTTCCTTGATCTATGTGTTCGTAATGTGTGGGGCTCAGGCAAAATCAACGGTGGGTCGCTTGCCCGAGATGAAGTATCCGTCGGACAATGAACGCTCGCGGCAATGGTCCGGTTCAAGAGTAGCCCGAAATACGGTCCGGGAAAGTTTGGGTTTGCGATGTCGGGCGATGTTGTGCGCTCGCAGGGTAGATTACGTTGTATTCGAAAGTCCTATAAGCAAGCGCCGCTCCGGTTCAGATCTACGGAGCAGGATGTGCTCCGGACGTTCAATGTTTAGCGACGACGGCGCGAGGAGAAGCCAGCAAGACCGAGTAGCGCGAGGGGCAGGGACGAGGTTCGTCGACGGAGCCGTGGTAGTGACGGTGATGCCGTCCTTCACTGCACTGGTCGCGGCCCACCAGCAGTTGGTGCTGCCAGCCACCATCACCATGTGTGCGCACCAGATGCCGAGGTTGGAAGTTCCGGCGGTACCAGTGTTGACACGGGCGCCAGTCATGCCAGCCATCGTCAGCGGCGATCAGCGGTCTCTGGGCAGAGTGTGTCGCCACAATCGGGACACGCAAGGCAATGCAGTGTTCATTTGCAGAAAGAAACACCCCGCCGTTCTTTCGAACGACGGGGTGAATTGAACTCAAGTCAGTCATCAAGACTGGTTCAGGCGCGACGGCGTCGCGAGGAGAAGCCAGCAAGACCGAGTAGCGCAAGTGCGCCAGGGGCAGGGAC
>CANJHD010000030.1 GCA_947474065.1 Planctomycetaceae bacterium
GGAGCCAAACCATGGCCAAGAAGAAGAAGGCTGCCAAGAAGGTAGCTAAGAAGACCGCGAAGAAGAAGAGCAAGTAAATCTGCTCGACCGGACAATACCAGCAGGGCCGGCGAGAGCCGGCCCTGCTGGTTTTTTCATTGCTACATGTTTGCTAGTTGGATTCCAGCATCGATCTTCCCATCCAGCCATCCCGGTGGGTGATTGTCGCGCTAGGATTCTCACCCCCGCCATGCACGGCGGCTTCGGAAAGAACATATGGCACACATCATCGCTGAACCCTGCATCGGAACAAAGGACGCCGCCTGTGTCGAGGTCTGCCCAGTGGATTGCATCCATCCGGGCAAGAACGAAGGCGATTTCGGCAAGGCAAGCCAACTCTTCATCGATCCAGACACGTGCATTGATTGCGGACTTTGTGTCGATGAATGCCCGGTTCACGCCATCTACCCGCAGGAAGACCTTCCTTCGGAGTGGACCAAGTACATCCAAATTAACTCGGACTTCTTCAAGACCCAGAAGTGATGGATCGCGGCGGCTGTCGGAGCCGCATACGCGCCCGCATTGATGGACTTCCGAACAACGACGCGCGCCGCAGATTGCGGCACGCGTCGTTTGTTCTTTTGGTTGGTGAAGCGCCTGTGGGGCGCTCGAGTCAGTGCATCCGTCGCGCGCCTACTCCTCGCGCTGCTCAGCTGGCTTGTTGACGCCGCTGGGAACATTTCCCTTCTCGGTCCAGTCGGTTGCGCGGCTGCCCAAGTTGAGTTCGCTCGGCATGGTCTTTCGGTAGCCGAGCTTGCGGATGATCTCTAAGACATCCGTCCAAGAGGGGAATGTCTTGTGATTGACACGCTTGAATGCATCGATGGCCAGCAGGAACAGGTACTGCTCCCGGTTCATCTCGCCTTCTTCAGCGGTCTTGACGAAGTCCGTCAGGCGTCGTCCAGGACCGCGTCGGCGCTCAAGATTGGTGGGATCCGTGGTTTCACCGGGCAAATCACGCCGGTCAATACCAACACGCCGATCGACGACCTCCGGAATCGGAGCACCTGCCTGGGCAGGAGTCTGGGCGGGGTCGCGTGGCTTGCGTCGATCTTCGGGAATCATGAGCAAAGTGTAACCGTCCCGCCCACGCGAATTGCGTGGTTACGATGCGACCGATGCATTCGGCCCCCTCGATGCGACCCACCACCACTCGCTCCACCGTGATTGCCCGCATTGCGGCGGTCGCCGCCGTCATTGTGGTTGCCTTTGCGGCCGCGTCCGGCGCCGATGCCATGCAGGCAACACCCGCAGTCACTGCCCCGGCGAAGACGCCCGCACCGGCAATTGCGCCCGCTGCTGCGCCAGCCCCGGTCGGCCTGACACTCCCGCGCATTCTTGTGTTCAGCAAGACCGCAGCGTTCCGGCACGCGTCAATCCCCGATGGCATTCGAGCGGTGACGGAACTTGGTGCTGGTCGCTGGACGGTGGATGTCACCGAAGATGCGTCCGCTTTCACCACCGCCAACCTGAAGAACTATCGCGCGGTTGTGTTTCTTTCAACCACGGGCGATGTGCTTGACGCGACGCAGCAAAAAGCATTCGAGGACTACATCCACTCGGGCGGCGCGTGGGTCGGGGTGCATGCAGCCACAGATACCGAATACGAATGGCCGTGGTACGGCACGCTGGCAGGCGCATGGTTCGCGGGTCACCCTGCGGTCAACCAAGAAGCGACCGTCATTGTTGAGGATCGCACACATCGCAGCACCCGTATGTTGCCTGCCGAATGGAAGCGCCTTGACGAGTGGTACGCGTTCCGAACGAATCCGCGCAGCAATGTGCACGTCTTGGCATCGCTTGATGAGAAGAGCTACGACCCGGGTAAAGCCTCCATGGGTGGCGATCACCCAACCATGTGGTGCCACGAGTTCGAAGGCGGGCGTGCTTGGTACACGGCCGGTGGGCACACGAAGGAGAGTTACACCGAGCCACTCTTTAGGCAGAATTTGCGCGAAGGGATCGAGTGGGCGGCAGGCATTCCGGAAGGCAAGGCAGTTGCTCCCGCTGCGGCAGCGAAGGATGCCGACCCCGCGAAGCCCGCGGTTCCTACCAAGCCAACCGCGCAGTTCATTCGCGGAACGAGCATCCTTGCGGACGCTCCGCTCATGATTGCTGCAATTCCCACATCGCTCGCCATCAGCGGGGCATTCTTGGTGGCAACCATCATCTTGGGTGCAAGTGGGCAGGGCGTCAAGGGAACAGTTCTGAACTGGGCGTTTCCAGGGCTTGGACATGTGGTGCTTGGCCATCGCAAGCGCGGATTCTTGGCGATGGCGGCGATTCTGGCAATGTTTGCTTGCGGCCTTCTCATTGGCGGGATTGACGCCGTTGATAGTGTTGAGGACGCGCCGTGGTTCATCGCGCAGAGTGCCAACGGTCCGATCACCCTCGCTGCGGATTGGGCCAATCAGAACATTCTGAAGACGGGCAAGGTTGGGGAACTATTGCCAGCGCCGGCACCGCTTGATCCGCTCGGGCGTCCGCTGCCTGGGCAACACACGGTGTCATCATTCAAGAGCTTGGGTGCAGCGAATGAATTCGGAACACTGTTCATCGCGCTCGGTGGCTTGATGAACCTCGTCTTGATCATGGATATCAGTCGACGCGAATCAGATTGAGCATCGGCGCTCTGCGCTCGCTCATTCTTGCACTTCACCGAACATCACCTGTGCAATCGGTATCAGCCGCTCCGGCAGGCTCAGGGCAACTTCATCGCCAGCTTCGAATCGCGTATCGCCACGCACACGGAGCGTTCGCGCGCCGCGAATGACAAGCGCAATAGTGATTTCTCCGGGCAGTTTGGCCTCGGAGAGGTATTTCCCATCGATGAGAGAAGCAGGCTGCACCACCATGATCATCATGCGTGTGTCGAGCGGCGTCTTGGTGACCATGTCGATGGTGGCAGATGGGCGCGGGACGGGCGGGAGTCGTAATCGTAGAAAGCGCATCATCCATCGCACGGTCGATCCAGGGATGATGCTGCCCACTACCACGCACACAAACACCACGCTGAACGCGCGCGACAATTGTTGCCGACCGATCTCTGAATGCGCCGCCGACATTGGGATCATCATCAAGATGATCGGAACGGCGCCGCGCAATCCCAGCCACGAAACAGCGATCGACTCGCGGATTGAGAATCGAAACAACAGTAGTAGCGGTGTGACGATTACTGGCCGCGCAATGAATGCCAAGATCAGCGCAATAAGTGTTCCACTGGCAATCACGCGCAGATCAAGCAGTGTTTCCGGTACCACCATCACGCCAAGCACAAAGAACATCACGATTTGCGCTAAGTATGCAAGCGACGCATGGAAGCGCACAATTGTGCTTCGAAATGGCAGATCTGCGCTGTTTCCAAGAGTCAGCGCAGTCATAAAGACCGCGAGCAATCCGCTTGAATGCAGTGACTCCGCTACCCCATAGGCCAAGAGCGCGAGTGCGATCGTGATGATTGGATAAATCTCTGGCGAGTCTTCCTCAAAGGCCCCGAGTGCAAGGTCGCTCAGCCAGCCGATCGCTCCGCCAATCAACGCGCCGGCGCACATTTGCCAGATGATGGCCGGGATCGTTGAAACCTCAAACGAACCACCCATGGAGATGCTGGTGAATGTTGCCACCAGTATGAATGCCATTGGGTCGTTGAGTCCGCTTTCCAGTTCCACAATCTCGCGCACGCGGCCACCGAGGCGTTCGCGTGCCAGAATCTGCAGCACACTTGCGGCGTCGGTGGATCCGAGGATCGCGCCCATCATCATTGCAACGGACCACGGCACGCTTGGCACCAGTAGGCGGATGATGCATGCGGTGACTCCCGCCACGCCAAGAACGCCGACGGTCGCCAGTGTGATGGAAGGCAGCCATATGCCGCGTACTTTTCGAACTTCGGTGCTGAGCCCGCCAAAGAACAGGATCAGTGCGAGCGAGATGTTTCCGATCGAGTACGCACCCTCGTAACCCTGCAGGGCGGTGCGGATTTCTGTTTGCCCACCAATCAGCATGCCCACGCCGATGAAGCCCAGGGCGGTGGGGATACCGATCCGAGTGGCGACCTTTGTTCCGAGCGCCGCCACTGCGAGCATGAGCCCGCAGATAATCAGAATCAGCGGCAGATTATGTGTGGCAGTGTGGAGCATGGCGCGTGTTGCCCTGTGCAGCGTGCGCGCACACAGGAGCCATGGCAGAATAGCCATATGCAACCCGCATTCCCTTTCGTTGATCGCGTTCGTTATGAAGGCACGGATTCCCGGAATCCGTTTGCATTTCGCCATTACGACGCCGACGCGCTAGTGGATGGCAAGCCAATGCGCGAACATTTGCGCTTTGCAGCTTGCTATTGGCACACCATGCGCAATGGACTTGCCGATCCATTTGGTGCGCCCACCGCGCTGATGCCGTGGGATGACGGAACCGACACGCTTTCCAATTGCATGCATCGCGCCGATGCGTTCTTTGAGTTCTTAGAAAAATGCGGCATCGACCGATTCTGTTTCCACGACCGCGATATTGCGCCAGAGCTTGGAACACTGCGTGAATCAAACGCAATGCTTGACAGTGTTGCTGAACATTTCCAGCAGCACATGAAGTCGAGCGGAAAGAAACTGCTGTGGGGCACAGCGTGCCTCTTTGCGCATCCGCGCTACATGGCAGGCGCCGGAACGAGTCCTGATGTTCGTGTCTACGCGCACGCATGCGCGCAGGTGAAACACGCTATGGAAGTCACCCATCGCCTTGGCGGCGATGGCTATGTCTTCTGGGGTGGACGCGAGGGATATTCAAGCCTGTTGAATCGCGACATGCCGCGCGATCTTGGGCACATGGCGCGACTCTTGCAAATGGCTGTTGATTGGAAGTCTGAGCTTGGATTCCGCGGCTCGCTCTACATTGAGCCCAAGCCGCGCGAGCCAAGTGTTCATCAGTACGACTTTGATGCCGCCACCGTGCTTGGGTTCCTGCGCGAGCACGGGCTCATTGGCAAGATATCCCTGAATATTGAGACAAATCACGCCACTTTGGCTGCTCATGACATGGAGCATGAATTGCGTGTTGCCGCGGCGGCAGGTGCGCTTGGTTCTGTTGATGCCAACATGGGAACCCCAAATTGCGGCTGGGATACGGATCAGTATCCGACCGACTATGCATTGGCAACGCGCGTCATGGAAGTGGTGCTTGCGTCTGGTGGATTCAGTAACGGCGGTCTTAATTTCGATGCCAAGCGCCGCCGCGAGAGTTGGCGCCCGGAGGATCTCTTTCATGGTCACATTGCGTCCATGGATGCGTTTGCGTTTGGACTCAAGGCGGCTGCGGCGCTGCGTGCCGACGGCCGGCTTGCTGCCGCCATTGCTGCGCGGTACTCGTCATGGAACAATGAGCTCGGCCAGCGCATCGAACAGGGCGCCGCGAATTTCCCAGAGATTGAGCGCGCTGTGATTGACGAGCGCGTCGGGCCACCGGAGAGTGGCGCGCAGGAGCGTTTGGAAGACACCTGGAACGCAGTGGTGTGGGACGGGCGCGCGCGGCGGTGAATGGATTTATGGAGTGATGGTGACGCGGCGGTAGGTGCCGTTGTTTTCTTGGGCGATGGATTGCAGTGATTGCACATCGCTTTCGCTAGCGAACGCAATGGTGTTGATTTGCGTCAATGATTCCTTGTTTCCAGCAGTAATCTCATCGCGGAGCATGGCGATGTCGCTGCCGTCAAATTCGCCATCTGTCAGCAGAAAGATCGCTTCTGGTTTCATCTCGAGGGCAAGGCGCATGGAGTCCCATGTGCCACTTCCCGCTGCTGGATCCGATTCATGTTGGGTGACCCAGCGGATCGCTGAATCGCGGTTGGATGGGGTAGCAGCCAGCCACTCGCCGCCGGGTGGCATCGGGAGCGCATTGGTGTAGACGGTTCCCGACTTGTTCGGACTCTCGACAATCTTCGCGCCATTCGCGGGCGAGATTCCAAAGAGAATGACGGTGAATTTGCAACCGTCCCGGAGCGACTGAATGCTCTTCGCCAACTCTCTCTTGAGCAACTTCTCCCGGCCATCTTCATTGCGCATGCTTGCCGAGAAGTCCAAGATGTAGACGATGTTCTTGGCATCGGTACGAATCCCCATGAACTGCGTTCCGCCACCACCACCACCTGCGCCCGCACGACCCGCGCCGTCCTTGCCATCCTTGCGACCAACAGCAGTCGCTGTCTGCGGCGGATCGATTGGATCATTCACATTCGGCAATGTGAAGCCGAATTTCGGCAGGTCCTTGCTTTCACCACTCACCAGCGACTCGCCTTCGACAGCATTCGCTGTGGCAAGCGTTCCAGTGCGTTGACCGCGCGGTGCAGAGTCAGCGGTATCGCCGACGGCTCCATGCAGATTTCCTGATGTTCCGGCGCCTGGGCCATCGCCAGCAAGCGCACTGCCGCTCCCGACGCCCGCGCCGAAGCCGCTCCCTGAGCCTGTTCCGTAGCCGCCACCTGATGTTCCCGCAGCGTCATCGCCCGGCGGATCAGCCGGCGCTGCAAACAGAATCGCCGCGATTACGAGACCAAGCGCCAGCACAAAGCAGCTTGCGATTGCAGTAATTGCAGAGTTACGCTCACGGCGGTCGCACGATGCGCCGGGGTGTGGTTGCCAAGGAAGCCAGGAGAGGAGTGACATGGAGTTTGTTTCAAAGTGGCGCCACCACTGTGGGTGACGGGTAGGTATTCATTACGGAACGGGGGCTGCTCCCGGTGGCGGAACGTAACGGTAATCACCGCGATTCGCAGCCGCTATTGCCTTTAACTCTGGCTCTGCAGTGCGCTCGTGAAAGGCGATGGTGCTCACGGAAGTCTTACTATCGGGATTGTTGCGTTTGATTTCGTTGAAAGTCTTTTGATGATTTGTGAATACGCCATCCGTCATGAGAAATATCGCCCCGGGCTTGAGGCTGAGAGCAAACACCATGGCATCTGTCGGATCAGTGCCACCCTCGGCGCCTTGTGCATCGATCCATCGTTTCGCGGCCTCCTTGTTCGCGGTATTTGCGGGAATCAAGTGGCCGGGCGGGAATACATTGTAAAACTGGTTAAAGAACATTAACGCGAATGACCCCTTTGATGGAAGTCGCTCGATGCTGCGCTTGAGTTCAAGTTTGGCGTGAGCGAACCGATCGCCCTCCATGCTGCCTGATGAATCGATGACATAAACAACGTTGATTTCAGTCGACTTCACGCCCATGAACTCACTGCCCGTGCCGCCGCTCGCACCGGAACCTCCGGTCGTCGGTCTGCCCTTGGGTACTCCCGGAGCTGCTGCTGGTAGTGGCGGCATGACGGGAAGCCGCGGTGCATCCGGCGCCGTGAATCCAAATTTCGGTGGTTCGATCTCTGGCCCGGGCGGCGCGAGTGCTACCGATTCTGATGCTTCGGTATCGCCTTCGGTGGCAGTGCCATCGGGGGTTCCGGGTGGCGGTGCTACTTCGTCCGGACCATCTGCGAGCTTCCCGCTGTTGTTGGCATCGGTTCCGGCGCCGGAACCATGCCCGTCGATCCCGCTCCCGGTTCCATTGCCGGTTCCCATTCCAGTTCCGGTGCCTGACCCATAGCCGCGTCCCGCTCCACCTCCCGCACCACCGCCGCCAAGCCCACCACCACCACCAGCCAAGATCGCCGTAAGCACCACGCACAATCCCAACATAAAGGCCGCCACGATTCCAAGAATCGCGGACGCTCGCTCGCGTGGCTCGCAGAGGGCTTCGTCCTCACCCGGTGCGGTGGAATTCTCAGGATGAATCGGCACGGAATCAGCGTACGCCATGAACCCCCGACGCCCAATGCCCCGTATTTCTTCTGCGGGTACCTTTTCACTTCAGACCATGCGCTGTAACCGGGGATATCAACTCGGGAATTGCCGATTCAGTCCCTGTACCCCGCGTCTGGCCTTGAAGGACACCATAGTGAGTAGGAAACTCAAATCCAGCGCCGTTTGCCCCCACTGCTGGCATCGATTCCGCCCAGACCAAACCCTTTGGGTCGCTGCGCATCCAGAATTGCTCGGCGACCGGCTGCTCACACCTGAGGACCCAGTGCGTTTCCTCCCATCGCGCTTCACGCCAGCGGGCGAGGCGATCGACCCGGCGGGTTCGAAGACTCGTCGACTTGCATGCCCCAATTGTCACCTTGAGATTCCGCAACTGGTGCTCGAGTGCCCAATGGTGATCATGAGTTTGGCAGGCAGTCCATCAAGCGGCAAGAGCTATTTCTTGGCGAGCGCGATGTGGAAATTGCGCGAGGAACTCGCACGACACTTCTCAGTGGCGTTCACGGATACGGATCCTGCGATGAACCGCGCCATCACAAACAACGAAGGTCAGCTCTTTCTCAACGAAGATCAGTCAGCATCGGTTGCGATTGACAAGACGGAAATGGAAGGCGCGCAATACAACTCGGTGCAGTTCGACCCGGGCGTCGCCACCATGCTGGCCCATCCGTTCATCTTCACAGTGCGCCCCTCGCGTGATCATGTGAACGGACACGCGCCGCATCGATTGACACAGCTTTTTACCCTCTACGACAACGCTGGCGAGCACTTCTTTCCCGGTGCCGACACCGCGCGCGCGCCTGGCACTCAGCATTTAGCGAAGGCGCAGGTTCTGATGTTCGTCTTTGATCCGACGCAGGATGTTCGCTTTCGTCAGCGTCTTGCTGGTGTCAGCGGCGATCCACAATTGGCTCCGGGTGCAAAGACCACGCGCCAAGATCAACTCATTGTGGAAATGGCGCGCCGTGTGCGCATGCACGCAGGTCTTGCGCCGCAGGATCGGGTTCCCAAGCCGCTGTTCGTCATTCTTTCCAAGAGCGACATTTGGGGTCCACTTCTTAAGGATGAAGATGGCACGCCAATGGATATCACCACGCCACCCTACGCCCGCGAGCGCGCCGGGCTTGGGCGGATGAGCATCAAGCGCGTCGATCGAACCAGCGATCGCATTCGCGCCTTGCTGTGTGAAGTTGCACCGGAACTAGTGTCCGCCGCTGAAGACGCGTTCGAGCGAGTCATCTTCATTCCAGTGAGCGCGATCGGAACATCGCCGGTCTTGGATCCAGCGAGCGGTCTCCTCAAAGTTCCGGTGGCGCGCATCGCTCCGCGTTGGGTAACCGTCCCGTTTATTTACACACTTGCGCGTTGGTCGACGCACTTGGTCTCAAGCGACAAGAGCGAAGGCGACGCATCATTTGGAACACCGTTGGATTCGACTGACATGGATCCATCGTGACTGAGCTGATTGATTGATCCGCAACCATGGCACTCGAACTCATTTATACATCTGCAATACGCGGCCTCCGGGCTGGAACCAGTGGGTTCTGCACTGTTGCAATGACCAAGGGATTGCCGCCGGCGTTGGTGCCGCGCCTTGAAGCGCTCGGCGGATACCGCGCTGGTCCTTCGGGGAATGGTCCGCACGCGTATTGCTTCTGGCGTGTTGAGACGGCAACGGGTATTGCGCATGTACTTTCCATTGTTGGTCCTGCACCGCCGGATCACACGGCGCGTTCAAACAAAATTGCCACGTATTTGGTGCTCGCGCCGGATGAACTAGTACCCGCCGGACCCGCGTGGCTTCTGTCGCAACCCGCGCTTCTGCGCAGCGAGTGGAGTGGTGCGCCGGCTTGGATCGATGCTCCAGTACGCGTGCCAACAACGCGTGATACAGGCCCGCGTCCGTGCGTCGCATGGCAGGCGGCCACTGGCGATGCGGGTTGGGCGGGCGTTCTTGCAAGTGCATTTCTTCGTGATCAGGCGCGACCGATTCATGTCATTTACGGCGCCGCCATCGAGCCGCTGCCGCTTGTTGAAGAAGCAATTCGACTCCTGCCGGAGTGGGCGCGTTGGCGCGCAACTTTCTCAACGTATTTCCTCCAACCAGTTGCCGGAACCCCGTGCGCGTGGCGATTCTGCCTTGATGGAACTCCAGCCGCAGATGTTGCGCGGCAGTCCAAGGGGCTAGTCATTGACATCACGCGCACCGCAGGGCCGGCGCCTGAATCGCGATTCACGCGCATGGCTCGGACGGGTATTGATGAGGAGGCGGTTGCGGCGCAGAAGGCTGCGCGAGTAGCCGCAGCGGCCGCTATTGCTGGTGCTAACACCGCGCGACCAAGTACCGCACCTATTGAATTGGAAGATGATTTCACGGGAGAACAATCCGGCGCACCGCGGCGAATAGTGCGGGATTTGGATTCTGATGATCAAGATGCGTCAACGAGCGAGCCAGCGCGCATGTCCATCAATCCAGCCATGCTGGCAATGGCCGCTGCTGGATTGACAGTGCTGCTTCTGATCTTGATTTACATCGTTACTACCACGACTGGCCAACCCGCGGTGCCCGCGGGACCTGCTGTGCCTGCGGCTCCCGCGGTTGTCGAGAAGTCCAAGCGTGAGATGGATCCACTGCAGTTGAAAGTGGATGATGGCGGAGCGGCCGTGACGCCGCCCGTGGCTCCCCCGCCTATCGACCCAGTGCCTGACACGCAAGGAGCTGGTTCGCTGCCCATGCGGAATTCGCAGCAGCAGAAGGAAGTAACCGACGGAGCCCCGGGTACGACAAAGGATCCGGTGGCTCCGGTTCAGCCCGCTGAGCCAGTAGTTCCCTCCGCATCGTCTCCGCCTGACGTGGTTCCAGTCTCGTCCGCCCCCATGACTCGAGTTGTCCCACCGCTTGTATTGCCAACGATTGCGAAGTGGTCAACCACTTCCGCGTTCGAACGAGTTACAACGGGTTCCGCGCAATTGCGGTTGCATATCGATATTGGCGCAAAACGAGACTGGACTGTGAAGTTTGTGACTGCAAAGTCGCTCGCCGTGGCGGATGTCAGTGTGAAGCCGAACGGCGGAATTGAATTCGGCGGCACTGCGATGAGTGCGAGGGCTTCTATTGATGGCACGGAGTTGGTGATCGCAGGCTCTGCCGCTGGACCGGTTCCCGAAGCATTGCTGTTAGCACTCGGTGAGGCGAAGGATGCAAAGGGTGCGAAAGCCGATCCGGTAGCCACGCTGCAGCGCGCGCTTGAGCGTTGCAGCGTTGAGGTGTTTGACAAGAACGGCGCATCGCTTGGGTTTGCGCAACTGCGGGCGAAATCCATGAAGCCACTCATAGTCGACAGCGAAAGCAGCGCTGTCTTGCCAGATTACGGCGATGGTCCGCTCGACGTGCAAGTGACATCGCCCTCTGTTTCGGATGCAACGACAGTTCGAGTTATCCCATTGAAGGTGGAGGTTATGAACGTTGCAGATGGTTTGACCATCACTATCAACCGCGCCCTGCAAAAGTTAGCGACAACATTCAAGGCAGCCACGCCGAACGCTTCGACTGTTGCTCTTCAGCTCACGGCATTGGTGAAGCAACAAACCGAACTTAACGCAATCAAGAAGTCTTGCAACACAGTGCTCGCCGTGTCGAAAGGCGCTACGCGTTCAGTTGACTTTGAAACAGACCTTCAAGCAGTACAGAACGCACTCCTTTCTGATGAACAGAAGAATTTCCTTGGTGAGAGCGCGAAATCATCACTGATCTCAGATAACAAGGTCATGCGTGCTATGGTCGAATCGATCACGCCGCGTATAGACAGTGAATTGAATCACGTAAGCAAACTACTGGCCGATGCCAATGCAGCAAGCAAGGGCAAGGGCAAGGGAAGCGCCACCCAGTGGCACATTCGCGTATCGAATGAGGACGGAATTGTGCTCATCGACTCCGCCATCACACAACGGACGAGCAAGTAATGAAGCGAAGCGCAGACACGTCCAACGCATGTGTTACGCGCCCGATGTGGCGTGTGATGGTGGCACTGGTCTTCGTAGTCATCACTTCGCCCCGGGTGTTCGCCACGGGATTCACTATTGCACCACCCGCGCCACCACTCGCTGCCAAGGCATCAGATAGCGCTAGTAAGTCACCAACTCCGCCTGAAGGAGTGCATTGGCTCGATTCCGCAGTCTTCGTACGCTCGGTTGATTCACTTTTGGATGTAAAGCCTGTTACGCGAACAATCCTTCGGGCATCCGCGCGCATAGAGTCAGCATCGATTGATCTTGGGGCTCCATCGGAGCTGTTCAGTCTTCGCTCAGTGAAGGGCGCAATTGAGTTCACCTCCAAGGATTCCAAGGGAAATCCGCTGATTCTTGGCGCGCTGCGCTGGGATGGTCTAGCCCTGCAGTGGTCGTGGTGCCGGGTAACTGCAACCACAAACGCCAAAGCACTCGACGCGCTTGCACGTGCCCTAACGACAGCGGCAATTACATTGGATCTATCAGGCGGTGGTCATGAATCGATGTACTTGCCACCTATTCTTGCAAGGTTGCCAGTCGCTCCTGACAGTACGAAGCGTTTGCATATCGCAGCGCCAGCCGGACAATTGCTCCTGATAAATGCGGCCGCAGATGCTGTCTGGACGTCGTCGGGGTCGACCGATCCAATAGGAACCGTCGCATTGGCTTCAGATGCCGGTGAAATCAAGATTTCTTGGGACGTAGCAACATCGGAATGCGTTGTGCAGTGGATTGCTCAGGGGGTGCGCGAACTAGATGCACTACGAGCAGAGATTGCTGAGCGACGCAAAGAATCGAGTAAGCGCTCGCCCGCGGAGCAACGCATCATTGATCTGGAAATCGTTGATCTAGAAAAACATATGGCGGAGTACGCCGCCGCCGCCCGCATGCGAGATGTACAGGTTGCCGACTTCCCGCCGATTACCATCACCGGCAGTGGCGGCCGAGTCTTTGCAAAAATTGATCTTGTTACGAAACAGAAGGCGAGCAAATGAACGCAGCCAAGCAAGAAATGTTCGAGACGGTTCGTTCGGTCGTTGCCGGAAGGCTGCGCGACGAAGCGCAAATTCGTGAACTGGCGCATCGAATCTCTGAAGAATCGACCACCCTGCGCCGTCGTATCGACCGCGCCGTTGGCTATGCCCGAGCCGGTCTCAGACTAGAAGCATGCGCGGAGGCGGAAGCAGAACCTTCAGTGTTTGAACTCGCCGCGGCATTTGACTCCGACGTGATGAGGCAGTGGCGGACGCTTTGTTCCAAGAACAAGTTGCCGCTGCAAGATGAAATTGCCGGTGACGCTATCGCAGAGATTGAAGAGGCAATTGCGCTCACTGCGCCACTTCGCAGCAGACTCGCACACATGCGGCGGCTCGTACTTTCTGATGCATCTGCATGGCACCGGCTCGAGATACTCCGAGAATTGGTGGCGCGCGACGCAGACAATCCAGCATGGCATGAAGACCGCGCCGCCCTTGAGCCAGTAACAGCGAATGAACTTGGCGATCGATTTGAGGACGCCTTGGAGAAGGGCGCCCTCGATGACGCAGAGCTTTCTGTCACGAGGCTTGAGGACGGGAAATGGCATTGGTCCGGCGCGGCAAAGGTAGCTGCGCAGTTGCGCGCACGGCTTGATCGCGCGCTTGCAATTCGGACAGCAATCGAAGCGCGCACGGTCATTGCACTGCTTGATGAAGAGTGGGCTGCGGAGAATGAGCCCGGCGCACAGGCGGCGCTCGAGTCATGGCGCGAGCTTGAGCAGCGCATGCTCTCATACGGCGGCGAAATGCCTGGAGACTTGCTCGCGCGTGTTGATGAGGCAGAGGCCTGGCTCGCCGCTCGCCAATCAGATGCAGCGGCGCACCGCGAAAATATTGACCGGGTTGCTGCGCTGGAACGTCTCGTACATGATGACGCTGTGACACTTCCCGGCTTGCGTAAGACGCTTCGATCTGCGGAACAGACCGTAGCTGGTGTCCCAGATGATCTGCGCGCGAGCGCGGAGCGAAAAATTGATTCTTTCGAGCGCGCTGCGCGCATGAAGCGCTTGGCTCTGATTGCGGCGGTGGTGCTCATTCTTGTTGCTGGCTCGGTTGTTACGGTGTATGTCCTGCGCCAGTCTGAAGCGGTCAAGCGGATCGATGACGTCGCCGCTGCGATCACAAGCAATGTTGACGCCGGTCGGCTTGATGAGGCGGATCGCCAGCTTGCCGAGGCAGAGAAGCAGACCGCTGTTGCCGGATCGCCGAAGATTGCCGCAGCGCGATCAAAGCTCACGGCAGCTCGTGCAGCAATCGCCGAGCGGCATCAGAAGTTCACAAGCTTGATGGCCGAGGCTGGCGCGCCAGATTCCGGAAGCGCCAAGACGGATCGCGTCGAGGAAGCCAAGCAATTTGTTCAGGGTGAAGAGGAGCAAGCGGTGGTTGCTACTTGGATTCGTGCACACGGCAATGCAACGGACTCGCGCCGTACCGAGCGCATGCGTGAAGGCATCGCCCGCGCCAAAGCAACAACAAGAGAGATCACCGCAGCTCAGCCAACGGATGACGCATCCTGGGATGGAGTATTCACCGCGTGGGAAAGTGCACTCGCTGATGTTCAGAGACAGTATGGTGAATTCGACGAAGTGACCCAAGAGGTGCG
Organism: Planctomycetaceae bacterium; assembly: GCA_947474065.1. GTDB lineage: Bacteria > Planctomycetota > Phycisphaerae > Phycisphaerales > SM1A02 > UBA966. Next base: position 14,484 of record CANJHD010000030.1, read on the forward strand.
CGCTGGTCGTACCAGTTTGATGGCGCAGCGCACGAAGACAGATGCTGCGCGGGTGGAGACTGGACGCGTTGGAAAACTCGGCGGACTAGGGGCTGCTGCAACCTCGCCACAGAAACTCGTGGACGCGTTAACGGCATACGTCAAAGCGCACGATGCATCTGCAGAAGCGAATGACTTCAAGGCGGCAATGGTTGCGCTTCCGGCATGGGAGGCAGTGACCGCATGGTCGGCGGTGCAGCCGCGCCCTTCGGCGTTGCTTGCTGACCGACCGCAGGCAGAACGAGACGCCGTAGCTACGGCGATTGATACTTATGTTCACGCTTATCCATCGAGTCCATATGGGTCCGCGTGCGAAGCACTCGCTCCGCTACTTGCGGGCGCGCCCGGTTGGCATGTTTACCTTGCTGAAAAACTAGAGAGCATGGAGGCATTGACCTACTGGATGATCGAACGCAAAGACGGCTCGCGCTGGTACTGCAAGGCTGATCCGCGGACGTCTCCACTTCAAACCCAGGATGGCTTGGCATGGAAGAGCGTCATGGTCTATCAGGGCAAGTCCAAGAAGACGGCGTTCGAACGATTTGAGCAATTGCAGTTGAAGACAGAGGGGCCATCGCCGCAAATGGTGTTCGGAAAGCAATTAGCCGAGCTCATTGCAGACGATGAGAAATCAGTAAATGACATCGATGGGGCATTCGACGCAATTACGGCATTGCGCGGGAATGAAAATGTGGATGGAGCCCTAGCGGCACTATTGATGCAGGGCTTACTTGAATCAATGGCGCCACAAATGCCAGTGATTGTTCGTCCGCAGATAGAGGCTGCTGCAAAGCGCATTGCAAAGGAGAAACCAGACACCATCGATTGGATCAATCCGCGCGACCCTGAAGCCCGCACTCGAAGCCGAGCTGCGCGTGCGGCAATGCGCGAAGCGGCACAACCAGAACTGTGGCGCAAGACATACATGTCCGCAATGGCATCGGCATGCGCGCCGCTCGCCGTGGTGTACGAGCCTGCCGGGGTCTTTGTGAAATCTGGTGGCAAGGACACATTTCTTTCAAACACAAGCGCTGTTGCTTCGGCTAACACGACACTGTGGATCGCAGAGCCGCCGATCGGCAGCAATCTTGGCATGATGATCAAATTAGGAACAGTGAAGCAGGGCGGCGCGGTTGATTTTGAGGCAGCATCTGCCACAGTGACGCCGGGGACCATGGTCTTCACCATCAAACGCGGGGGCAAGCCATGACAGACGACTCTGAGTTTGACGACTTCGACAGCCTTGATGCAGGATCGCCATCAGGCGCTGCGAAACCGGGTCACGATGATCACGGTCGCTCCGCCGCAGGGCCATGGTTTGTGCGGTTTGCTGGCCGACGCACTGGACCATTCGACGCGGAGCGCCTGCGGACATTGGCGCGGCGTGGTGCTCTCTCTCGCGTCCATGCGCTGAGTGTCGATGGCAAAGTGTGGTCCGCAGCCACCACAGTGCGAGCGGTCTTCAATGCGGACGGATCAGTCGTTGCCACGGGTGTGCGCGCGGTGGAATTGGAAGAAGACCGTCAGGACTTCGGCGATGAACTTCCTGGCACGGCACCGACGGAATTCCCTCAGTACAGTTCGCGACGATTCATGGGCAGTGCTTTCGTGCGCCCGGTGGTGGTCTGCGCACTTGTACTTGCGACCATTATGTTGGCCTTGCCAACCTCGCGTGATGATGCTGGCGAGCTCGCATGGTGGTGGCACGAAGGAGCGCTGGGTATCGCAGTCCGCGGTCTCTGTGCGTTCGCGGTCTTGGGTGGTTGGGTAGTGGCCTTTCTTCCACCGGAACCAGCTCGCGCTGCTTCAGTGTCGGCGGTAGCAGCAGTCCTTGCAGCAGCAGGCGCACTGGCGCTCGCCCCGTGGGCGCCGTGGGCGCTTGTGATTGCACTCCTCGTTCCAATCACTGCGCTCCTGGTTGCACTCGACGCCGCGGGCTCTCTGGGCACACGTCCTATGGGAATTGTTGCCGTGTCAGCCGCAGCGCTGATGGGCGTGGCGTGTATTGCGCTCGGTGTCTTCTGGTATTCACCATGGACGCTCGCAGGAATGATTCTTGGAACGGTTGGCGCTGGAGGGCTTGGTTGGGCTGGCGTGTCTTCGATACGGCATAAGGGGCCCAATGCCAAAGGAGTCTTCTGGGGTGGCATCATCGCTGCCACAGGATCCATGGCGTGCATCTTCGCGGCAGCATTTGCTGGGCTAAACAGCCCAACACCTATGGTGGGTGCACAGGGCGCCGTTTCCGCGTGCCTTGTACTTGCCTTCTCAGCGCTTTCGTGGGCCGCCGTACATGAGGCAGTTGAGAGTTCGCACTCACTACGTGGCACAGATATTGACGAAGCCGCCTGATACCCTCGGCGAAAGAACACGGAGCAAACCATGGCACAGCCAACGCAACCTAACGCAACCGTCACTACGCAACCGAAACTCGACGCACGCGCCGGCGACATTGAATGCATGATCGGATTTCCGTCAGGCCGCTACACGGTGGCATCCGCACCGCTGTGGCTTGGTGTGGCAGCAGTCATGACAATCTTGGTCGCGCTCGTCTTGGTGATGGTGGCGCCCAAGAGTTACTTGTTACTCATGATGAATCGCTGCTGGACCAATTGGGCGGTGGTCTTCTTTTCATGGTGGTGTCTCGGTATTCTCTTTGCAAAGTGGATCAAGACGAGTATTCAACTCCGCGCACTCCGCGCCGTGGACATCGTCCCGCGCCGTGGTGATTTCATCCTGAGCCCAGGTACTTCCGGCGATATCTTGCGCCGCATCAAGGCTGTCGCTGAGCGACCAAAGGATTTTCTACTCTTTCGTCGAATCGATATGGCGCTATCAAACCTCGGCAACATCGGAGAAGTTCGTGATGTTGGCGCGGTTCTTGAGAGTCAGGCGGATTCTGACGGATCAAGCGTGGATTCGAGTTACACGGTGATTCGTTCGCTCATCTGGACCATTCCGATTCTTGGCTTCATCGGCACCGTAGTTGGTCTATCGCAGGCGATCGGTTCATTCACCGATGTTCTGACGCAGACTGGTAGTGACGCAGGCAGCATCAAGAGCAAACTCGGGCCCGTGGTGGGTGGTTTGGCTACGGCCTTTGAGACAACACTGGTGGCACTGATCGCCGCGGTCATCATCCAGCTTCTTTCCACGTGGGTCTACAAGCGCGAAGAGGCGCTGCTCGATGGCATTACCGATTTCACCACTGAAAATGTGCTTTCGCGCCTAAAACTCACCGATTGGCAATGACCCATGGGACGACGCAAGAAGCGCGAAGAGGCTCCGCTGAGCCTGTTCTCCTTCCAGGACATCATGGCTTGCCTCACTGGCATCCTGATTCTGGTGGCGCTGCTCATTGCCATGGATGGCCTGACTGAGGAGATGGAGGCAACGCCCGGCAAGACTGGTGCGCCGAATCCAGAAGTGGCGGCAGCGCGCATTCCGGTGCTTCGCGAACAGATTGCAATTTTGCAGCGCTCGATTGACGATCGTAAAGGAGGCCGCGATGTAACGAAGGCCGAGGTGGACCTTCTTGATTACAGCATCAAAGACAAAGCAATGTTGGTGGAGCGAGCGCGTAAGCGCCTGTCGGACGCTGATGCAGAAATGAAACGCATTACTGCGGAGCAAGCAGCGGCGACCCAGCACATTGAAGAACTTCGGGAGCGAATCGCTATTGCTACGCGCTCCGCAGAGGAGCAGGTGCTGCGTGAGCGCGTGAAGTTCCGTCCAGGAATGAAGTATCCCAAAGCTCCTGTATTCGTCGAGCCAATGACTAGTGGAGTGGTGCTTGGTGAACTTGATGCAACTCGTACACCAGTCCGTATTGCAGACCTCAAGGATCCCAACGCCGATGCGCGCATTATTGGCGCGCTTGCAAAGCGACTGCCTGATACTTCATACATCGTGTTCGTAGTGCACGAGGACGCAATCCCGCGCTTTGAAACACTGCGCAATGCCATGATTCGCCGCGGTTACGAGGTGGGTTGGCAGTTGTGGGATGGCGCAGCAGGCGGATTCTTAGACGGCACATCCGAATCAAAAGGGCCGGTACCGTTGACGCTGCCAGTGGTCACCGACAAGCCGACTGAGGCTGTTAAGCCGGGTAAGTCTCCTACCGGAGGTGCACCATGAGCGCAGGTGGTCGCCGTCGTCGACGTAGAGGCCACAAGAGTTCATCACTTGCAGGTGATCCATTGGATTTGTTCTTGGATGCCATTACAAATGCGCTCGGCGTCATCATGTTCATTCTGCTCATGGTGGTGCTCTTTGGTCGCGCGAGTGATTCGAAGTCAGATGTCACGGCTCCAAGTGCGGTAGAGGTTCGCGAAGCGCGTGACCTTGAAGAACAACGCAAGCAGATTCAAGCAAAGCTTGACGCATTGCCGCCCGCTGGTGACCCAGAACTCAATGCGCGCTGGAATGTAGCGAACAAAGCGTTTCAGAAGTTGGAGGACGAACTGACCGAACTATTGAGCGAAGCCAAGCGCAGCGAAGCGGACGCTTTGGCTGCCGCCGCGAAACTTGCAGAGTTGCGTAAGGTGCTTGAGAAAGTCACTGCGGAGGCATCTAAGAAGTCAGAGAGCGCCACTCCGCCGAGTGGTTTCGTCCGCGTCAGCCGCTTTCAGCAGGATCAACGTAAATCGGTCATCCTGCTGCTGTCGGGAGGAAAGCTTTCGCGTTTCCGTGCGACTGCCGAAACCAAGGAAATCAGTGCTCCCGCGAGCGGATTTGCGGTCACCAACGCGGTCAGTGCGGCCGAGGGCGTCAGCCGGGCGCTCGATGGATTCCAGCCCGCAACTTACCGCGTCGAATTGCTCGTCTGGGAGGGTTCATTCGCGCAGGGCAAGATGGTTGAGCAGGCGCTTCTCGACCTCGGCTTCGATTCGAATCCCCTGCCGGTTCGCGCGGGCACTTCTATTCAGTCCGGAACTGGCGGCGTGCAGTAGCGTCTGCAGCATGCGCCTGCGCTCCCTTCTGTACATCCCCCTCCTTGTCATCATGAGTGGCTGCGGCAAGCCCATTGTGGTGCACGCAGTCACGGAGTCATCGCTCGATCCCATTGCGGACGTGCGCGTCTATCGACACCGCTTCGGGTTCTTCAATTTCTTTCCGGGCACAAAGTTTGTGCAGACTGGACCGGATGGTCGCGCGGAAGTCAGTGTTGGTTCTGCGAACACGAATCTCACCATGTTGCGCGCGGGGTTTGAGCCTGTCATCTTTGGTGTCTTTGAAACACCATCAGTTGCCATCGCTCCGGATGCCGGCGGCTACGAGCATGTAGTGATGTTCAAGGACATCAAGTCTGCGCCGAACAACGAGTACGAAGTGAAGTTGCGTCCGGTGCGTCGGGAGCCAATGGAACTCACGGTGCTCGACTCCGCAACGAGCGCGCCCGTCAGTGGCGCGGAAGTCTTTGGCGCAACATTTCTCTACTTGCCGCAGCCGGGTCTTGAGGCAGATTGGGGCTTTCCGCCGCTGCAAGTGGCAAAGACTGACGCTCATGGCAAGGTGACGATCGATCAGATTTCTGGCTTTCGCAACAGCATCACTATTCGCTTGGTTGGGTACCAGAACGCAGTCATTGCGTTCGACGGGCGTGCGATCACTGGCCCGCGTGCGGTTGATGTTCCGTTTCGCAAATTGCAGTCCAAGCAGATTGACTTTCTGGTGATTGACGCCAAGACGAAGGAGCCTGTACTGGGTGCGGAAGTCCGTCTCGGTGAGTCACGCGATGGGCTGCCGCCGAACCCAAATGGTTGGACAAAAGTCGTTGGGGCAGACGGGCGCACGGGGCTGATGCCGGTAGCAGATATGTCGCCGTTTCTCATCAGCGTGACGAGCAGCAATTATCAAGAGTGGCGGGGTGCGCCGGTCTGGCGGGCGTTGACTGCTGGGCAGACGAAGAAACTGGAACTGCAGCGGAAGTAAGCCGCGGTGGCGGTTTCCCAAACTGGCCTTCTTACTGGCCCGCAATCGCCTTACGAGGACGGCCGCTGAGCGCGGCCCTGTCCTCTCCGGCGAGTGCGGCCAGGAGAGTGTGTTTGCAAACCCGCCTTCTTACTGGCCCGCAATCGCCTTACGAGGACGGCCGCTGAGCGCGGCCCTGTCCTCTTCGGCGAGTGCGGCCAGGGGAGTGTGTTTGCAAACCGGCCTTCTTACTGGCCCGCAATCGCCTTACGAGGACGGCCGCTGAGCGCGGCCCTGTCCTCTTCGGCGAGTGCGGCCAGGGGAGTGGGTTCCAGATTGCGCATGCATGTGCGTTGGCGGTGAACGGCACCTATTCAGGTCAGCAGGCGTTCGGCGATGTGGAGGCCGTTGAGTGCTGCGCCCTTGCGGATTTGGTCGCCTGACACGAACAAGCTCAGGCCGAATCCGGGGGCTTGGCTGTGATCCGCGCGAATGCGACCAACGAGCACCGCGTCGCGCCCAGTGGCGTTGACTGGTTCAGGGAATCGATTCGCTGCGCGATCGTCTACTAGCTCAATTCCAGGTGCGGCTGCAAGCACGGCGCGCGCGCGATCCTCGGTGATCGGTGTTCGGAACGTCAGATTGATTGACTCGCTGTGCGCGCGCAATACCGGTACCCGCACGCATGTGGCAGTGATGCCAACATCAGGGTCACGCCAGATCTTGCGCGTCTCTTCAAGCAACTTTCGTTCTTCTTCATTCTGCCCGTCAGCACCAATGGCGCTGTCATGGCTAAAGAGATTGAAGATGTATTGGCGACCAAAGATCGGAGTCTGTAACGGTCGACCTGCGGACCAATCGCCCGCCTGTTGCGCGAGCTCAGCCATGGCGGCAGCGCCTGCTCCGCTCGCGGCTTGATACGTAGAGACAACCATCCGCGCGATGCCAACTTCACGGTGCAACGGCGAAACTGCCATCAGTGCAATGATCGTTGAACAGTTTGGAACCGCAATAATCGTCGGCTCCCGAAGCGCGTCGAGTTCTGCGCCGTTCACCTCAGGAATCACCAGCGTGTAGCGCGGATCCATGCGAAATGCGCTGGACTTGTCCACCACCCATGCGCCGGACGCCACTGCTTGTGGCCCCCATTCCTTGCTGATTGCACCGCTCGCTGAGAAGAATGCAATGTTCGTTCCTGCGAAACATCCGGGCGCAAGTGGCTCGACCGTTACATCGCGACCGAGCGCACGCAGCGTCTTACCGGCGCTTCGCGCACTGGCGAATACCCGCACGCTTCGCGCCGGAAATGAGCGTTCTGCAAGCAGCGTTAGCAACTCCTCGCCGACAGCACCGGTTGCACCAACGATCGCAATCGCTGGCTCCGCTGGAATTCGATTTGGAATCACTTGCGACGCTTCGGCTCAATGCCAACTAAGTAGAAGCGCGCAATCTGTGCGTCGAAGGCAGTGTGGTCGGCGCGTTCAAATGTGAAGCTGCCTTCCATGGTGCCCCAGTGCGTTTCGAGCGGCGCAAAGCTGTGGTATTCGAATCGCCCGCCCGGCGCAATGGTTGGCTGCTGACCAACCACGCCGTCGCCTTCGATACTGCGAACATCACCGTCACCATCGACAATCGTCCAGTGGCGTTTGCGTAACACAACATTCTCGCTGCCATCATTGGAAATCGTGACGTGGTAGGCGAAGTTGTATCGACCACCAACCGGATCACTCGTCTCTGGAATGAACTGCGGTGTCACCCGAACGCGAATGCCGTTGGTGACAACTTCGGAACTGAGATTGGTGGTTGCAGAGGGAGAGGACATCGGTGGAAGTATAGATCGGTCGACACGTAGATCAAAGCATGAGTTGACCGCCTATTGGTTTGCGGCGCGGCGGCACCCGCCAATCGCCTGTCAGGCAAGCAACGCGCGCAGCGCTGCACCAGGGTCGGGCTCACGCATCAGACTTTCGCCAACGAGCGCAATATGAATTTCATGCTTGGCCAAACGACGCATGTCAGCGAGCGTCCGGATACCACTCTCCGCAACCATCACGCGCCGCGTGGGTGCCTCCACCATGTCCGCCACCCGGAGCACATGTCCAAGATCCGTTTCCATGGTGGCAAGATTCCGGTTGTTGATCCCAAGAAGCCCGTACCCCGCGTGCGGAAATCCCACATGATTGATGACCCGCCAGAGGTTGTCCAGATCATGGACTTCCAACAGCGTGGTCATCTGCAGTTCGGTGGCCAGAATCTGGAAATCGATGATTTCTCGCTCATGCAGGCACTCCGCGATCAGCAGGATGGCATCAGCCCCCGCCGCCCGGGATTCCCATATCTGATAGTCGTCAATGATGAAATCCTTGCGCAAGACCGGTAGTGGAACAACATCACGAATCGCATGGATGTACGAAAGCTCCCCGCCGAAGAATTCGCGATCGGTGAGGCAGCTGATCGCAGCCGCGCCAGCTTCGTAGTAACTTCGTGCAATGGCGACCGGATCAAAATCCTCGCGAATCACCCCCGCGGACGGGCTCTTGCGCTTTATCTCAGCGATAACGCGCATCGAATTGGGATGCCGATCGTCCACCACGTTTCGGAAGAAATTCCGCGGGCGCCCAAGTTCAGAGATTCGTTCCTGCAACTCACTCACCGGCACCCGGCGCTTGGCCTCGGTCACTTCACGGCGCTTGTGCTCGACGATGTGCTTGAGAACTGGGACCATCGGTGTTGTCGCGTTTGCAGCGCTCATCGGCAATGCGGCGATGGCCGTAGCGCCGGGAAGCGAGGTGGTGGAGTCTACGCCGATGAGCATGAATTGGTCGCTTGTTGGTTGGTGCGTATTAGCAATTCTTGCCGTGACGGCGGTGCTGCGCATCGAGTGGTTTCGCGCCTCGCCGCGCGTCGGACCGGCGTGGCAACTGCGTGCCGAACCAAGTGTCTTTGGCTTCGGCGCTGCATTTCTTGCATCAGCCGTTGGAGCGCAAATATTCGTGCTGGCGTTTGGAGTCAATGACGACTCGCCGCAACTCATGCGCATGTCTCTGCAAGGGCTCGGTAGTCACGGTGCGCAACTTGCAGTGGTGGTGTTCATTCTGCTCGCGCGTCGATTCCGTCCACGCGGTGCAATGACGGCAGTAGCGCGCGGCGGCGTACATCAACATCCACGTGCGCCCCTCGAGTCAATCATGATGGCCGTCGCGGCCGGGCTCATGCTTTGGCCGGTGACGCAGGCACTCGGCGGAACGATCGGAGCCCTTGAGACCTGGTTCGGAACGTCCACTCCTGCTGTTGGGCATCAAACGCTCGAAGCCCTTCTCAAGGCAGGCGCCCGCGATCCATGGTGGTGGCTCACGATCGCAAGCGCAGTGCTTATTGCACCGATCGCCGAGGAATTCGTCTATCGCGGGCTTTTGCAACAGGGGTTGAAGGCCACCGGGCTGGGTACGCGCACAGCAATATTCATCACTAGTTTTCTCTTTGCCATTGTGCATTGGGGTGCACTCACTGATGGCTCGCGCATCGTTGGGCTCACGACGCTCTTTATTCTTGCAGTTGGTTGGGGCATGCTCTACGAGCGCACTGGTCGCATGGCAGCGCCGATCCTCGCTCACGCGATGTTCAACGCCGCGAATCTACTGATCGCATTTCGAAGCTGATCGGTACGAACTCATACGCCACCCCCGGTCTCACGTGGCGTTATGCCAAGCGCGCCCATCACGCGCGAGCAATTCATCCGCGGCTTTCGGCCCCCACGAACCAGGCGCGTAATTTCCATGAATTCCCGTTCGCAACGGCTCGCTTGCGGCACCGATGAATGGCATCACCGCGCGCCACGCGTCTTCAGTTTCTTCACGCGTCTTGTACAGGGTCTGATCGCCGCGCATTGCGTCCACAAGTAACGGTCCATACGCCTCGACCGAATCGTTGCCGAATTCCTTGCGATAATCCATGACCATTTCTACAGGCCGAAGCGTGAAGGAAGAGCCTGGAACCTTGCTATTGAAGCGCAAACTGAAGCTCTCGCCCGGCGCAATTTGGATGATCATGCGGTCCGCTTGAATTGGACCCTTGTTCATCGTGCGGAACAGATTGGCAGGTGGCTCCTTAAATTGGATCACCACTTCGGTGCGCTTCGTTGCCATGCGTTTACCGGTGCGCACATAGAACGGAGTTCCGCCCCAGCGCCAGTTGTCGAACGTAAATCGCAGCGCCGCGAAAGTCTCCATACTTGATCCTGACGCAACACCCGGAAGTTCGTGATACGCGCCCTCGTTAACGCCAGCAAATTCACCCGCCCCGTACTGCCCGAACGCAACAGCGCGCGCCGCATCGGCCGCGGATGGAACCTGAATGCTCTCCACAATCTTGCGCTTCTCAGCGTTGATCATGGCGGGCGTCCAACTTGACGGCGGATCCATGGCCACAAACGCCATGATCTGCAACAGGTGACTTTGCACCATGTCACGGATCGCACCGGTCTGGTCGTAGAACGCGGTTCGCGAACCAACACCCAAAGTTTCTGACGCAGTGATCTGCACGTGATCAACGAAGTTGGCGTTCCATACCGGCTCGAAGATCGCATTGGCAAAGCGGAAGGCGAGTAGATTCTGCACCACTTCCTTGCCTAAATAGTGATCAATTCGATAGACGGCGTCCTCTTCAAAGACGCGCCCGAGCGCGCGATTGAGCGCCCGCGCGGAATCAAGGTCATGACCAAATGGCTTTTCGATCACTACGCGTTGCCAACTGCGCCGCGCCGGATCGACGCTGCACCAACGCTTGCCTTCGGTCACTAGCCCAGCGGCATCAATCTGCACAATGATCGGCTCGTAGAGATCAGGTGCCACCGAGAGATAGAAGAGGATGTTGCCGCCCGTTCCAGCCTTTGCGTCGATCGCATGTATGGCGCTGACAACAGCTGGCCACGCTTCAGCAGTAGCGGCGTCGCCCGCGAGGTAGTGAATACGTTGCGCAAGCTCTTGCCACGCCGATTCCTCAAACTCACTGCCAAGCGCAGTCCGCGCGTCGCGTGCAAGATCATCACGGAATTCGTCGTCAGATTTCGCACGTCTGCTGATTCCAAGAATCCGCGTGCGCGGATCAATGGCACCGCGCCGGTTCATTTCATAGAGCGCGGGAATCAACTTTCGGTGCGTCAGATCTCCTGATGCACCAAGAATCACGATGACACATGGATCGATACTTGCCACGGCGCGGATCCTACGGAAATCGAACGCCACGCATCAGCATCACCAATTGACCCGCCTGCGGCGCAACATTCCACGCGTCGCCATCACTTCACGACATTTCCGTCACGCCGCGCCTCGCGCCTCGCGCGGGTGGAATCGGTCAATCGTCTTACGCAGATGGCTCCGGTCCACATGCGTGTAGATCTGCGTAGTGCCGATATCGGAGTGCCCAAGCAGTTCCTGAATGACACGCAGATCGGCGCCGCCCGCTACTAAGTGCGTGGCGAATGAGTGGCGCAGTAAGTGTGGATGAACGCCGCGAATACCGGCGATGCGCGCATACTTGCCAACGATCTGCCACAGCGCCACACGCTCAATCGGACGACCTGTGTGCGAAAGAAACAACCGGAACGCATCACGCGCATCAGGAAATCGGGCTAAATGCGGCCGCAGTTCTGCCATGTATAGCTTCACTGCATCGATCGCTGGAACACCAATCGGAACGATGCGCTGCTTGTTCCCCTTGCCAATCACATTGACAATTCCAAGCGTTTCGTTGAAGTCGTTCATCTTCAGCGTGCCAATTTCACTTGCGCGTAAGCCAGCGGCGTACATCACTTCAAGCATCGCGCGGTCGCGCAGCCAGAGCGCACCGTGCTCAGGGCAGGGCGTCTCTACCAATTTCTTCATTTGCCCCGGCGTCAGCGTTCCAGGCAACTTTTTCCAAGTAGTCGGCCGCTCGAGAAGCCGTGCCGGATCTTTCTCTAACTTGAAGTTGGCGTGCATCCAGCGAAAGAACACGCGCATCGTGGCCAAATGTCGGACGATTGATATCGGATCAAGCCCGCGCTCGCGCGACAGATAGCGCAGATGTGCAGACAAGTGATCAACCGTAACTTCCTTCGGAGTGCACACGCCCTGCATAGCAAGGAATACGCGCATCCCCTCAAGGTCGCGCGCATATGCCTCAATAGTGGCGGCGGCAAGCCCGGCCTCAATACGAATGAACACCATGAAATCCGCGATCGATCGATCGAAGTCAGGCGTCGCGGGAACGGCGGGCGAATCTTCCATGGATAGTTAACGGCTGCGTCCGCGGTACAGGGGCAGCGCGTGGCTGGTGCGTTTCTTCGCGATTGATGCGATGGAACATTGGGCATCCGTAGAAGCCCCCCAAGCAGTAGCGATACATGGCATCAAGCTCGGCCATGCGAAACCGATCCTGGCAGCGTGGATCATTTTTATCCAAGTGCGGGCACGCGTGTCCAAGCGCTGGATCAGGGGCATTCTGCATGGCAACTCCATCCATCCTAGATCGACCAAAGTTGCCGCCGAGCATCATTTCTCTCAC
>CANJHD010000031.1 GCA_947474065.1 Planctomycetaceae bacterium
CCGCGAGCGCGCATGAACTATGAGAAGCTGGGGTTTGAAGTCACCCCGCTGCCGAGCGACTTTGCAACGCGCGGCGCGGCGGAGGACTGGTCGTGGGCGCTACTGATTCCCAGGGGAATGGCGCTGAGCCAGGTTGATGCAGGCGTGAAAGAGTGGATGGGATTGCTTGGACCGGTGCGGTAAGTGCCATCACTTGCCGAGCGTTGCGCGCAATCCCTCAACAAACGGCACGATCACGCGGTAACCAAGCAAGTCTGCAGCACAGCGAATGTCGGCTTCACTGTCACGCACATCGCCAGTTCGGCCTGGGCGGAAATCTGGCTCGCTGGGGATGCCGATGATTTCGGACATGGCCGCCAAGAGTTCAAGCAAGCTGAAGCGCGTGCCGCAGGCGATGTTCACCATTTCGCCGCGGAGAGCTTGGGGGACGGAGCCCGCGAGGAGGTTGGCGTGGACGGCGTTGGCGATGAAAGTGAAGTCGCGGGTCTGCAGACCGTCGCCGAACACTTGCGGGCGAACGCGTTCGCGAATGCACTTTTCAAAGAGTGGGATGACTGCTGCGTATGGCGAGTCATGGCGTTGGCGAGGGCCAAAGATGTTGAAGTAGCGCAGGCTGACAGTCTCTAGGCCGTAGCAGTTGCCCCACGCGCGCATCAGGTACTCGCTGGCAAGCTTGGTGTAGGCGTAGGGAGACAGCGTGTCTGGGCGCATGGACTCCACCTTGGGGAGGACGCCAGTGTTGCCGTAGGCGCTGCTAGACGCGGCGTAGACCAAGCGACGAACGCCGTGGCGGCGCGCGGCTTCTAAGACGCGCATGGTGCCAGTGACATTCACCTCGTGGTAGAGCGCTGGGATTTCAATACTGCGCGGAACGCTGCCCATAGCGGCCTGATGGAACACGATTTCTGCGCCGGCGAATGCGGCATTCAGTACCGCGTCATCACAGATGCTGCCTCGGATCACCTTTGCGGCAGATGCGGGGCCTGCGAGGTTTGACTCGCGTCCATTGGAGAAGTCATCCAAGATGCGCACCGTGGCGCCGCACTCCACTAGCGCGTCGGCAATATGGCTGCCGATGAAGCCTGCGCCGCCAGTGATGCAGATGGTGCGGCCTGCGTAGGCGGAGTGGTGCGCTTCGAGTGCAGGGTGCAGCATTGGGATGGAGGATAGCGAAGTGATGGAATGACGTGAGCGGTCACAACACCGCGGTACATGCCGGATTGCTTGGGGATGGCACGGCTGTCCTGTATGTGCTTCAATACGGTGATGAGGATTCTTGTGACAGGTGCAGCCGGATTCATTGGGGCAGCCACGGCTCAGGCGTTGCTCGATGAGGGGCACGATGTCGTGGGAATTGATGATGTGAACGATTACTACGAGACCTCGCTGAAGGATGCGCGGATTGCCAAGCTAGGGAGTTCAGCAAAATTTCGCTTTGAACGTGCCAATCTTGCCGACCGCGCTGCCATGGAGCGGATCTTTCGTGACGGTGCGTTCGCGCGCGTTGCACACCTCGGCGCGCAGGCGGGTGTTCGCCACTCCATTGATCAACCGCTCTCGTATGTAGAGAGCAATTTGCTAGGCACGGCGCATGTACTGGAAGGATGCCGGCACCATGGGGTGGAACACTTGGTCTACGCCAGCACTAGTTCTGTTTACGGTCTTCATACGGACTTGCCGTATTCCACAAGCGCATCAGCGAGCCATCCGATGTCGTTCTATTCAGCAACGAAGCGCTCGACTGAGTTGATGGCTCATTCGTACAGCCACCTGTTCCGCCTGCCGACGACTGGACTGCGCTTCTTCACCGTCTACGGACCATGGGGCAGGCCAGATATGGCGCTATTCAAGTTCACGCGAGCGATCATTGAGGGGACGCCCATTCAGGTCTACAACCAGGGCCAACATTCGAGAGATTTCACGTACATCGATGATGTTGTACGCGCGGTGGTGGCGGCGCTCGCGCGCACGGCTACGCCCGACCCTGACTTCAATCCCGCACGACCGAATGAAGATTCCAGTTCGGCGCCGTGGCGCATCTACAACGTTGGATGCGGCGAGCCGGTGCCACTCATGCGCTACCTGGAGTTAATCGAGCAGAATGTTGGGCGGAAAGCGGTGATGGAGATGCTTCCTGCACAACCAGGTGATGTGGCGGACACCTTCGCCGAAATAGGCGGGCTGGTGCGCGACCTTGGTGTGCGACCAGAGGTCACTGTGGAGGAAGGCGTGGCGCGGTTTGTAAAGTGGTTTAGGGGGTATTACGGAATTTGAGGGGATTCTGATTCGCAGCGATTGTTGATGGACCTTGTTTCGTCATTCAGCAAACCAGTGGTGGCGCTGCCTACTTCCGGTCTGTTGCACACAAAGGCCACGGTAAAGAATCGCCGCCCGATGCAACGCAGCACAGGAGCTGGCATCCAACGAACCCACGTCGCCTTTCGGCCAAGGCGCGCCAGCAACCAAGCATCCTCAATATGCGTCCGACTATCAAATCGCTGATCGAATGCGCGACGCACCACAGCGGGCGAGCGATACACCGTCCACCGATCAAGGTAATCGCATGCTTGATGGGCCCACGCACGACCACTACCGCTGAATGTGCGATGTCCAAATCCCAGTCGCCGAAGACTTGCTGCCCACGCGACTCGGAAGCGCGACTCCCTGCCGAACCAATGAAGTAGCGGTATGCAAGTGTGATCTTCACGAAGTACACCAAGATCAGGAAACAAGCATAGAAACACTCCGCCAGGACGCAAGACACGAGCAATCTCATCAAGCGCAAGATCAATATCCACTACATGCTCGAACACCATGTTGCTGACAACGCACTCAAAGTAGTTGTCAGGAAACGGAATTTTCCCTTCGACCATCGGTGATATCGCCGCGATTCCAAGCTCAGTGGCGAGTACGGATCTACTTCGATCGACTGGGTACAGATCGCAGCCCCGGGCTTCCACTCCAGCAGCGCGCAACTTTGCAACCACCTTGCCGGATCCACACCCAAAGTCGAGAACCCGCCTACGTTGCGCCGGCGTTCGCGCAAGCACCCAATGAACGATGTACTCGTATTGATCCATGCAGATTGAGCATATCTGACATGTGGTGGATGGCGCCGCCTAGCGATCAAGTCTGAGCCGAAGGCTCAGTGATTGAAGGGATGCGCCGACCAGGCTCCGACCGGGGCCGCGCGCGCAGTATTCCTACCCAGGGATCACTGCGCCATCCGCGCGAGAGCAGAAATCCGATTGGCAGCCCTGCACCAAGCATCTTTGCCAGCGCGCCAATGATGAAATCACCACCAAATACTGCGTAGGCGCCATTTACAAGGACCGCCAATGCACAGGCAATTGCGAACGGACTACGCGAGCGAACGGCAGCAACGATCGCGACAACGGTGCCAAGAATCATCCAACCACTCAGCAACAGACCGCCCTTGATGAACGGATTGCCCCAGCCAACTTCGATCTGCCGCCGCCCGAAGGTCCGCGCATCCTCTAGCCAGAGCACTTCCTCGCGCTCTCGCCGGGAGTTTTCATTGCGCGCATCGATAATTGGCGTAAGCCATGTAAATGATCCACCCATGCCACGCCCGCGGATGCGCTCTGTCCATTCAAAGTCATTCCAGCAATCGGCGAGGATGGCCCAACGCTCGTTCTCCGATCCAATCACTCCCAAAGCCCCGTCTTCGTATGCGCTGCCTTTGTTGATCTTTCCATCGAACCTCTCAAGCAATGATGATGCCTGCGCGCCGATAGTGCCACCGAACATAGCCAACGCAGCCACGATCACGCCGGCAGATACCAAAGCAATAAATGATCGATTCACTGCAGGGCGATAGCCCCGCGTGCAATAACCAGTAACCACAATCGCCCCCGCGATGAGCCCACAAAGCACCCAGTATGAAAATTCCAATCGGCTCTGAAGTAGCACTGCCGCAGTCACTGCAGACGACCATGCAAGGACAATGGCCAACAGTTCAGCGCGTCGCCACCATGGAAGCGTAAACAGAAGGATTGGCAGAATTCCAAACACGGGCAATATATTGTTGAGACTTGTATCCCTACCAGCCAATCGAGTGCCAGCCGCGACATTGACGGCAACTTGCCGAAATTGGACAACACCGATGACTGCAAGTAGCACGGAGAGAGTGCACGCAAGCAGAAGTGGGCCGCGCAGGACTGACCATGCGCTGCGGGACGAGCCCATGACGACGGCCGATCCGAAGAAGACATAGCTTGCCAAGTCCTTGCTGGCTTCGGACGGATCATTGTTGTAGGCAATCAATCCAACGCAAAGCGACGCCAAAGTCATGAGGCCAAACACGGACAACCAAATACGTCCGAATGGTCGCAATGATGTCTTTCCATTGACGATCAGTGCAACTGCAATGACAACCACAAGGGCGGCGGCAGTGGCGGTGGCTAACGCGCCTACTGAGTCGAGCACAGTGTTTCCGGCGGCTCGCGCAACCACTCGGGCTGTAGCCGCCGTCATCGAGAAAACAAGGGCATAAAGGCTGATTTGCAGCCATCTACTGCGAATCTTCTGACCCCCTCTCACAGCCATAAGTACATCCCCCGCGCCCAGAAGCATGCTGCGGGTCTACGATCGATCACGCGCGTCAACAACTGTTTAGAGGATCGCGGAGGGCATCGCATCGTCACTAGAGCCTATCCGTAATATTGAGCTTACGGCGTGTCTGTTACCCTTAAGGAATGAACTGTCCAACCTGTCTCAGTCCGCTCACGGCGCGCTTGTACGAGGGAAAAATTCGCCTTGGTCAGCCAGGAACAAGATCCGCAGCCGACCACGTCATAGAGAGTTGCAAATCCTGTGGCATCGCAGGACTAGACATCGATCCCACTGACTACACATCGGATACCTATCGCACCACCGTTGATGGAAACCACGGAGTTTCGGAGTTCCCGCAAATCCACGACTGGGAGCAAGCATCACTACTCGGGGCGATTGGAACAAAGGGACTCGCAGGCAAAGGTGTTGCCGATGCCGGATGCGGTGGTGGTCGATTTCTTGATCTAGTAGCAGGATTCACTGGAGGTCCGACTATTGCAATCGAACCAACCGCTTCCTTCCATGCAGAACTCAAGCGAAAGGGGCACCAGACGTTCCACTCGACCGCCGACGCCGCCGCTGAATGGCGAAATGCGATCGATCTAACGGTAAGTTTCGACGTAATCGAACATGTGGATGACCCAGTCGCATTCGTTGGTGATTTAAAGGTCCTCACTAAGCCTGGTGGTCGCATTGTTGTGGGCACGCCAAATCTAGATCAGTTATTGCTGAAATTACTGCCGATGGACTTCGGTTCATTCTTCTTCCGACAGGTTCACCGCTGGTACTTCACGCCGCGCGCGCTGCAGCTTTCTCTCGAACGCGCTGGACTGAAAGACATTCGAGTTCGATCGATTCAGCGTTACGACTTCTCTAATCTTGCATGCTGGCTGCGAGATCGCCGGCCTACTGGGAACGCCGCAATTGAACTCCCCAAATACTGAACTCTAATCTTGCTAGTGCACTCGAATCCGTCGGTATGGGCGAGTATCTAATAGCAGAAGCTACGGCTTGACCGCCGCGATCATTCGCTGCGACGACCACCTCGATAGCGAGCGAGACGCGCGGGATTCCCCATGTAAATTCCGAGTGGATCGGTGGAACGCGTGACTACAGAACCTGCAGCGATGACGCAACCATCTGCAATCACCACGCCATCCAAGATAGTGACATGCGCACCAAACCAAACATCGTTGCCAACCCGTATTCCAAGGCAACTTTCACCCTGCTCGCGAATGGGGCGCGCAGGATCATCAAAGCGGTGATTTGCAGGAACAAACACCGAATAGGCGGCGATTCGAACATCATCACCGATTTGAAGTCCCCCATGACCGTAGAGAATGCACCCGGGATTCACTGAGCAGTCACAACCAATGGTGATTGTTCCTCCCGCGGCGAGCAACCGTGCGCCCTCGTGGATTGTGGAACGAGCTCCGATCGAAATAGCCCCGCCCTGCCGCTCGATCCGCGCACCCGGTGCGACCCATGCGCCAGACCCAATACGAACACCCTGCAAGCGCAGCCAAACACGTTTCACGATCCATCGCGGACGGAGTGCATTACGAATGGCGATTGAAAGCGTTCGTTTCATGATGCGTCTCGACCGCCGCTCGATGCTCGCGCAGACGCTGCCGCATGGCGCAATGTGAGAATCAACATAAATACCGACGATATCGCAACAGCGCTAGTGACGCCAGTCGCGGCGGCTATGAGTGGCGGCATCACCATCAGGAACGCGGTAATGAACACATATGGCAACACTGCCTGCAGCACGGTAAATAGGTAATAATTTGGCCAACTCTTGAGTGCTGAGTAGTAGGTAGCGAGCATGCGCATTGGCAGAAACGGGCCAGCGCAACAGGCAATAATGATTGGCATTCCGGCAGAGGAATACTTAGGGAGCAGGAATGCAACGATGGCCCACCCAGCCAAACCCGCGAGTGCGGATATGAACACCATGACAAATGCTGTCTTTCGAATTTGCCCAAGCAATCCTTTAAGCAATCGAGAGGCGTCGTGATCCTTGCCATAACTCTCGATGAATTGCGGGTAGGAAGATGCATGCAGCACATTCGGTATCACCTGAAGCAACGACCAGATTCCGAGTACTGGCGAGTAAAGCCCAACCGCTTCGACACCGCCCGCAAACGTCAAGAGTGCCATTCGCTCTGCCTGCTGGCCAACTAGCAACATGTAGCCAGTGATGTACGTGTGGCGTCCAAACTGAAACATTTCCCGAATTGCAACCCAATAAACCCGCGGTCGGGCTCTCACGGGGCGAAACGCGAAGAAGGCCCCCGAGGCAATGGCCGCTAGAAGCAGCGCTCGCAAGAGCAAACCCTGAAATCCAAGCCACTCAACAAGTACCAAAGTAACCACGCCCACGAGAGCGATCCCAAGCTCGATGCCACCAAGCCGCGTAAAGGCGGCCGATGAGCGAAACGTAGATCGAACAAATTGAGCGTAGTAACCGAGCGCCCATACGAGTGCTGCGGTGATTGCCGCGGCTCGCGCAGATCCGTTGTCGGATGAAAGTAGAGCTAAACCACCGACGGCAAGCAAACCGAGTCCACACATGAGTAGTGAATGCGCGAGTGCAGCCTCCACCAATCGGTGGGCGCGGTCCCGTTCGCCACGCCCAAGCAAGTACGGGTACTCGCGCGTGAGCCCGCTGAGAATGCCCATCTTGAGCGCATCAAGAGGCAGCGTCACCAACTGCGCAGCACTCCAATAGCCCATCGCGATTGGATCTAGCCAGCGAAATACAAGTAAGGACGAAAGCCCATTCAGCCCTTGCGCTGCACTCATCATTGCGGCAAACCGAGCCCTCGGATGCTGTGCCATCGCCCGGATTCGATGTGCGAGTGTCATATAGAACCCATGGAGACACGGGGCCAAACCATGATCGCATCACGCACTCTCCAGAAACGCTGACGCAATCCCATCTCTCGATCCAGCAACCAGCGGCGCTTCTGCCGAGCGGCCAATATGCTCGCTGTGCGCTTTACGAGCGCGGGGTTTGCGGGAATAGCCGGCGCCACAGTACTGCGCGGTCGCCATATCGATTCAATCACACCGTTCATTGCAATGCACTCAAATCCAGCATGCTCCATGACCGCACGAAGTGTCTCGGGGACGAACGACCAGGTGTGCGCGTTCTGAAAATATCGCTCCATACGCGCTGTTGCAAATGCGCTTGGTACCTCGATTGACAGCAGTCCGTTGGCACTCAATAGTAATTTGAGAGCATTGAGATCAGCGATCGGATCAAGCAAGTGTTCAAGGACATGCGAAAGTACAACAAGATCAAACCGCTCACCTGATGAGCAGGCGGCCGTGAGTAGCCCATGCCGAAGGTCTAGCCCGCGCGCGCGACCCAGTGCGAGGTACCCGTCATCAACATCCCAACCAACAACACGGCACCCGCGGTTGCTATACGGAATGAGATTCCAGCCGGCGCCGCAACCGATCTCGGCTACTGATGAACCCGCGCGCAACTTGACGCGGCGCAGTGTGCGAATTGCGCGTAGCCGTCCAGTGATTTCTTGCATTGCGAAGTATGTGTCTGGATCATGCCCAGGTCGTTCATAGATCGCCCGATAGAGGTGTTGGTAAAAGTGCGCATATGCATCGGACGTCATGCGCGGATTTGTGCGCAACAGGCCACATCGAGTGCACATGACGGTGCGGTGCGGAATGCCATAACGATCAACCGCTGCAATGCAGCGCTCGCCAGACGATCCACAAAGGCATGGGATCAATTCTTGGGCGTATTCACCAGAGGCAAGCCGAGCGCAGGTGGTATGAATTGCGTCGCGACCGCGCGGCCCCGTCGCGACGCTTAATTCTTGCGGCGCGTGCGCAAATACTCCACTGAGTAGCGGCTGTTCGGGGGAATTGCCGCCATCACTGTTGCCAAGGCGCTGATTGGTCATGCGGCAAAGAAGGGATGCATGTGCTCAAGGTTCGTCATCCGACCGCTTGGTACATCAATTGACCCGACGAATGACGCCGTCTTGCTATCGCTGCGGGCCACCACGCCTACTGGGCTCACTAGGGTGTCGAGCGGCGCGTGTGCTGACTCCCAACGATGGAGTCCTTTTCCGGCGATCCGAAACGGTCCGTCCTCCCATGATCGTCCATCTGCTCCGACAAGGCGAATCCAAATATTCACTGGGCGGACGAATGGATTGAGCGTAATGACCACAATCCGCGAATCAGCCGTGCACTGTGCCGCGGGGAAATTCTCGTAGTGGAATTGTTCGGTACGCGTAAAGCGCGCGGCGCCCCAGATGTAGGCCGCTGGCAGATGTGCGTCAAATGATCCATCGGTTGAACGAAAGTGGTGGTAACTCACCAACACACTACTGACGCCCCGTGGAGTGACATCTGGTGAATATGCCATCACTTCACAGTAATGAAACAGCTGCGGCAAACCGCTCTCTCGGCAGAGGTCCGCGGACTCTATCGTTTGCTGCCCATGCAAATCCATTACGTCCGAGCGGCGAACGAGTATGGGCTCTAGCGGATTCCGACCATAGAGGCGGAACTCCCAGAAGTATCGCGCGGGCTGTCGCGATGTCGTGCAGGGGGCGAAACTTATCGATGTAGACGCGTGTTCGTTGTGAACAACAAAGTTCGCAGATGGAGCCCACTCAAGCCCCGACACACCACGCGGACGACGCGGCTGGAACGCAGCAATGGCACGTCGGACACTGTGCCGAATCAGTTGGGATGGCGATAGTGTTGAAAGCATGATCGATTTCAGTGATGTTGGACAATCCACCGACCGTCAGAAAGTTGTTTCCAAGCAAACCAAACCATCAATCGTTTCTTGTTCTCAAGCCAAATAAGAGCGTTCGGATCTGACCATTCTGATGGTCGCTGCAGTCCAAAGAAACTGCGCAACTCAACCCACATGCTTCCAAGCGGCGGTACATCCACTTTACGGGAAATGGTGGTCCCATCTGCTAGACGCAATTGAACGGCACTCGAATAAGAACTCGCAAGTGGATTGGAAATAGCCATCCAACACTCTTGGTTTGGCTGGAACGGGTGATTACAGTGATAGTGCCCGTTGTAGTCATGGGCTGCGTACTTGTCGTGATAATGCCAGCGGCCCGGCCGCGCTGGAACTCCATGTGAAAAGTTGAACACGCAGTACGGTCGCAGAGAACCGACCTGCCGAAGCAATCGGTAATCAATGATCATCATTCCTGTAATGTCGCCCCGTACATCAGGAAATAGATCTTCTAAACTGAGCTCGACAGAGCAGCCGTCTCGAAGCACGAGTCCGGTTCGTCGGGCGAGTTTGCGCCCATCAACATCAAACAGCGTGACCATAAACTCCACCTGCTTGCCGTTGACATTGGAGCGGTCTTCAGGAAATGCCAGGTTGGATAGTGCCAAACTCGTGGAAATATCGTTGCGACGGATCATGAAGATCGCGAAACGACGCAGGGTGAAGTGATGGCGAATGGCTGTCTTTATGCCGCGCCACGAAGCCCCTATCCGACGGCCGAGTGGAATTTGAACCCCGGCCATGCCAACCATGCCGCGAGCATGTTCTTCCTGCCATACCCGCACCATGTCCTTGATTTCATATTCGCAACTAGTGCAGCGGCTGCCGACTTGGTAGTTCTCGCGCAGGGTCTCAAATGATGCGCCATTCGTTTCGTCGACAATGCGCTGCATCTGCTCGTAGGTGATTTGATAACAGTTACAGACATTACGGCGCGCTGGCTGACTTTCGTCACTAACGCTGCATGCGTTGCAATCCTTGCCAACAGATCGTTCGCCATTCATGATGCCCCGCCCTGCTTAGTGATTTCACGACTAAACCCGATTGCCTGAGCATGAGGGCTGACAACTACGGCATGCGGCTCGACCACTCCGGCGATGACTGATCCTGCACCAACAATCGCACCATCACCGATGGATGATCCCTTCAACACAATCGAATGCGCGCCAATAAACACGCAGGAACCGATCTGCACTGGTCGAGATCGCGGACGCCTGGAATCTGCATTGCCAACATGCGACGCGAGCGGCAACGCGTGCAAGTCTGAATCGACCAACATGCACCCGCCGCCAACGAGCGTGTCACTGCCAATCGCAATTGAATCGGTAGCCACAATTACAGAGTTGCTGATACCAACACGATCGGCAATGGCGATGCAGGCATTACGACCCGCGTAAATTCCCAATCGTTGGCCAGATCCAACAAGATTGATGCGCGTACCTGAATTCATCCGGCAATCACGACCAAGCGATACGGTGGCGGCGGGATGTATCCGCAGACAAATCCAACCCGTTGCTCGAAATCGAGGACCGACACGCACGCCGAGTAGCGCAAATCGCAGGCGCGCAATGATGGTGAACAGCGTCACAGCCGCGCTGTCATGCGCAAATCGGCAGATGTGAAGCGTGGTGCGAATAAACTTCATGGGCGACTAGATACGCGACAGTATCGCATGGGGCTCACTTGTAGGTCCGGCCGATCCTTGGTCGGGGCCTCGTTGTCGACCAGCGATAATCCGGAAGAAAGTGCCGTGTTCTGCAGGCGAATCTGGGTGGTCGAGATCAAGACTCATAGCTCTGAAGTCCGTGCCCTGCGCACTGAATGAAAAACCTCTAAAGACAAGGTGTAGGTATCGCTTTGCGGCCACGATCCGCGCGGCGGACGGGCGCTTCGGGTCGCTCGGCACCGCGTCGACCGCCGCAAAATAAGAACTGGCGTCTAGGGGCTCGTCCACAATTCCCAGCCCCTCGTACTTCGGACGGCCAGCAGCAATCACTGGCAGTCCGCGCGCAGTCATTTCGGGACCAGCACTGCTGAGATAGACAAGGCCAGCACTCGCGAACGGAAGCAAACTGAAGGTATTGACCGGTTCTTCTGAACCAATGACCAACACATTCGGGGCATCACCTGCAAGACGAGTGGCTAAATCTCCCGTGCGAATTTTGCACTTGACGGAACCCACCCATTGCTCTGCCGGATGCGCACGAACCACCAATCGCAGATGTGGGCGCGTCCGAACATGCGCAATCAGTTGCTCAAGCCAATCCCGTTGGCCACGAAAGCAACGCTCGCGAGCAAGCATCGAACTATCACCAACAACATTTGGCGCTGCTAACAGAAGCGTGCCAGGCGCTGCGACAAATGCACGCACGCGCTCAGGAAGGATTGCCGATACCGAGTCGCGCTGCACGCGATAGAAACTCTCAAGCCAAGCCGCATCGCTCGCCTTGGCTCCATCAACAAACTTGAGATATTCGTCTACCTCACGCTCCTTCGCCGCATCCCATGGACCTAATGCCTCAAGCCATCCCTTGACGTTGTATTCCAGAGCAGGCGCGTTATGGTTGTAGATCATGTGGCCAGCGCGCCATGCCCACCCTTCGAGGCACACCGTTGTCTGCGCCGATTCCCGCGCTGCATGGAGTAGACCCGGGGTCTCACCAACGAGACCACTCATCAAAATGAAGCTGTCGAATCGCTCTTGTTTCAGAAGTTCATACAGCCCATTTCCAGCTCGAAGGTTGCGCGCGCGCAACGCATCAACATCCGCGCCGAATGTTGAAGGGTTGTCCACAATGTCCTGCTCCTCGATGTGTCGGTCATAGGCCACCGCAGCCGACACGATGGTGTTCACTGCCGCATCAAGGCCTGGACAGTTTGTCAGACTCCCATCTGTCCACGTATCAATGTCAATGAGGGCAACATCCGGAATCGCAGTAATTCCTGACCAAAACCGCCATTTGGAGGGAAGCCACTGCGGCTCTGCGGCAGACACTTGGCTTCGAGAATAAAGGATCGTCGTCCGAATTCCCATGCGCCTCATCACACAGGCGGCGTACCCAGCCCACTCGATCCATGTTGGATTTCGCAGCGCGGACAGTAGCACGTGCCCCGTGATCGCTGGCAGTGGCTTCGAATGAATACTGGCAAGCCAACGATCCAGGGCGGCACGCGGAGTTGGAGCTGGACCGCGCGCACGGATACCAATTCCATACATCGCCATCGCCGCTGCTTTGGCAGATGCGCGCCGGACGCGATGAATCTTCTCCTGCAGTGATGGACTTGGCATTACAGGATCACCATGCCTCTAGGACGGTCTTGCGTTGCATTGGGTCAATCGATGCAATCTCCGGATCGTCGTAATAAGAATCACCAACGACATGGGTTGTTGAAACCTCTTCAAAGATTGCTCCGTGTCGCGACGAGAACGAGTGCCACACCCCACGCTCTACGAGCGCGATATCGCCCGGCCGCATCGAAGCGCCATCGCCATCGCGCGTGATTTGCAGATCGCCATGAAGGAGTTGGAATGACTCTTCCTTGACCATATGCCGATGCATCGGGTGTGATTGCCCAGGCAGCACAATAATCAATTTCTTGCAGTATTCGCGATTAATCAGATTAACGATGATCGCGCCATGCTGCCGAAATCGCTCCGGCCCGTAGTGATGCGACATGTCGATCGAGTAACTCGTACCGATTTGAATACCAGCCTCGTGAAGCATGCCCTTGGCCTCGTGCAGCAAGCTGCGCAAGGCAACGGCAGTAGTACGAGAACGGCGCTCGGTGAGAGCCGCGTTCGACTCATAGTCATGCGTTGCATGCATTCCCGCAAGAAATTCGCTAGAAGAAGTCTGCCCTGCGGCGCATGGCATGGCGAAGAACACCTGCTCAGCAGTGATGATGTCTCCATTCTTTACTGACTGCCGCAGGTATGTACCGCGCTTCAGCGAGAGCAATGAATCCAACTCGTCCTGCGTGACATGCTTCGGCTGTGCCGGATCACCAGAGATCGCCCGCGCTAGCAGCGCCGCAGCAACCCACGCCTCCGTCTCCGCGGGATCCATCGAATACGCATTCAGCGGCGATCCGGATGTAGGAATTCCTACATGGCGCTCCAGTATGCGAGCCCCCTTCGCTACGGCGATCTTCACCGGATCCAGGTTGGTCGGCGCTTCATGACCGCTGTAGCCAATCCGAAGCCAGTGGTATCGACGACGCATCCAGTCCAATACATGCAGTTGCAAGGCATCATTTGGAGTCGGGTACAAGCCAACGCAATGGAGCAGCGAGAAGTCCGCCACGCCGCGGTGCTCGAAGAAATTGACAATCTGATCCATCTCCTGCTGCCGAAGACCGCCACTCGAACAGATCACTGGCTTTGAGCAGCGCGCGATCCGTTCAAGAAGTGGCCAGTCGTTGGCGCTGCAGCTAGCAATCTTTACGATGTCGACCCCGTGATTAATCAGCAGATCGAGTGATGATTCATCGAATGGCGTGCACGCTGCGATCATTCCATGCTCGTGGATCGCGGAAACCATCGTCGCATAGTCCGCCGCGGGAAGTTCCGTGGACAAGAAGCGCTTGATGTGCTTGTGATCCCCTGATCGAAAGTCCGGATGAATGAAGGTGGCGAGATCGCGGTACTGCAACTTTACAGCTGCACGAATGCGATGCTTTCGCGCAATGCGCCCCATGGCTTCAACAATGTCGAGTCCATGCTGGAGGCTTCCTTGGTGATTGTTAGCTACTTCGAAAATGAAAAGCGGCTCATTAGTCTCTGATTTCATGGCAATTCCTTTCCAAGCGCGGCGGCGGAATGCGCTAGCCGTACGAGCGACGCGATCCCAGTCGCTCGATCATCGACATACACATCCGCGGCGGGTTTTCCAAATCGAAGTTCGTGATGACGGACCCCCCAATCCATCATCTGAGACCGGGTGACATCCGACCAATCAATACCAGTGGCAGAGCCGCGGGCTGTAAATAGGATGATCTGATGTCCAGCTTTATGAAGCAAGTTGACTGCATCAATCACGTCCTGCTGTGGGCGCGCTAATGCGTAATCGTTACCCGGAGAGATCGTGGCAATCACTCCGTCAATGTCCATGCAAACCACCATGGAACGACTCGATGTCCCAGGAATTCCACTTGCCGCATCGACAGCGGCTTCAAATTGGACCGCGTTGTCGATGTCATGGTGGTGATCCATGACATATGCACCAACCGTATCACCAACCATTGAGCGCTTCTCAAGAATTGCGTTCGGTCGTATGACATCAATACAAGCGTTCTGTAGCCATGCCGTTGGCAGTGCCTGCCGCGGCATGCTGTGTGATTCCCGGATTCCGGCAGTCGCCACCTGTTCCAACGTCCCATCAACGTGTTTCCACCACATCTTCAGTGGAGATTCGGGAGCCGGCGACACAGAACGCACAGAATCCCACTCGGGGTGAGCAAGAAGTAGGGCAACGGCGCCATCAATGTCTGTTGCCGTCCGGTTTGGATACGTCGGACGGACATGGGCAACCATGTTTGGCAGTGAACCATGGGCTAACCGGTACCACTCCAGTGCGTGCGTGAACACCTCAAGGTCAGTGGAGAGGTCGCCTGCGAGCGCTGACGGGCGAAGAAATGGCACCTCCGCGCCTGCCGCACGCGCGATCTCGGCATAGTGCTCGTCATCTGTGGAAACGATGACCCGATCAATTGATCGTGACGCACAAGCCTGCTGGACCGCCAAGCTCAGCAGTGGCGTACCACGGAAGGACCGGATGTTCTTGTGTGGCAGGCTCTTTGAGCCGCTTCGTGCAGGGATGATCGCGATGGCGCTCATGGGTCAGAATTAGCGGAGTGTACGTTGGTCCAGTGTCTAACACCTTCTTGGTCAATCAATGGAAACCGCCAAATTCAACTCGACGAAGCTTGAAGCGCCATTGGCAAGGTCCACCCGGTACAGTGCTTTCCATGCGCATCTCGATACTTGCCGACATCCCGTGGCCAACGGGCGCCGCAGGGAGCGTCCGAGTGCGACGGTGGGCTGAAGAACTGTCCCGCGCCGACTGCGAAGTGACGGTTATCCCAGTGGGAAACTTTGGTTCGAGCGACGCCGAGGATGTCGATCAGGAATTTCATACTGCAACTGCGGCACGATTCACATCCAAATTCGGAGTATTTGGGCGCGGTGGATGGTCTTCGCTCACGCGCATCACAGAGGCGCTCCGGCTTGCGAAGCCCGACTGGATTCTTTGTTACGGGCGCCGTGTATCCACCATGGTTGCGTGCGTCGCGAGGCGTCCGCGCGGCGCGCGAATTGCTGTTGACGTAACAGAGCACCCGTCGATCACTCTATGGGAGCGCGGTCACGGAAGTGCAGCGGGATGGGATCACTGGCTCGGTGCGCGACATCTCATCCGCCAAGCAGATGCCGTCTTTGCGATCACCCCGAATCTCGCCGCTGCGTGCCAACCATGGACCCGCGCGCCGATCACAGTCGTTCCAGGCATGGTCAAAGGGGTTCAGGCTGTTGTCTCGGCAACCACAAGAACCTCACCAACCTTTGGGTATTTCGGCAGCTGGCACACGAAGGACGCGCCGAAGTTCATCATCGGCATGGCCGCACGCATGCTGATGAACGACCCACGTGCCATATTCGAGACGGTCGGATTCATACCGCAGGAAGTCTTGGCCGCCCTCACGGATGCGGGTCTTGATTCACCGCGAACCATTCATCACGGGGCTGTCTCAAATGAGCGCCTCGCCGGCGTACTTTCATCCTGGACACTTGCGCTCATGCCTCGATCGGATGCCAAGAGTGCACGCTTCGCGTTTCCTAATCGCGCTGCCGATTTGCTTGGATACGGTGTTCCGGTAGCAGTTCGTGAATCTGTTGGAATCGCTTCCCTTGGCGCGGAATCTGGGGTAATCCTTGTGCCGTCCGATGATGCCGAACGCGCGGCGGACATGGTGTCATCCATCCTTTCAGACCAGTCGCGACTTGCTGAGTTTCGATTAGCAGCGCGTCGCGGCGCGGAAATGAATCTCTGCGCCACGCAGGCAATCGGGCAGGCAATTTCCATCATGCGCCAAGCGCGATCGGAAACAATCGAATGACGTCTGCTCACACAACTTCGCTGACTGGGCGCCGCATCGTGATCATCGGCGCAACTTCGCCGCTTGGCATGAGTATTGCGAACGCTGCGCTTCTTGATGGAGCCGAAGTCCTTGCGGTATCGCGATCCACTGCCATTCGGCCCAGCGCGCGTGGAGCGTGGAGCGCCTTGCGGATGGACCTTCGATCCCCGGGGGCATGCAATGAATTGAAGTTATCGCCTAGTGACCTACTCATCAGTGCCGCTCCGCTACGGGAATTCGCGCGTGCAATCAGTGCGTCGAAATTCCCGCACGGCGTCAGTGTCACTGCCATGAGCAGCGCTAGTGCTACAACGAAGGCGGACTCGTTGTTTCCGCGCGATGCGCAATGGTCACGAGAGATGCGCGCGGCCGAAGCAACAATTACTACCGCTGTTCGAGGCGAGGTCCGAATCCTTCGCCCAACCATGATCTATGGATCTGGCAACGACAAGAATGTCGCGCACATTGCACGCAGGCTTGCCCGCGTGCACTTACTTCCGCTGATTGGCGGGGGGGTGGGATTGCGTGCCCCAGTACATGTAGACGATCTAGCACGTGTAGCGCTTGCAGCTGCAAACGCGGATCCGACTGCGAAGCCAGTTCACGTTCCCGGTGGCGAGTGCCTCACCTTCCGCGAGATGGTCCGCCGGATCGCGGTCGCGGCGAACATTCGTTACACAGAGATCCCGATGCCAGCATTTCCATTCACCATCGGCGGGCGCGCGTTTGCACATGTTGGGCGCATTGGTTGGTCCCTAGCAGCCTGCGCGCGTATGACGGAAGATCTCACGGTGCCAAATGACGCCGCGATATACGGAATAACGCGCAGGGGATTTCATCCCGACAACCGAGCGCTCGGTCGAGCGGAGGCGATGTCATGAAATCGCCGAACGCCGTGCTGCTTGCACACTTTGCGGGATACCTTCTGCAGTTTCGCGGATCGCTCATATCTGAGTTAGTGGCGCGCGGCTATCAAACAACAGTCATCGTCCCGGGTCTCACACCGAAACTTGCTGACGCGCTTGCCGAACGCGGTGCGAGTGCGAGGAACATCACTCTCGATCGAACCGGTCTCAATCCGTTTGCCGATGCGGCATATCGAAAGGCACTGCGCGCGCACCTGTTGGACATTCACCCCGACGTCACAATTGCCTACGGAATCAAGCCAATTGTGCATGGCATACCAGTTGCAGCCAATATCGACTGCCCAATTCGGGCGCCGCTCTTTGCGGGGCTCGGCGGACTCGTTCGCCCGACTGGCCTTCGCCAACGCGTCATGGGAACTCTCGCGCGCCCAATGATCAGGCGGAGCCTGCGCGCTTCAACTCATGTAGCAACCCAGAACATGGATGATGCGCACTACCTAAGCGAGCGCTTCTCCAAGGATCTTCCGAGCGCACCGATCGTGACGGAAGGCTCGGGTGTTGATCTCTCGCATTTCGAATTGACCCCGCCGGAGGCACAACCAATGGTGCTGTTGACGGCCCGGCTAGTTGTTGAAAAAGGCATATGGGAGTTCATCGAAGCTGCCAAGCAAATTCGTTCTCGAAATCCAGCGGTTCGATTTGTCATTGCGGGCTTCTTTGAATCTCGCGCAGGGGCGGCATCAAAGGATGAGTTCCTCGCTCGATGTGCAGATGCGGGCGTGGAATACGCCGGACATGTTGATGACGTCCGACCGCTATTGCGAGAGTGCACCCTATTTGTCTTGCCCACCTACTACGGCGAAGGGCGACCGCGCTCAATCCAAGAAGCCCTTGCGACTGGACGGCCAATTGTCACTACTGACAATGTCGGCTGTCATGATTCGATCATTGAAGGAGTCCATGGGCGAATCGTTCCGCCGCGCGATGCGCGATCACTCACGGCCGCGATTGAAGACGTGCTGCAATGGCCGTATCCAGAGCGAATTGCTGCTGTCTGCCGCAAATATGCAGAAGACCGCTACTGCGCGACCCGCATTGCACGCGGATTTCTTGACGCAATTGGTGCAGGCGGTACGCGATCGGAAATTGGCTAACCTGCGGATCACAACATGGGCGTTTCACAACACATCCCTTGGTGGGCAAAGATCAGCGCAAAGATTGCCCTGAGCAAAGCCCCCATTTCCTACGAGTTGTGGCGGAGTATTGGAATATTTCGCCACGGCAAAATGATCGAGGCGAGTTACTCTCGACGCGTGTTTGATTCCCACATGGCGACACTTGCCGCCCATGCATGCACCGCACCAAAGTCACTGCTTGAACTTGGACCAGGAGACAGTGTTTCCACAGCGATATGGGCACAGTCCCATGGAATTTCGTCTATTGCACTTGTCGATGCTGGTCGATTCGCAACATCCGATGTCAGCGCCTACAAGAATTCACTTGAAATAGCAGGCCTTGCGGAGCAAGCCGTAGCGAGTGCCGCAACTGTCCACGAAATGCTCGCGGCACTCGGAGCGCAATACCTCTGTGACGGAATTACTAGTCTCCGATCGCTTCCGAGCGAAAGCGTGGACGCGATGTTCTCAAATGCTGTCCTCGAACATGTTCGCAGATCCGAATTCATCGAAACGATCAAAGAGCTCTTTCGAATCCAACGCCCGGGCGGCGTCTCGAGTCATCAGATCGACCTGCGCGACCACCTTGGTGGCGCATTAAATTCTCTACGCATCTCTCATCGACGGTGGGAATCGCCGCTCTTTGCACAGAGTGGCTTTTACACGAACAGGCTCCGGTGCTCTGAAATTCGTTCGATCTTTACCGATGCCGGCTGGGAAATCCTTGAGTGCACTGAACGCCGCTGGCCCAATCTAGCCACGCCCCGCTCCGCACTACATGCGGAATTTCAGCACTTCACGGACGAAGACCTGCTCGTTAGCGGTGTCCGGCTAGTGGTTCGGCGCCCAAACGCGGCTTGATGACGCCTCGATAGATAGCAACCTTCTTTCGGGCCAACTCGTTGCGGTTGTGTCGCGAAGTCATCGCTGTTCGACACTCGGCCGACAAGCGCCCTAGATCGGTCGGCTGCGCGATGACCAAGGCCGCTGCAATCATCGCTTCCGCAAGCGCCCCCGGCGAATTCGGCTTAACGACCCATCCACACTCCCCAACGAGCAACGCGGCGTCACCAACATTGGTGGCAACAACTGGCGTGCCAACACTCATTGCCTCTAGCACTACATTGGGGCAAGACTCGCGCAACGACGTCATGGCGCACACATCCGCGGCCGCAAGCCACGGCCGTGCATCCAGTTGCTCGCCAGCGTGATAGATCAACGGCGATCGCTCCAGCGCAATGTCGGCATCGCTCTGAGCAGTCTCCCATCCGGGCTTACCGACGCGGACGAATACCGCCCGTGCGCCCAACTGAGCGTGGACAATCTCTGCGGCCTTGACGAAGTTGCCAATCCCCTTATCGGGATGAGCCCGACCAACATTCATAAATACGACCACGTCGTCAGTGACGCCAATCTGCGCGCGAATGTCGCGGCGCCAGTGTGCAACGTCATCTTTGCCTGGGACGTCAACGCCGTTATGAGTGACGGAGGCATACTTCATGCAGAACCCAGCGTGCTCGTGTTGCGCACGTGAGCACTCGGAATTGAACATGATGGCACGTGGATACGCGGAAGATGCACGCGCACACGCAATAGCTAGCCGTGTCGACAGCGATCGCCGCCCTGAATCAAGCAAAGTTCGAATACCCCAAACACAGGGGATTCTGCGAATGCGCGCATCAATCCGGCACATAGACCACAGTGCTGCGGCGTGCCACATCCACACATGGACAACATCCGGGCCGTCGCTCAATAGCGCACTCGTTGCATTCCGCAGGAGGAGCGGATTTGGAACGACGCGTGATGAGCCAAGCACAGTCACACGCGCTCCGGCATCCTCCATTGCGCTAGCGAGTGCGCATTCATTGGTCATGCCAACCACGTGGTGCTGCACCGTTCCCCGCGTGTCCAAGATCAATCGAAGCAATGCCGTTTCCGCGCCAGCGCGAGCCAATCCGACGATCAGGTGCGCCACTCGCAGCGGACGGCCTGTCGGTTGCTCTGCACTGGTGGCTGAAAATCCTTGAAACAACTCACTTCGCTCCATTACTATGAATGATAGTGCCACGTGCAACTTCCTCAATGCCGAAACTCTAGTACAACACCACCTATGCTCAGCGCGGGTGTGTGGCCAATTCTTGCAGCAGCACTTTCGGCCGCTACTTGCGTGTTTGCCACCGGTGTCCTACGAAAGCGACTTGTTGCCGCCGCCGTTGTTGACCACAGCAACGAGCGAAGTTCTCACACTGGATCGGTCCCACGCGGTGGTGGACTCGCATTCATTGCTGTTTCCATGGCAACAATCGCTGTTTCAAGCCTTGTGGTTGGTTATTCCGTGGAACCTGCGCTCGCCTTGGCTTCGGCGGCCATCGCGGTCGCGGCTGTCGGGGCAATCGATGACTTGCGCGGACTTTCCGCCGGAATTCGCATGGCCATCCACCTGCTCGCCGGCGCCGTGCTCGCATGGACTTGCGTGCGGGACAACCCACTCTTTGACGAAGGGCTGCTTCAAGTAGCGGCTGCTGGAATTGCGATCACCTTCGTTACTGCATGGATCATCAACCTAACCAATTTCATGGATGGCATTGATGGGTTGGCTGCATCATCAGGCGTGCTCATCATCACTGCCGTGGGCGCACTTGCATGGCTCCATGGCGATACCGGATTGTGCACCGCATGCGCCGCCGTGGCCGGGGCCGTCACGGGATTTCTCCCATGGAATCTCTCCCGAACACGTCGAATTTTCATGGGCGATGCAGGCAGTGGGTTTCTTGGATTCGCCATGGCCGTCGCGCTTGCACTTGCGTGGAAGGCGGGTGCTATCGGTGCCGCTGCCGTCTTCATCCTGCCATCAGTGTTGGTCACGGATGCCACCGTTACTCTCTCCGTTCGAGCATTTCGCAGAGAGCAACTTACTGCCGCTCATCGGTCACATGCCTATCAGCACCTCGCACAACGGTGGCGCGCCCATCGACCAGTGACGGCGATGTACGCAGGTGCCACACTGTTGTGGTCCATCCCGATTGCCGCGGCATCTGAGGCTTGGCCAACACTCTCAGTCTTGATGCTTTGCTTGGCGTACGGACCGCTCGTGGTGCTGGCGATACTGCTACGCGCTGGCAAGCGGTAGGCACACCTCACGCGTGCCGCGCCGTCTCTGCTAACCCTGTCACCATCACCAAGTCGCGCACCTTCGCCCGGTCATGCTGACTCACCGCAGCCTCTAATTGCTGCAATCGGTGCTCAAACGTTTCCCATGGCGTGAACCCCTCGCGCGCGCGGAATATCGCCTCGTGACGTGTTGACAGGAGTTCTGCACCAATCACTAGCTCTTCATAGAGTTTCTCGCCTGGCCGCATTCCGGTGAACATAATCTCTATCTCACCCCCAGGATTTGCTGCATCCCTGATAGTGCGCCCCGAGAGCCTGATCATGTTGCGCGCTAGGTCCAAAATGCGCACTGGCTCGCCCATATCGAGAACAAAAACATCCCCGCCCTCGCCCATTGCGCCAGCCTGCAGGATCAGCTGTACCGCCTCGGGAATGGTCATGAAATAGCGAGTGACCTCCGGATGAGTGACCGTCACTGGTCCGCCTGCCAGAATTTGTTCCTTGAAGATAGGCACCACGCTGCCGCTTGAACCAAGAACATTGCCAAAGCGAACCATGGTAAATCGCGTCTTGCCTTCGCCCCCATAGCGCGCGTGCAGCGCCTGCAGAGTCATTTCCGCCACCCGCTTGGAGGCTCCCATTACGCTCGTAGGACGGACGGCCTTGTCAGTGCTAACAAAGACCATGTCCTTCACCCCGTGCTTGAGCGCAGCCTCGGCGACGCGCAATGTTCCAAGCACATTAACTTCTGCACCTTCGGGCTCGTTGTCTTCCACGATGGGCACATGCTTGTAGGCCGCGGCGTGATAGATCGTGTCGGGACGATGCTCTTCCATGATGCGATCGATCCGCACATGGTCGGTGACGCTGGCCAAATAGCGATGAACCGTTGTTCGAGCTGATCCTGGAGCGAGCGAGTGCCGTGATCGGTTCAACTCACTGTCAATCTGAAACAAATTGAATTCGCCGTTGTCGAGGAGAATCAGGCACTTCGGTCCAAGATCCATCACCTGACGACAGAGTTCACTTCCGATCGATCCACCTGCACCCGTCACCAAGACGGTCTTGCCCGTGACATTGGACCCCAGGAGTTCTGGATGAGGCTCTACTGGGGGTCGTCCAAGCAGATCCTCAATCGCTAGCGGTCGAAGGGCATCTATATTCACCCGGCCATCGTTGATTTCTGCAAGAGTCGGCACAGAAAGAACTCGCACCCCCAATGCCGCCGCATGCTCCAAAGCCTCACGACAGTGCAGGCGACTTCGGGGACCAACGGCCACGAGAAGTGCGCTGAACCCCGTGCTCTCGCGGACTGCTTCAAATGCGCTCATTGGGTAGATCCGAACTCCACGAACCGCACCGCCGACAAGTTTCGGGTTGTCATCAAAGAACGCAACGACTGCTGATACCCGGTCGTGTCCAAGTGCCGCGGCGAGACCAGCACCAACATCGCTCGCGCCAAAGATCGCCAATCGATTTCGCTTGCGTATACCGAGGCGCATAAACCGACTTGCGAGTAGCCGCGTCCCTCCGGCGGCTCCGAACAACAGAATTCCACCAATGATGGGCGCAGTTCGCGGAATTCCGTATCCCCGCCCGGGGATGCCCAGCAAGAAAATAAGCAATACCGCGGAAACAGCCACACACCCCTGAAACAGCAGCCACGCATACCGAGGGCCGATGTACCGCGTGATCTCTCGATACAACCCGAACGCCCAGAAGATTGGCGGAACAATCACACCTGCCGCTAGCACTTCCCAGATGGATACTGCAGGCGGCAGTTGAAGCGTGCCGAGCCGCAGCGCAAAGGCCGACCATAGACATACCACCGCGCTCAAGGCATCCCACGCAACCATCACAGCCCGCTTTCTCCCGCGGGGCATGCCATCAACAAGGCGCATGAAACGAGCGAATGCGTGTCCGGGTTCAGGCATCTGCAGAGACGATACCACCTCACATATCTGCCGGCGATGCTCCCTCCCTCCGGATAACCTCCGCTTATGGCTTCTGTCGTCTTCTACTTCGAGCTTCATCAGCCGTTTCGGCTGCGCCGCTACTCAGTCTTTGACACAGACCCCTTCTACTCTGACAACGAGGCAAATGCCACCATCCTGCGCAAAGTTGCGGAAAAGTGCTATCGGCCAACCACGCAGAAGCTGCTGGATTTGGTGCGCCGACATGACCAACGCTTTCGGGTGAGTTTTTCAGTCAGCGGCACGGCGCTCAAGCAACTTGAGGAGTGGGCTCCGGACGTACTCGACACCCTGCGCCGCTTGGTTGATACCGGCGCATGTGAACTACTTGATGAGACGAGCCACCATTCGTTGGCGTTC
>CANJHD010000032.1 GCA_947474065.1 Planctomycetaceae bacterium
ACCTGGCGCAGGTGCGCGGCGGCATCAAGTACGGCGAGGGCAAGCTGATCGACCACATGCAGTTCGATGGTCTCACCTGCGCGTTTGAGAATTGGCCAATGGGTAACGCTGCTGAACACACCGCTGCAAGCTGCGGCGTCACTCGCATTGCGCAAGATGCGTTCAGCGCGGAGAGCAATCGCCGCGCGGCCGAGGCAACCAAGAACGGTTGGTTCAAGGCGGAGATCGTTCCCCTGTCGGCCGAGCAGTGCATGGCGAAGACCGGCTTGGATGTTGATGAAGGTTTCCGCGCGGACACCACCGCGGACGGGCTTGCAAAGTTGCGCGCCGCGTTCACGAAGGACGGCACGGTCACGGCTGGCAATGCGAGTCAGATTTCTGACGGCGCAGCGGCGGTGCTGGTGATGAGCGAATCGAAGGCGAAGGAACTTGGTCTGAAAGTGCTGGCGCGGATTGTTGGCTACGGCACGTCCGGTGTTGCGCCAAAGGACTTGTTCACGGCGCCGAAGGTTGGAATTGAGCAATTGCTGACGAAGACCGGTAAGACCGTTGCCGATATTGACCTCTTTGAAGTGAACGAGGCGTTTGCAGCCCAAGTGCTGGCGAATGTCACGCCACTTGCGATCCCGCACGAGAAGCTGAACGTCTGCGGCGGCGGCGTGGCCCTTGGTCACCCGATCGGCGCAAGCGGCGCGCGCGTGCTAGTCACGCTCATCCACCAGCTACACCGCACCGGCGGCAAGCGCGGCATCTGCAGCCTGTGCCTCGGCGGCGGCAACGCGGTGTCAATGATGGTTGAAATCTAAATGGTGTCCGGGGTATCCCCGCACCAATTAACTGACCACCGAAACGGCGTCTGGGATATCCCGAAAGCCATTCGCGTAGGTTGAAATCCGTCGGTCGCGATGTCCTAATAAATAGGTGCGGGGATACCCCGGACCTAATTTATGGAGCGTAGTTTCATGCCGTCCGGAGTCTGCTCAAACTCCACCACGTGAAACTGGAACTGATCCCACAGGTGCGGCGATAGCGTCGCACGCGTCAATCCTGGCGCAACTTGCTTCATTGATACATCGGAGCCAACCGCGTTGAACCGCATCCGGTTCAGGAGCTCCATGGTTGAACGCCGATTGTCCTTACACCACTTGTCAAACGCCTCGAATCCGCCGCTCCGCTTCCACTCCGCGCGCGTCTCCGGAGCAAGCAGTTGATCCCACATCAACTGATACTCCTCATTGCGAAAGCACGCCATGGTGTTGGCCACCACATGCTCCGGCATGATGCAGCGCAACACCACCGTGCCGTCGTCTAACTGCTCGCGAGGCTCGAATGCTTTCGGCGCAATCGGCTTCCCGTCTGCCCCGAGTTTCGGGGGCAGCGGCGCAGTGCCCGGACCAGCCTTGGAAACCGCGGTCTCTCCGATCGGTCGATCAACAAAGATCACTTTCGTGCCATCCCGCAACACCATTTCCTTTGGAGCATTCGCATCCACCATGTAGCCGGGGCGATAGCGATACTCCACGCGCTCTGTGCAGGCTGAAATCAGTAACAACGGAACAGCGGCAATCATTGCGAGCGTTGGGCTTGAAAGACATAGTTTCGCGCGGTGAGGGACCTGGCTACGGTCGGTCTCAATCATGCCAACGACATTGTCAGGGCCGCAACTCATCGCGTGAGCCCATCCGTTGCACGCGCCGCTCCAAGTGCGTAAACAGCCGGCTCCGTGCCCGTGATCGACCATGTCACATGATGCGCCTGTGCAGGATCCGTTCCCGGTGCGTCAATCCGTTGGTGAGTGCCACGGCTCTCATTGCGTGCGAGCGCCGCGCGCGTCATCAACAGTCCCACCGTGAGTAAGTTCTGCACTTCCCAACCTTCGGGCGTGGAGAACACCTCGTCCATTCCGTAGCGACCCCAGAAGGCGAACATGGAAAGAACATCGGCAAGATGCGATCCGCTGCGTTCGATGCCAACATTGCGCCACATCGCACTGCGCAAACTTGAGCGAATGTCCGCCAAGTCAAGTTCGCCGTGCGCAGCAGTGTTCACCTCGCTGACAATCGCGCGCGGTAGCACTTCGGGTGGTGTATCGCGCGCGATTGATGCGGCAACGCGTCGACCAAACACCAGGCCATCAAGCAAACTGTTGGAAGCCAATCGATTTGCGCCATGCACGCCATTGGCTGCTACTTCGCCGCACGCCCAGAGTCCGGGCACCGATGTACGTCCGTCAATATCCGTCCGCACGCCGCCGATCATGTAATGCGCGGCGGGCGTGACCGGAATGCGGTCGCGTGTTGGATCAATGTCGAACCCTGCAAGCATGCGTGCAAGACCCGGGAATCGCTGCGCAAATCGTCCCGGCGCAAAGTGTCTGCAATCGAGAAACACATGACTCTCGCCACTTCCAGCAAGATGTCGCACGATCGATTTGCTCACTACATCGCGCGGCGCAAGTTCTGCCATCGGATGCAGACCCTGCATGAAGCGATCGCCATTGCGATTGACGAGATGCGCCCCCTCTCCACGCACAGCCTCACTAATGAGCATGCGTCCGGCGCCAGCGACGTACAGCGCGGTGGGATGAAATTGGAAGAACTCAAGATCGGAGAGTTCAGCGCCCGCACGCCATGCCAGGGCTACGCCATCGCCAGTGGCAACTTTCGGATTCGTAGTTTCTCGGAATACTTGCCCTGCTCCACCGGAAGCAAGCACGGTCGCTCGCGCCCACACGATCTGCAGCCCGTAACGCGGATGCCAAGTGAGTGCACCGAGTACGCGACCCGAACCGTCAGAAGCGCGCAAGAGATCAATGACAAAGCATCGATCAAAGATGCGAATGCCACGCGTTGCGCGCGTGCGTTCGATCAGGCATCGGGCGAGTTCATATCCGGTGGCGTCGCCGTCTGTGTGCAGAATGCGCGCGTGATGGTGGCCGCCCTCAAGCGCAAGCGCCGGGGAACCATCAGCCGCGCGATCAACGCGCATGCCCCACTCCAAGAGTCGCGCAATTTCATGGCGACCTTCCTCAACGAGGGTACGAACCGCTCCAATATCGCAGAGCCCCGCGCCCGCTTCAAGCGTGTCCGCTACATGGCTCTCTACCGTGTCGTCATCGGAAATCACGGCGGCAATTCCGCCCTGCGCCCAACTGGTGTTTGATAGGTCTACTGCCTCTTTGGCAAGCACAATCACATCGCCGTGCGCGGCCGCTTCGATCGCCGTCCGCAGACCCGCAACGCCAGTACCTACAACCAGCACATCAGTAAAGATCTGCGGCAGCAGCGCACTGCGAAACGGAATCAGGAAGCGACGGTCGTGGTAGATGCGCATGGGAACCCTTTCGTCACGCCCCGTATGCCTCGATTGCCTTCTTGCCATACACGGTGGCGGGACCGCCATTCATCAGAGTGCAGACATCAAGCATTTCCTGAATTTCTTGCATGGTTGCGCCAGCGACTTTCGCGGCCTTGGTGTGATGAACAATGCAACCTTCACAGAGGCGCGAAATTCCACATGCAATGGCGATCAACTCCTTGGTCTTGGTATCGAGCGCATTGGCGGCGAGGCTTGCGTGATGAAGTTGCTTGAATGCGGCGGCGGTTTCTGGGGTCATGGGTTGTTCCTGCAAGTTGATGAGGGACGGATCCAAGCGCGACGCTCAGCGTATGCGTCCGAGCGACATACACATACTAGGTGGCTCGAGGTCTTGCACAGTTATGCGATATCGCGCGCTTTATTGCTTTGCATGCGCAGAATGCAATATCGCTGCATCAAACTCTGCTGCCCATATCTGACTGGACTTCTCGCCGGTTCCCCGTTGCGCAGTCCACATCATCCACTTGCCGTCATGACTGAAGACCGGCAGAACATCTGCTCCGCTGCAGTTGGTAATGCGAACGGAATCCTCTGGATGCTTCGCGTCGCGCATCATGACTTCGTAATTCTGATGGCCCATCTCACTTGATCCATAGATAAAGTGGCGGCAATCGGGGTGGTAGAACGGGCACCAATTGACGTGCTCGTTCTTGGTGAGAGCGCGCTCATTAGAAATTCCAGTGACCTTGCCGGATGGATCGCGCACAAGATCTGCACTGAAAATCTGCAGAAGGCTGTCGCCCTGCCGATCGCTTCGAAAGATGATGCCGCCGCCATCTGGCGTGAAGAACGGGCCTCCGTCGTAGCCGGGCGCGTCAACAATCTTGCGCTTTTCGCCGCTTGGCATATCCATCACCCAGAGATCGCCCTGCGTCTTTGGATCCACCTGGGTGTAGAGAAGCGTGCGCCCATCGGGGCTGAAACTGCATTCGGCGGCGTAGCCATTGCCATCGCTGACGAGCGTCTTCAGGCTGCTCGCAGTGCCGTCAGCGGTGCGAAGATTCACCTGAACAATGCGCATCTCCGGCGGGAACTGCCAGCGGTACTTGCCAGTGCCGCGCTGATAGCCAGGCGTTTCCTTGTTGGACGGAGGAGTGATGGTGCTTCCAAAGATCAGAATCTCTGGATGCTTCGGATGAAACCATCCGCAGGTGTTCGCGCTGCCCTCGGGGCTAACGCGTTTGATGTTCGCGATGGCGGCAATGCGTCCGTCCGCGCCGCGCGTGACATCGGCCACATACATCGAATAGAACTCTGCCGGCGCGGCATCTCCAATGGGCTTCTCAATTGCCTGAAAGACGATGGTTCGATCATCGGGGCTGAAATAACTTTCACCCGCCTTCGCAAAGCGGTCGGGGAACGTCAGCTGCACATGATGGGTCAGGACCGATGCCTCAGTGGTACGAAAGTCAGTGAGCGGGGTCGGCGCCGGGGCGGCTGTTGTGCCAGCGGTCGGCGCGGCCGCTTCCTTCTGCGAGGCACATGCGGACAGAAGGCCAATGGCAACGGCGATGCAAACGAGCCGGGGTGCGAGCATTCCGCGATTGTAAGACCGTCCCGGGCTGAAAGTAGCGCCCCCGACTGGAAATTGCGCGCAGACGGCCCGACCGCTTCCGGCACCGCCGGAAATGAGGGACAGGGGTGAACGGCACCTATTTATTACCATCGGGGGATGGACGGACGTGGGTACGAACTTCTGCATGCGGATGAACACCTCCTTGTGGTGAATAAGGCGTGCGGGCTACTCACCGTGCCTGGCATTGGTCCTGAGAAAGCGGATTGCCTGATCGCCCGCTTGCAGAAGGAATGGCCCAGCGCTCGCGTCGTCCATCGACTCGATCGCGACACCAGCGGCGTACTCGTGGTGGCACTCGATGCAGATACGCATCGCGCGCTCAGCATGCAGTTTGAACGCCGCGAGACTTCAAAGACTTACATTGCAATTGCCGCTGGTCATCCGCCCAAGGAGAGCGGCGAGATCGACCTGCCGATTCGCAAGGATCTTGTCAATGGCCCGCTGCAAATTGTTGACTTCGTGCACGGTCGCGCAAGCGTCACACGGTGGCGCGTTCTTGAAACTCTCAGCGATCCAGCACGCACGCGCTTTGAGCTCACGCCGATCACCGGTCGCAGTCACCAACTTCGCGTGCATCTCTTGGCAATCGGACATCCGATTCTTGGCGACGACCTCTATGCACCCGCAGATGTCAAGGCGCTCGCGCCACGCCTGTGTCTGCACGCGCAGCAACTTGGGTTCACACATCCGGCAACTGGAACTGCTGTTGAGTTCGCTACGCCGACGCCGTTCTGATGATCGTTGCTAGCGCGCGTACTCCGGCTCACCCGCACTCGCGCCCGGGCGCGCCACGTGTGACGTGCCCGGCACCTGCACGCTGATTCCGTGCGCCGACAGTGCGCGACCGATCGCCATGAGCGGGAAATACAGCCGGTACAGGTGGTATCGCAGGTAGAAAACCTTCGGGAATCCCGTGCCGGTGAATTCCGTCTCCACCCAACTGCCCGGTGGATCGCCATCCGGATTCAAGCCCGGCTGCACTGCATCACCAGCGCGCAACTGCGTTTGTGCAAGCCATCGAAGCGCGCGCCACAAGTCCGGGTCGTTCGCCCCGTACACCTCTTGCAGCACCATTGCCGCCCACGCCGTCTGACTTGCAGTGCTCGGCCCCGTGCCCATCAATGAACGATCTTCGTAACTGTTGGCCGTCTCGCCAAAGCTGCCGTCCGGCTTTTGCACGCTCTTGATCCACGCACCAGCGCGCTGAATCCACGGCTCACTGCGCGGAACGCCGCAACGAATCGGACCAATCACCGCTTGCCAGGTTCCATAGATGTAGTTCACACCCCATCGACCCCAGAAGCACCCTTCCGGTTCCTGATGTCCTTTGATGAATTCCACCGCGTGCGCAATCGTTGGATTATCAATGCGGTAGCCAAGCCAACTCATGCACTCGAGCGTGCGTCCAGTGATGTCATGACACGCTGGATCCTGCATCGCATTATGGTCTGCGAACGGGACGTATTCGTAGATCTGATGATTCCGCGTGCGGTCGAACGCGGCCCAACCGCCGTTCTCGCACTGCATGGCGAACACCCACTCCACGCCGCGG
Source organism: Planctomycetaceae bacterium (assembly GCA_947474065.1). GTDB lineage: Bacteria > Planctomycetota > Phycisphaerae > Phycisphaerales > SM1A02 > UBA966. The sequence goes on from CANJHD010000032.1 coordinate 6,507, forward strand.
CGCGCCGCTGCCTCATTCTCTGCACCACCCGCGCGCTTCAACGCCATGGCAACCATGACGGTGTCATCAACATCCGCATACCACGCGTTCTGATATTCAAAGTACCAACCGGCCGCGCGTGTTCCCGGGCGCACGTTGGCAATCCAATCGCCCGTCCATCGAACTTCCTTGCCGCGCAGCCATTCAGCGGCGTGATCGAATGAACGATCCGTTGCGGCGGTCAGCCCACAATCAGCAAGCGCGTATCCAGCGATGCCCGTGTCCCACACCGGGCTGAAGCATGGCTGAATATGAATGGTCTCTTCGCGGTGAGCGACATGCGCACCAACACTCTGAGCCGCACGTTCTTCAATGAAGAACGCATCAAGATCCTTCTCGGCACGCCGCACCAACGGGTCGCTGCGCTTCACACCAAGCGCATGGAACACCACTTGGATATAGACCATCGGTGGAAAGATTGCGCCGAGGCCCTGCGTTGGAGCCGGGGCGTCCTGCGAGGCGCGTGCAAGTATCCAACTGTATGCAGCACGAATCGCTGACATGCGGGGCGCCGTACCGATCGCGCGACCCGCAAATTTCAAGACGCTATCGACGACCTTGAAGAAGACACGCCAGAAGTGCGGCGTGGTGATGGGCATCTTGAGTCGATGACGATCGTGTTCACTGAGAAAGAGTTCGGCAATGCCCTGCTCGCTGCCAAGCTTTCGCGTCGGCTGCAGTGTTGCCACAATTGCGAGCGGCAGAATCATGGTGCGACTCCACGCACTCATGCGGTCCATGTGAAAGTAGAACCACTTGGGGAGCCAGACGATTTCTGGAGGAATGGCAGGCACTGCGTTCCAACTGATTTGCCCAAGCGCTGCAAGATAGAAATTGCTGAAGCTGTTGCACTTCTCCGCACCGCCCATGGCACGAATCACCGCACGCGCGCGATTCATATGCGGCGCATCAGGCAAATCGCCGTGCAGTTTCAGGCAGAAATATGCCTTGACGGTTGCGCTGAGATCAATCGCGCTTCCTGGATACTGTCCCCATCCACCATCCGCACGCTGTTGCGAGCGCAGGTAGCGGACGATCTTCTCAAGCGTCTGCGGGCCGTCGCGTCCGTCAGACATAGCGGATCGTTCCTGCCCCAAGATCCACTTCATGAGGAGGTACTCACTCTGCAGGATCGAGTCGCCCTCGAGCTCCGCGCACCAGTGCCCATCGGAGCGCTGCAGGCTCTTCAGCGCAACAAGCGCATCACTCGCGGTGCGCGCGAGCGTTTCAAGGGTCTGGCGATCGGGTCCGGGCGGCGGAAACATAAGTGCGAGATCATAAATCGATACGGCGCCGGGGGCGAGGCAATTTCCGGACGCGGTCTTGTTGCAATTCCAGCATATGGCGCACACTTTATGCCTTGATTTGTGATTTGGACGATAGTATCGAACTGATGAAATCGCCAACCAAACCACGTAGTTCATGGCTCGGCAGATGCGTGTTGGTACTGCTCTGCGCTTTCACCTTCGCCCTGCCCGCCCGTGCCGGAAACGGCGTCTATGTAGTCACGAACCCAAACGGGGCCAACGCTGTTGAGGCATACAGGCGCAACATCAAGACCGGATTGTTGACCTATGTGGGTCGCTTTGACACTGGCGGTCGCGGACTGGCTGAGATCGGCGGCGCGCAGTCGCACGCACTCGTTGCGACGCGCACGCACTTATTTGTGGTGAACCCCGGCAGCAATGATTTTTCCACCTTTGTGCTTCGCAATGACGGCTCACTGCTATTCATGGGTGTGACTAGTTCCGGCGGAACGCGGCCGGTGAGCATCACGGTGTCTCGCAATGTCATCTATGTATTGAATCAGGGGCAACTCGGAGTAGCGCCAGCGAGTTGTAATGGATTCACAATCGGCGACGCTGAATTGCCCGTGTCGATCGGCACGTACGACATCACCTATGAAGCTGAAGATATTCCGACTGATGTGTTCTTCACGGCCAACGGCGCGCGCCTGGTGGTGCTTCTCAACGGCAGCGATGCGATCGATACATTCTCTGTGACACCCGATGGAGCGCTCACATTGAACAGGCGGTTGACAGGCGTCAGCAATCCTGTTGGCGGCGCCATGTCACCAGTGCAGCCCTTCGTTGCATTTGCGGCGCTTGATGATGACACTTCGCCGCGCATGATTTCTATCCGCGCAACGGGGGTGGCGCTACCAAGCATTGTGAGTTCTGCCAGTTTGTCGAGCACCATTTCACCGTGTTGGGCTGCAGCAAACCCGAACGGCAAGAAGGTGTGGTCATCCAATTTCGCGGCTGGTTCACTTACTCTGTTCGCTGGAAAGTTGAATGGTCGTATCAGTGCGGTCAGCACCTACCTTCCTGCGTCGAGCAGCCCAGGCTCACTCGATATTGCAGTTGATCAGCGTGGCAAGTTTCTATACAGACTGCGCGCGTTCGACCCCGCCGGTGGAGCAGCGCCCGTTCCGGTGATCGAAACTCTGCAGATCACCAATTCAACGGCGAATGGCGGACTTCAGCTTGTGCAGACCGTCTCGCTACCAACAGACTTGCAGAGCGCGTCCCCAACTGGGATTGTGGTTACTGCGCCGTGATGCAGAGCGCGGAGCGCGCGTGAGTCGGGTCCGCCGCAAGGGCGCACCAAAGCCGACCCTACCCTCGCGTTGGCCTGACAACCGCCGCGATCACGGCGCTCGCCACGGTCCAGGTCAGAAATGTGTCGGCAATTCCGGCGTAGACCCACCGCGCGGGCAACTGAAACCAGGCGAGGTCCGGACCATCTCCAGCCATTGCTGCAAACAGAGCAATGACCATGCCGATTGTCCAGCGCCCCACCCACGACGGACAACGCATGCCAGCCATGAGGATGCTCATGAGAAATGCGCTGAATGCCATGTAACCGAATGCGGTCAGGTACCGCTGTGCGCTGATTGGGTCGCGCCCCTGTTTACGAACCAAGAGCACGCCGACGGGACCGCGCTGTGATGCTTCGCGCCAGTCTGAAACTGTGCGTGCGCGATGCTCAGCATCCATGGCGTTGAGCGCCTGCATGTCGATACCGGGGAACGCGTACGCCCCGTCGCGCGGAGCGGCGCGGCCAATCGCCTCCACCAAAGCGGAATCCGCGGGCAGCGGTTCGACGGCCCAGTCATACAGGCGCACCGCCGACCATGAGACATACGCCCACACAAATGCGGCGATCGCTCCGAGAATCGTGCCCATGATGATGCGTCGAGTCATCGTTGTAATTTCACCACTCCGGCCCGCCAGAGTAGCGACCGAATACATCAGCCATCGCCTGCACCATCTCGCCGAGCGTGCACTTGTTCAGCGCGCCGTCGACAAGCGATGGCATGACATTCTCGCCCTTGCGCGCGGCCGCGCGAATTGCGTCAAGCGCAACCTTCACGCCGTCAGCATTGCGAGTCTTGCGAAACTTGGTGAGACGATCGCACTGCTCTGTTTCCACCGTATGCGGAATCTGCAGAATCTCAACCTGATGCTGCTCATTGCCATCGTTGTAGGCATTCATGCCCACCACGATGCGATCGCCCGCTTCCATCTCTTGACCGAAGCGGTAACTCGCCTCAGCGATCTGACGGCGGAAGTAGCCCTTGTGGATTCCAGCAACCACGCCGCCCATGTCATCAATTTCCTTGATGTACTGGTTCGCGTCTTTCTCCATCTGATCGGTCAGTGCTTCCACATACCAACTGCCGCCAAGCGGATCGACGGTGCGGTGCACGCCGGTTTCATGCGCAAGAATCTGCTGCGTGCGCAACGCCACGCGAACCGCGGTCTCCGTGGGTAGACCGAGCGTCTCGTCCATGCTGTCAGTGTGCAAACTCTGGCAACCGCCGAGAACGCCAGCCATCGCCTGGAATGCAACGCGCACAATGTTGTTGAGCGGCTGCTGCTCCGTGAGACTGCAGCCAGCTGTCTGAACATGGGTGCGCATCAGCATGCTGCGCTCGTTCTTTGCGCCGAAACGATCGCGCATGGCGTTTGCCCAGATGCGGCGCGCGGCGCGAAGCTTGCAGATTTCCTCAAAGAACTCGTTGTGACTGTTGAAGAAGAAACTGAGGCGCGGCGCGAACGTGTCGACCGGCATGCCACGCTTGATGCACGCCTCTGCGTATTCCATTCCATCGCGCAATGTGAACGCTAACTCTTGCGTGGCGCTCGAGCCAGCTTCGCGAATGTGGTAGCCGGAGATGCTCACCGAGTTCCACTTCGGCAGGTGTTGCGCAGCGAACTCGATCGTGTCCACCACGAGTTTGACACTCGCTTCCGGCGGGTAAATGAACTCATTCTGTGCGTGGAATTCCTTGAGAATGTCGTTCTGCAGCGTTCCGCCAACGTTGTTCCAATCGACGCCGCGCTCCTTGGCCATCGCCAAGTACATCGCCCAGATGACAGCGGCCGGACCGTTGATGGTCTGACTCACGGTGACCTCGCCGATCGGAATGTCCGCGTACAGCCGGTGCATGTCTTCGATCGTGCTAATCGCAACGCCGCAACGGCCAACTTCGCCTGCAGACAGTGCATCGTCGGAATCGCGACCCATCAGAGTGGGCAGATCGAACGCAGTGGAAAGACCAGTGTTCGCCTTCGTGCCCTTGGCATTCTCAAGCAGGTACTTGAAACGACGGTTGGTGTCGTCGGCGGAACCGAAGCCCGCAAACTGGCGCATAGTCCAAAGGCGATCGCGGTACATCGTCTTGTGAACACCGCGCGTGAACGGGAACACGCCCGGCTCACCAATGCGCGCGTGCGGCTTGGACGCGTCGGCGGGATCCGTGGTGTGCACCGTGGCGGGTCCGTAGCGCTCATCAATCACGTAGCCGGAGAGCGTCACCGTCTCTGGATTGATGGCGGGCTTCGAAGGCGCGGCGGGGGCGGCAGAAGCGGGAGTCTTGGTGGAACTGTTCGTCGGGTGGGCAGACATGCCCGGATTGTAGGGGCGCCCGCTATTCTTCCCCGTCGCAAATCACCATGAAACCGCTACAAACCGGAACCCTTGCATTTCTCATCTGTCGCACTGCAATTGGCAATGATTTGCCCGAAGGAACGCAGGCGACGGCGCCGAAGCCCGTTACTTCGCAGGTAGTCGAGCCGCAGCATGCCGCAGCGCCAACCGGGGGCGTGCCGGCAAACACTCCGGAGCCGGCCAGCGCCAAAGTCCCGGATGCGCAACCTGCCGAACTCCCCATCATCGACCCGCATGGATTCTCTCTCGACTTCCGCCCGCAGATTTGGATGCCCTCCGTGTCTGGCTCCGTCGGCGTCGGCGGGCGCACAGCGAACGTTGAAGAAAGCTTCATCGACATCCTGCAGAACACCGACTCGGTGATCGGTCTCTCGGGGCGCCTGACAATGACCTATGACCGATTCGAGGCCTACACCGACATCACCTGGATGAGACTTGGCTTTGACAAAGTCACCACTCCGTCCGGCGCGCGCTTCAGTACCACCATGAGTTTGATGATCTCTGATGCGTGTATTGCGTACAACCTGATCGATCCGTCAGTAGACGACCGCGGACGACGCGGTCCAACACTTGCTCCGTATGTCGGGGCGCGCATCTTCTGGGCAAATACGAAGGTGGACGCTTCGGACTATCCATTCAGCGACTCCGCATCATCAGTATGGGCGGATCCGATCTTCGGTGGAATGTGGGAAACGCCGTTTGGTGATGCAGGCCGATTCTCTATCGCAGGGGATGCTGGAGGATTCACACTCTCCTCGCAACTGACGTGGCAGGTCACCGCGCTCGTTGGATTTGACTTCCGTTGCTTTGAGCACCCGAGCACGCTCTCTATCGGAATGCGGGCCATTGCAGACGATTACTCCGCCGATAGCACGAACAAGGTCACCACCGACCTCATCCTGTGGGGCCCGATTATTGCTTGGGACATTCGATTCTGAACACGCGCAGCCTGCACGAACCGCAGCGATTTCTATAGAATCTTGCGCCTATGCGCACTCTTGCCAACATCGCTGTCGCTTGCATCGCCATCACCCTCAGCGCCGTTGCGCTGCCCGCGTGCGCACAGCGTCGCCCGGTGCAGCCGGAACAAGAGCTGCTTGCTGAGCGCGCGGAAATCAAGAAGAGGTTTGTCGAAGGTAATCGCGCGGGAATGGAGTTCCTTGCCAAGAATGCGCACGCACGCCGCGCTACTGATTCACAAGCTGGCATTGATGTCATGGTCGTCTCTGGCGGCGGCGACTGGGGCGCATTTGCAACAGGTGTGTTGATTGGTTGGAGCGGTCTGCCCGCTGGTCCAACTGCGCTTCCGAAATTTCAAGTGGTCTCCGGGGTAAGTACCGGCGCGTTGATCGCACCGTTCGCATACCTCGGAACTGCAAAGGATCTCAAGGAGATCGACGATCTTTACCGCAATCCAAAGTCGGACTGGGTGAAGTCGCGCGGGTTGCTGTTCTTCCTTCCTGACAATGCAAGCTTTGCCGAAGTGCCAGGTCTTGAGCGCGAAGTCGACAAATTCATTGATATGGACTTTGCGAAACGCATCGCAAAGGAGTACGAGACTGGTCGCATTGTGGTGATTCAAACCACCAACATGGATGATGGCAGCGCGCAGCCATTCAACTGGAGCCTTGCCGCGAAGCAGGCCACTGAAGATGGAAATATCCGTCGTCTGCAGAACATCTTGCTCGCCTCATCCGGAATTCCCGGCGCATTTCCCCCCCGTGAGATTGATGGATCGCTCTATGTCGACGGCGCAGTGACGAGCAACATCATTTACGGCGGCGCATTCAAGCGCGACCAAACTTTCGGCGCAACGTGGAAGCGCATGTATCCCGGCGAGTCAGTGCCAAAGATTCGCTACTGGGTCATTCTCAATAACTATGCGGCTGCGCAACCCATGACGGTGCAGCCGACTTGGCCGAGCGTGATTTCGCGCGCGCTTGAGGTGGCAGTGCGTGCATCAACAACCATTGCGCTTCGCCACTTGTATGCAATGAGCGAAGTGACTCAACTTCGCGGCGATGGTGAAATTGAAGTGCGATGGATGGCTGTTCCAGATTCTTGGAAGGCCCCAAAGGAAGGCATTTTCCAAGAGGAAACCATGCGCTCGCTCTCTGATCTTGGAATGAAAATCGGCGCCGACCCGGCATCGTGGCAGACAGAAGCTCCGTGAGTGCGCTTCCTGGCGGTGCTGCAGCGGGTCGATCACGCAGTACTACTGTGGTGGCGTTCGTTGCGCTCTATGTCTTCTGGGGCTCCACTTACTTGGGCAGCAAGTTCGCCATGGCGAGCTTCCCGCCTGCGATGCTCAGCGGCATCCGATTCACAATCGCTGGACTAGCGATGGCGGGCATCCTGCTCGCGTCCGGAAAATTGCATCTCAAGGACTTCGCAAACTGGCGTTGGTGGCGCAACTGCGGGCTCGCTGGCGTCTTGTTGTTTGCAATGGCGAACGTCATGGTTTCCATGGGCGTGCAGCGCATCCCATCCGGCGTTGCGGCTTTGATCGTGGCGTTAACGAGCGTGTGGATCGTCTCGCTCGACCGAATGATTTCGCGCGCCGGCGCACCGAGTTGGACGATCATCTTGGGACTCATCTGCGGTGTCGCGGGAGTCACGGTCTTGGGAGGACCAAGCTGGGGCGGCGGCGCAAGTGAGTTGAATACCGCCGGCGTCTTGCTTGCTGCGGGAAGCACACTCGCGTGGGCCGCTGGCACCATGGTGGCCAAACATTCTGCGCGCCCAGATTCGCTATGGGCAGCAAGCGTGATGCAAATGCTCGGCGGTGGCGCGGCGGCACTGGTCGTGAGCACCATCTTTGAGCGCAGCGCATGGCCCGCGTGGGAGGCGGTTACGCCAAGTTCATTGTGGGCGATCGTGTATTTAGTGGTCTTTGGATCACTGATCGGATTCAGCGCATACGTGTGGCTACTGAGTAACGTCAATGCCGCTGCCGTAGCCACCTACGCATATGTGAATCCCTTGATTGCGCTCTGCCTTGGAACGATCATTGCGGGCGAAGCAATCCCCGCGCGCACTGGTCTCGCGGCGCCGCTCATCCTCGGCAGTGTTGCGCTGATGCAGTTTGTCAGACCGCCATCAAAGGACGAGCTGCCCGTTGCAGAGGAATGATCGGCAGGCAAGTGATGCGCGCTCACCCCGTCCACGCGCGAACATGATCGCCGACAACAGCGGTCACCACGGCGAACACGCGATCACGGTGCGATCGAACAACCACATTCTGCGTGCCATCATCTTTGAGCGCACCCACGTGTTCAATCCGAAGTGAACGACCGAGCGCATCGGCGCCAATTCGTTCTGCCTTGACTACGGACTCTTTGGCGCACCAGAGTCGGAGCGGCCACGCATCATCATTCCAGGGAAGCCGTGATTCGCCGGTTTCCTCTGCGAGCGCTCGCAGCGCAGGAATGCCGGACGCATTGATCGGCTCGGTATCGATACCAACGCTCGGCGCACCGGGCGCGGAGATCGCGCAACCGGCGAGTCCGCGCGTGTGTGCAATGGACACGAACGGCGCCGCACGATGCCCGGCTATGCGTGGCGCTCCTTGCGCATCATGCTCAAGTGCGGAATCACGCCACGCGCTCGGTCCGTGCGCGCTCTGCCACGCAGCAACGGCCACGCCAAATGCCGCGCGACTCGTTTGACGACCAAGCTCTCGCACATGCACGCGCGGCGCGTCGGGCTCGTGCACGAAGGGGAGCCAGATGATGATGGGAGCCAACATGTCCATGGGCGCGGAGTATGTCCGAAAATCAGCGGCGCCAACAAGGGTGAACGGCACCTATTTAGACGGAGAAGTAGCCGGCGCCGGGGTGATGCACGATGATGGCGCTGGTTGATTGCTCGGGGTCGATCTGGAAATTCTCGGTGAGATGGCAGCCAATCCGCTCCGGTGCAAGCAGACGCCACAACTTCTCCTGGTCAGCCATGTCCGGACACGCCGGATATCCAAAGCTGTAGCGACAGCCGCGGTATTTCTGTTGGAAGAGTTCGCGGATCTTCGGACTGTCGTCGTGTCCAATGCCAAGCTCCGCGCGCATCCGCTTGTGCCAAAGCTCCGCAAGCGCCTCAGCACATTCCACGCCGAAGCCGTGGGTGTAGAGGTACTCCGTATATGCATTCGTGTCGAACAACTTCTTGGCACGAACACTTGCCATCGGCCCCATCGTGACGCACGTCAGACCCACCACATCACGCTCGCCCGAATCAGCGGAACGGAAGAAATCGCTGATCGAAAGCCGCCGACCTGACTTCTGCCGCGGGAACGCAAATCGCTCCATCTCACGCGCTGGATCAGTCGGGTCATAGATCAGCAACGCATCGCCTTCTGTGGCACATGGGAACCAGCCATACACAACCTTTGGCTGGAGGAACGCACTGCCCTCATCCTTGGCTTGCTTCTGCATCCGCGCGAGTGCTGGACGCGCCTCGTTGTCTAAGAGTGCTTCGTATGCCTTTGCGTCAAGATCACCTTGCTTGAATCCCCACTGACCGCGGAACAACGCGGTCTGATTGATGTATGGGAACAATTCATCAAGCTCAACATGCTCCACAACGCGCGCACCCCAGAACGGTGGATCAGGAATGCGGTCGACCGCAACCACAGAACTTGCCGGGCGCGCACCCTCGGTACCGCCAGAGCCCTGCTCGCCACGAACCGCCGCGCCGCCGTCAACGCTCTCGATGACCACCGTGCTGCCGGCAGGCTCCTTACCGACTGCACACGCGCGTGATGCTGCAACGCGCTCGTCAACGGCGCGGCGCTTGCCGAGGCGCTCGTCGATCTGCTCGTCGATCGCCGCGAGTGTTCCAGTGGCCAACGCGTCGCAGACAGACATGCCCTCGAATGCGTCGCGGCCGTAATAAAGCGGTCCCGCGTAAATGCCGCGCAGGTGACCTTCGGCGTAGTGACGCGTCAGCGCCGCGCCACCGAGAAGCACCGGAAGCTTGATGCCGCGCTCGTTCAATTCGCGCAGATTCTGCTCCATCACTCCCACGCTGCGCACCAACAATCCGCTCATTCCAAGCGCATCGGCGTTGGTTCGCTCCACCGCATCAAGCATCGCCGTCAGCGGTTGCTTAATACCAATGTTGTGAACTTCGAAGCCATTGTTCGTAAGAATGATGTCGACCAGATTCTTGCCGATGTCATGAACATCACCAGAAACCGTGGCGAGCACGATCCGCGCCTTCGCGCGGCCCGTCGCTCCAGCCTTCTCCATGTGCGGCTGCAACAGGGCCACCGCCTTCTTCATCACCGTGGCACTCTTCAGAACAAATGGCAACTGCATCTTGCCAGAACCAAAGAGGTCGCCGACGACTTTCATACCCATCAGCAAGTGGTCATTGATGATTTCCAAAGGGCCATACACAGCGAGCGCGCGATCAAGGGCGGCTTCAATGCCCTTGTCCTCGCCGTCAATGATGTGCTGCTGAAGCGCCTCTTCAATCGGAAGATCGGCAAGCGTCTTGCGCACCTCCACGGTTTCTGAACCATCTGGAAACAGACCGATGAAGTACAGCAGCGGATCGAAGTCTTCCGGCATACCTTCCGGTCGCTCTGCCCCACGGCGATTGAAGATCAGCCATTGCGCCGCGTCCCATTGTTCCTTCGGAATTCGATTCTCCGGAAGAATCTTGCTCGGATGAACGATCGCCGCAGTCAACCCGCGCGCGCGCGCCTCATGCAAGAACGCACTGTTCAGAACCGCGCGTGCCGATGGCTTCAATCCGAAGGAAATGTTGGATAAACCAAGCAGAATTTGGCATTCTGGGAATCGCTCGGAAATCCGCTTGATGCCGTCCAACGTCTCAAGACCCAAGCGCCGATCTTCGTCATTGCCAGTAGCAATGGTGAAGGTGAGCGGATCAAAGAACAGATCGTTTGCGTCAAGCCCCCACTTACGAGTGAAGAGATCATGAATGCGCGCCGCGATCTCCACTTTGCGATCCGCGGTCTTCGCCATACCAGCCTGCGGGTCTTCATCGATTGTGAGCGCCACGCACGCCGCTCCATAGCGCTTGAGCAGCGGGCAGATTTCGTCGATGCGCTTCTCGCCATCTTCAAGGTTGATGCTATTCACGATGCAACGACCACCAGCGCGCTTCAGTGCGGCCTCAATGACATCAGCCTGCGTGCTATCCACCATGAGTGGCGCATTCACATGTTGCACATAGCGACTCGCAACTTCGGCCATATCACTCACGCCGTCACGTCCAACAAAGTCGACGCACACGTCCAAGAGATGACTGCCGTCACGCATTTCTTCCTTCGCCATGCTGACCAGGCCGTCCCAATCATTCGCATCCAGGAGCGTCTTAAACTTCTTGCTCCCGTTGGCATTGGTGCGCTCAGCAACAATCAGGAAACTATTGTCTTGCCGAAACTCGGTGAAGCCATAGAGGCTTGAGCATCCCGGAGTACGCACTGCAACACGCGTGATCGGCGTGCGCGTGCCAACTACTTCGCGCAGCGCGCTGATGTGTTCATTGGTCGTTCCGCAGCAGCCGCCAACAATTCCTGCGCCAAATTCCTCAATGAATCGGCGCATTGCGGCGCCAAATCCCTCTGGGCGCAAGGGGTATTCAGTTCGGCCATCCACCAGAATCGGTAAGCCCGCATTGGGAATCACACTGAACGGTCGGTCCCAGTGCTTTGCCAAATACGCAATGTGCTCAGCCATCTCCGTTGGGCCAGTAGCACAATTCAAACCAAGGCTGGCAATCGGAAAGGAGCGCAGCGCATTCACGACCGCCGCCATGTCCGAGCCGAGCAGCATGGTGCCGGTGGTCTCCATGGTGACGCTTGCAAGAACGGGAATGTCTTCATGCGTCTTTCCAACAGCACCAATCGCGTCGAAGCACGCATTGATGGCGCACTTCACCTGCAGCAAATCTTGGCTTGTCTCCACAATCAAACAATCCGCGCCGCCATCGACAAGACCACGCGCCTGCTCGCGGTAAGAATCGAGCATCGATTCCCACGATGCTTGTCCAAGCGTAATGAGTTTCGTTCCTGGTCCAATCGAGCCCGCAACAAAGCGTGGACGATCACGCGTACTGAACTTGTCTGCCGCCGCACGCGCCACCCGCGCTGCGCGCACGTTGAGGTCGTACACCCAACTCACCATCTCTTCATCAAAGTCAGCGGCGACCAACTTGTTCGAACCGAATGAATCGGTTTCTACGACGTCGGCACCCGCTGCCAAGAAACCCTCATGGATGCGCTGAATCAAATCGGGCCGGCTGCGCACCAAGATGTCAGTGCAATTCTCTCGCCCGAGGTAATCCTCTGGAGCACAGTCAGCGCATGAGTGAATGCTGGTTCCCATCGCACCGTCAAAAACCACGATGCCACGATCCAATGCCGACTGAAAGCTGCTGGCCATATATGGTTGAACCGTACTTCAATACGACTGATCATTCAACCGTTCATCCGGATGGACGGATGGATGGCGACCGAGAGTGCCATGGTCAAATTATTATCAGACGCAGTTCGCCTATGGGGACGATCACCCTTCGCCATCCCCCTCGCCTTCGTAACCTTGTCCCTCCATGCTCTCGTGCCTGCCATTGATCGCCGCCATCATTGCCGTTGTTTCGCTGGCGCAACCCGCCCGCGTCGACACGTCTACTTCAGAACACGCAGTAACAAACGCCGCCACCTTCGACGCCGTGTGGACCACCGTGCGCGACACGCACTGGGACCCATCGCTCGGCGGTATTGATTGGAACGCCGTCCGCGTTGAGTTGCTCCCGAAGGCAGAAGCCGCGGATTCCAACGATGCACTCCGCGCCGTCCTCATGGACGCGCTGAGCCGCTTGAAGCAAAGTCACTTTGCAATCATTCCCGGGGAGCTCGCAGCGACCGAGACGCCGCACGACGACAAGGCGACCGCGCCGAGCACTGACGACGCGACCAAGCCAAGCGCTGCCCCGCCGGCTACTCGTCCCAGTCGCGCGAGCCGCGAAGGGCAATCGGGAGCCGAACTTGCATTCATGCCGCGTCGAGGCGCTGAGAACCAATGGGACGCGATCGTTGTTGCAGTGCAACCCGGATCATCCGCTGAACGCGCGGGCATCACACCGGGCATGCGCGTTGAAAAGATCAGTAGCGGAGCGAGCGATGCAGGCTCCACACTCGGCGAGCGCCTTCCGCCCGGTGACGGACTTGAGCGCTACGAACGCGCACAGATCGCGCACGCAGCCACGACCGGAGATCCCGGCACCACCCGCGCTTGGCATCTTGAAGCGATTGACGGCTCCACGCTCACTGCCGATGTCACCTATGAAGTTGATTCGCGGCCACACACCAAGTTTGGCTCGCTTCCCTCGCTACCAACCGAACTCACGTGGCGACACCTCGACGAAACCGAGCGCGAGAGATGGAGTGCAACGAACCACGAAATCGGCCTGATTAGCTTCAATATCTGGCTGATTCCTGTGGCACGCCCATTCGACATCGCCATGGACACGCTCCGTTCCGCCGACGGCATCATCATTGATCTGCGCGGCAACCCCGGCGGCATCGGCGCCATGGCCATGGGTATCGCCGGTCACTTCACAGCCGAGGCAAGCGAACTCGGCGAGATGAAGACGCGAGACGCCAAACTCCAATTCAAGACCAACCCCCGAACGGTCAGCAGCGCGGGCATTGCCGTTACCACATACGCCGGCCCGGTTGCCATTCTGGTGAACGAATCAACAGCGAGCACGAGCGAGATCTTTGCTGGCGGCATGCAGTTCCTCAAGCGCGCCAAGGTCTTTGGAACACGGACCGCTGGCGCCGCTCTCCCCGCCGTCACCATGACGCTTCCCAATGGTGACGTCTTTCTGCACGCCATCGCCGACTATCGTCTCCCCGACGGCACCGCGCTCGAGGCTTCCGGTGTTGCGCCCGACAACGCACGCCCGTACACGCGCGCCGATTACGCCAAACTTGGCGACCCCGCCATGGCTGAAGCGGTCCGTTGGATTGCTGCGCAACCAAGTCACAGAAATTGAACCCACACAACTGAATTCATCCAGCTTCGGATTTCAAGAACTACTTCTACAAGGACACCCTATGATCAAGCGCACCACCTTCTCGTTCTTCTCGATCGCCCTCGCCTGCACAACCATCGCGCTTGCGCAAGTTGTGCCTGCGCCAACAGCACCAGCGAAGCGACCAGCTGCACCAAGTGCGCCCGCTGCTCCAGGCGCCCCGATTGCACCATCCACAGCCCCGCCTGCTGCACCCGCAGCTGCGCCAGCACCCGCCACGCTTCCAAAGTTCGCCGCAGTTGCCTTCGAAGGCGCCAAGCCGTCCGCGCAAGAACTGCTTGCGCGACACATCGCCGTCACCGGCGGCGAGAAGGCATGGCAAGCGAAGACCATGATCAGCTCGAAGGGTGCCATTGAGATTCCCGCAGCCGGACTGAAGGGCGCAATGGACATGCAGGCCATGGCTCCAGACAGCATCGCCATCGCCATGGATATTCCGGGAATGGGTCAGTCGCGCACCGGTTTCGACGGAACCACTGGCTGGTCGATCGATCCAATGCGCGGGCCCGCCATCATGGATGCCAAGCAGATTGCAGACCTCAAGCGCGATGGAAATTTCCGCCGCGACCTTGAACTCATGCACAACGCAGGCAACGCAGAAGTGCTTGGCCTCGTGGAATTCGAAACGCGTCCGTGCTGGCAGGTGAAGATCGCGACCTCTGCCCCGGGTGCAACTCCAAGCAACAACTTCTATGACAAAGAAACTGGCCTAATGGCTGGCATGACCATGATGGCTGCGACGCCCATGGGCGAAATTCCCGTGACTCTGTTGACTACCGAATACAAGGATTTCGGTGATGTCAAACTGCCCGTGCGCACCACCACCAAGGTGATGGGACAGATGCAAGTGATGACCATCGATTCCGTTACTTGGGAGGGCGTCTCTGCCAAGGCATTCGAACTCCCGCCGGAAATCGCTGCTATGAAGAACGCTGCCCCTGCCGCGCCTGCTGCCCCCGCTGCCCCCGCCGCCAAGTAACTGCACCAAACTGCGCACTATGACCACCTCCGCTGTCAGTCTTCGCTCCGTCTGGAAGCGATTCGGAAAGACCGAGGCCGTTCGCGGCATCGATCTTGATGTGCCCGATGGATCCCTCACCGGCTTCATCGGACCCAACGGCGCAGGCAAGAGCACCACCATCCGGATGATCATGTCGATCATTCATCCGGACGAGGGTTCCGTGCAAGTGCTCGGCGCCAACGCGATCGCTGCGAAGGATCGCATTGGCTACTTGCCGGAGGAACGCGGGCTCTATCGGCGCATGCGCGTGCGCGAGTTCCTAAAGTTCATGGCCACGCTCAAAGGGCTCCCCGCAGCTGGCTTAGACGCGCGCGTCAACGCTTGGCTTGAGCGAGTGCAGCTCACCGAGGCCGCCAAGAAACGCTGCCAAGAACTCTCCAAGGGGCAACAGCAGAAAATCCAGTTCATTGCAAGCGTGATTCACGATCCAGAACTCATCATTCTGGACGAACCGTTCAGCGGACTTGATCCAGTCAATGCGCGCCTGATCAATCGTTTGATCCGCGACTTGCATGAGGCCGGACGCACCATCATCTTCTCGACGCATGTCATGCACCAAGCGGAGCAACTCTGCGACCGCATCGTCCTGATCAACCGCGGCCAGAAGATCCTCGACGCATCGATGCCAGAGATCTACGCGCGATTTGATCCGCGCACAGTACAGGTCGAGCCGTCGTCGCATGATCCCGCCGAAGCTGGTCGACTTGGCGCACTTCCTGGTGTGGAACGAGCGCAATGGAATCCCGAACGCCACGCGGCAGAGTTGACCATCGCTCGCGACTTTGATCCGCAAGATGTAATGCGCGCAGCGATCGCGCTGATGCCCGTACGCACTGTTGAATTGCGAAAGACGACGCTTGATGATGTCTTTGTGGAACTCGTTGGCGAGGACATGCCCTCGAGTGAGGAATCTGGCAATGGCTGATCGAACACACGCGAGTACAACCCGCCGAATCTTGACGATCGCGTTTCGAGAGTTCCGGCACACCGTTATTACGAAGGGATTCATCTTCGGCGCGCTCGTGATACCCGTGGTGATGATTGTCGCTATTGGGGCTATCGGCGCACTGGTGGGAATGCAGATGACACCAGTCACTGGAACGCTGATGGTGATCGATGAAAGCGGCACTGTCGCTGCATTCGCCGCGGAGGAACTCTCACCCGAGCAAGTCGCAAAGGACATTCAGGAAACACTGAAGCAGAACTCCGCACTCAAGAATTGGGGTGGAAGTGATATTACAAATCGAACAACAGCGGACCTCCCATCAATAGACGTGAAGGTGGAATCCGTGCAAGACGATGGCGGTGTTGACGAATTACGCGCCCAAGTGCAAGACGGCTCGCTTCTTGGTCTAGCAATCGTCCCCCCAGAACTCCTGAATGCAACCCCGAAGGATGCAGAAGGCAACGAGCTCACTTTCACACTCATTGTTCCGAAATGGAGCGCTCCGCGCCTTACCGGAATGTTGGAAAAGTCCATAGCCAAGGCCATCGTCAAAGCGCGGGTGAAGCGAGCTGGTACTGAATACACATCGCTGCAAACCCTGCTTTCATTGCCGGAAACATCGGTGCGACGTATGTCAGCCGACGGATCCGAAACGGAAGAGAATGCCACCGCCAAGATGCTTCTCCCAATGGGATTCATGACGCTGCTCTGGATTGCGACCTTCACAAGCGGGAACTTCCTACTGACCACCACCATTGAAGAGAAGTCCAGTAAGGTGATGGAAGTTCTCCTCAGCGCCGTTAGTCCCATGGAACTCCTGTGCGGCAAGATCCTTGGGTACGCGTTTGTATCCCTTGTCATGCTGGGCATGTACGGGGCGCTTGGAATGGCCGGGCTTGCCGCCGCCGCAATGGGCGACCTTGTTTCACCGGGAATGCTCTTACTGATGCTTGTCTACTTCGTGATGGCCTACGCGTTCGTCTCAACCATGATGGCGAGCGTTGGTAGCGCGGTCAACGATCTCCGCGAGGCGCAAAGTTTGATCACTCCAGCCATGCTCGTTTTGGTGCTGCCCATGATGTTGTGGCTGCCAATCAGCGAACAACCAAACGGTTGGGTCGCCATCATCTTTAGTTTCATTCCACCAGTCATTCCATTCATCATGGTCCTTCGAGTCGCCGCTAGCAGTGAACCGATTGCTGCCTGGGAAGTGGCTCTTAGCCTGGTCTGGGGATTCGCTTGGGTCGCCGTATTCATCTGGGCCGGAGCGAAGATCTTCCGCGTTGGCGTCCTCATGCAGGGCAAGCCACCCACGCCACGCGAGCTCCTCAAGTGGATCCGCATGGC
>CANJHD010000033.1 GCA_947474065.1 Planctomycetaceae bacterium
GCACCAGCGCGCCCTTCTTGATGAGCGCTTCGACGTGTTCGAACACCGTCACTTTGGTGACGCCGAGTGAGTCGGCGATCTCCTGCATCGTTGGTGAGTAGTCCTTGTGCGCGCGGTGCTGACGGATGAATTCGAAGATGCGCAGCTGCTTGGGTGTGAGATTCATTGGATTCGTTCTCAGTAATTGTGGTGACAGTAGCGGTGTGGTTAGGAATGTCGAGGATTTCCATGTCCTCAACGGCTTCGGAAAGAAAGCGGGAAAGTCGGTGGCGGCGCGAGCGCGCGGCGAATTGCTCGGTATGTGCTCGGAGCGGATCGGTATCAGTCTCAAGTTCCTGCATCGTGTGACACGCGGGGCGTTCCACAGTGAGTCGTCCGGCGCGCTCAAAGACGTGTTCAGTGAAGTCGCCGCCTGGACCGAGCACGACAAGTGGTGCGCCAGCGGGAGCGAGGAGCGATCGAAGTGTGGCAAGGAGTTTCATGGCGTAATCCGTTGTTTGGGGTGTCAGGTGATTTGGCGGTCTGAGCCGTCACATCCGTCAGGTGCTGGCTCGTTTCAACGAGTCGGCGCATCGCCAGTGCGGTGCTTGTTAGGTCTTCGGCAGTCGTCCTTGCTCGACTGCAGAATTCGTTAGGCATATGTTAGTACGAACGCCTACCGAATCAACGGCTATTCGGCGGTTTCTCCTGCACTTTTTATTGGCTCCGGGGATTAGCAGAGGAAAAATGAGCCGTTTGGTGCCTCCCGGTATGGTTCGCGCATGCCATCAGACACCCCAAACGCCCCGTCTACTGGCCACGTTCATCGTCCGATTCCATCCGCGCCGCACCCGCTGGCACCGCGCTTGGATCGCTTGTGGATCTTTGATCGCTCCTACACGTTCCTGAATCACGGCAGCTTTGGTGCTTGTCCGCGCGCGGTGCGCGAGGCGTACATCGCGGCGCAGGATCGTTTGGAAAGTCGACCGATTGAAATGATTGGTCGACGCATTCGTGAACTGCTGCAGCCAAGTCGCGTGCGTGTTGCTGAATTCCTTGGCATGCAGCCGGACTCATTTGGATTCGTGACCAACGCCACCGAGGGCGTGAATGCCGTCTTGCGTTCTGTGGAATTCAACGCTGGCGATGAATTGCTCACTACGAGCCACGTCTACAACGCTGTGCGAAACACCATGAAGTTCCGTGCTCGCCAATGCGGAGCGGTGTATGTGGAGTGCGCGCTGCCGTTGCCGATCATGGATCCTTCGGAAGTGACCGCAGCCATCGTGGGCGCATGCACTCCTCGCACGCGGTTGGTAGTGATTGATCACGTCACCAGCCCCACTGGTCTTGTGTTTCCGGTGGAGGACATTGCTCGCGAGTGTCGCGCGCGCGGTATTGAAATTCTGGTGGATGCAGCGCACGTGCCCGGAATGCTCGATGTGAATGTAGAAGCCATCGGGGCCACTTACTGGACGGGCAATTTGCACAAATGGTGCTGCGCGCCGAAGGGAAGCGCGGTCTTGTGGGTTGACCCAGCATGTCGGGATCGCATCAAGCCAGCAACAGTCAGTCACTATCTTGACGAGGGCTTCACTGCGGAGTTTGACTGGCAGGGCACTCGTGACTTAGCAGCGTGGATGACAACCGGCGCAGCGATTGATTTCATGGCGCAATTCGGTTGGCCGGCAGTGCGGGCGCACAACCATCAAATGGCTGCATGGGTTCATCGGATGTTGTGCGAGCGGTGGGAGCTTGACCCCGTCTCGCCGATTGACGGAAGCATGCTTGGATCAATGTGCGCGGTACCGCTGCCTGCGGAGATCCCTTCGCAGTTTGCATCGCCGGCGGAATTCCAAGAGGCGCTGTACCGCGATCATCTGATTGAGATTCCCATCATCGACTTCGGCGGTCGCTGGCACGCGCGCGCATCGGCGCAGATCTACAACCGCGCCGAGGAATACGACCGCCTCGCACAAGCCGTCATCGAATACGCGGCTCACGCGTAAATAGGTGCCGTTCACGGCTGTCCCTGATTTAGACGCGCTCAATCAGTGTTGATGAGAAATGTTGCCACGTGTTCGAAGTACTTGATCATCTCCGCGCGCTCTGGCTCCGGGATGGCCGCATCTTCGAGTGCGAGGCGCATTGTGTCCATCCACCAGTTGCGTTCGGCAACGCCGATCTTGAACGACATGTGTCGCATGCGCAACCGAGGGTGCCCCTTGCGATTGCTGTAGTCCTGCGGTCCCCCGAAATACTGCATGAGGAATTCTGCCTGGTTGCGGATCGGCTCTTCAAGGTCCGCAGGAAACATCGGTCGCAGGTCAGTGTGCTTGTCAATCCGCCCGTAAAAAGCGCGGGCGATCCGCCAGAATGCGTCCGCGCCTCCGAGGCGTTGAAAGATGGTTGCCTGTGGGGCGGAATCCGACTGTCCAAGAGTAAGCATGCCGTATCGTAAGGGGATGCGAAGCCATCGCGCAGCTCTTGTGGTCCTGCTGATTTCTGTCGGATGCCCGCTCACCGGACCCGTCAGTTGGGCGCTGACCCCTCCAAGCGGAAGTGCGGACGGAGCAATTCCTGAGCAGTTCCGCAGGGCTCGTGTGCCAGCCATGTTGCTCACGCCGCTTCCTACGAAGGGTGGCATTCCTCGCATGGCGCCGAAGCACGTTCGGCCGGGAACCGCCGCTGCGTGGGCGCAGTTTGACGCAACATTTCAGGCGTTGCGGTCGCGCAACTTCTCACTGAATGCAACCACCAAGGCGCGCGCAGACGGCGCAGCCACGGTGCGCGAATCAACCGATCCCGCCGCGTTTGAATCGATGTATGCAGCGTTGCGGGGGCAGAAGCATGATGCTGTTCTTGCCATGCTTGATGCGTTTGCCAAGGGCGGTGCCGAGGGTCAGTTTGCGCTCGCGTCGGTGGCTATTCAAGATGATGACGCGGCCGTGCGCGCGGAGGCAACGCGGCGCATCAATACGCCGCCCGTGAGCGAGGTGCTCGCGGCGCTTGATGACGGGCTGCGTTCGGACAACCATGATTGGGTCGATCGCGCGGGCATTCTTTCCGGCGCAATTCATGCGGTTGAGGCGCTTCCTACCTTGATATTTGCGCAGTTCGCACAATCAGCGCCGTCAACAAAGAAGGGCGACAAAGCGTGGATCGCCACCGGGCGGACCATCAGTTACGTGGCCAATGTGATTCCTGTGGTCGGTGACAACGCGGGCGCATTTCAGCCCGTCATCGGTCAACTGATCGAAGGCGTAGTGATGCGCGTTCAAGACTGCGAAGTGACCATCTATCACGGCAACGTGCATGATTCGCTTGTTGCAATGTCAAGCTTTGATTCCGGCACGGACACCGCCGCACTTGGCTGGGATATGCGTGCTTGGTTTCGTTGGTTCAACGAACAGTATGTGCCCATGAAGCAGCGCGAGGATCAGGAACTCGCGAAGGCCGCGGCTGGTGTAGCCCCGTAACAACCCGACGCATTACTTCCGCGGTGCGGGAACGCGCGAGTGGGCGACGGCGGCATCTTGCGTAGAGATCTTCTTGCGCGCAGCGTCAGCAGCGGCGCGATCTTTAAAGGTGCCAATCTCAACAATCCACACGCGCTTATCTGGTGATGACATGGCGAGTACGCGCGGCGTCGGTAGTCCGGCGCGCTTGGCGTCCTTGGAAAGATTGGTGGCGCGCTGCCGTGCAGCAGTTTCTGTGCTAAATACGCCCGCGGCGATCGTCCATGGCGAGTCGTCAGAAGCGGGGGGAAGAACAATTCCGGCGCTTGCGGGTGCTCGCGGGATGACGGTGTCGTCCTCATCGGATGTCGGTACTTTGGCCGGCGGAGCAGGGGCAACGACTACTGGCCTTGGGTTCAGCACAGTCCGCGCCTCGACGGCCTTGGCTGCGGCATCCTTGGCCTCTTCCCGAGCGTGATCTTGCTCTGGTCCGGTGAGTTTGCTAGCGGCAGCGGAGTAGGAGCTGGCAGCATCGGACCAGCGTGCATCTTCAACGGCCATCGCGCCTTGCATTGCTAAGGCTCGCCCGGCGACCACCGGATCTGCGCTCCGTGCGGCAACGGCGAAGGCGGCACGGGCCTCGTCATCTTTATTCAGTTCATTGGCTGATCGCCCGACCATGTACGCAGCCTGCTGGCGTACCGCCTGATCCGTGGACTTTGATTGGACGTCCTTGGAAATCTTCAGGCAGTCGGCGTACCGCTTGCTGTCGTAGGCTCGCAGTGCGTCGTCAAGCGTTGCGGTGGTTTCTTGTTGGCAGCCGCATGGAATAAGGAGCGCTGCCAAGAGTGCAGTGGCCATCATGGCCAGTCGGGGTGGGAGTTCAGTGGCGATCCTTCGCACGAATGTATGGTATCGGCGCGCGGATTCCCGCTACACCACCAAATATGCCACTCCTTCGACAGATCCAATGGAGCCTGACCCGACGCGCCTTTCGCCCGGTTGCCATCGACGACTTTCGCACGTGGACGGGGGCGACCACCTTGGTGGCATCGTGGCACCTTGCACGCGAGGTGAAGAAGCACAGTTCGGCGCGCAATGTTGGCATCTTGCTGCCGACATCCGGAATGTTTGCCCCGGCGCTCTTGGGGGTATGGGCCGCCGGGCGCACGGCTGTGCCACTTAACTATTTGCTTTCCCGCAGCGACCTTGAGTACATCGCCAAGGACGCCGGTCTCGACGCGGTCATTACCGTGGGGCCAATGCTTGACCACATCGGCGGTCCGATTCCCGGTCTCGAAATCATCCGCCTCGACAAGATGCGTTTCAACGGCATCCCGCCCGTTCAACTTGGGCGATCCGCGGCATCCGATGACACGATGGTGATTCTCTACACGAGCGGCACCAGCGGGCGGCCGAAGGGCGTGATGCTCTCGGACCGCAACCTCTCGGAGAATGTGAAGCAGGTCTTCGAGTGGGCGGAGTTTGACCAGCAGGACATCATGCTTGGTGTTCTGCCGCAATTCCATAGCTTTGGACTGACTGTGCTCACGCTTCTGCCGCTCGCGAGTGGATGCTTGGCTGTTTATACGGCGCGCTTTGTGCCAGGCAAGTTGTTTGAACTTGCGCGGGCGCATCGACCCACGGTGTTTGTTGCCATCCCGTCCATGTTCAACGCGATGCTGCACACCCGCAAGGTGGATCCCGCGGATTTCAGCAGTGTTCGCTACGTTGTTTCTGGTGGGGAACCGCTGCCGGACAAGGTGGCGGCTACGTTCTTCGAGCGTTTCGGTAAGCGAATCAATGAGGGCTACGGGCTGACGGAGACATCGCCGTGCACCAATTGGTGCCTGCCGGAGGAATACCGCCCGCATTCCGTGGGTCGCGCGCTGCCTCGCGTTGAAGAGCGGATCGTGGCGCCCGATGGGCGAGTACTCGGTCGCAATGAAGACGGTGAAATTCGAATCAAGGGTGCGAACGTCATGAAGGGCTATTTCAACCTTCCAGACTTGACGGCCAGCGTCTTTGATGAGCATGGATTCTTCAAGACCGGCGACATGGGTCGGATTGATGATGACGGATTTCTATTCATCACGGGTCGCATCAAGGAGATGTTGATCATCGCTGGCGAGAATGTGTTCCCGCGGGAGATTGAGGAAGTGGTTGCTCACCATCCGCTTGTGAAGGATGCCGCCGTTGTTGGCATGCAGGATCCTTCGCGCGGCGAGGTGCCCATTTGCTTCGTTGAATTGAAGGAAGGCGCGGAGTGGGACGAACACGCTGTGCGCGCCTTTGTCCGTGAGAAGCTCCCGCCCTACAAGGTTCCGCGTGACTTCCGCGTGGTTGAGGCGCTCCCGCGCAATCCCACTGGGAAGGTCATGCGACGAGCGCTTTCAGAACTATTGAAGGCAGAAGGCTGATTGCCTGCGCAACGCAGTGAATTCAGGGACAGGCGCCCCACGCGCCAAGCAGAATCCCAAGATCCGCGCCGTTGATCTGGCCATCGAGGTTGAGGTCGCCGAGTCCATAGAAGCCCCAGTTGCCGAGGAGTAGGCCGATGTCGGCGCCATTGACAATATGGTCGCGGTTCAGGTCCGGCGGGCAGAATGCTGGACAGACCGGTCCTGGTGCAGTCAGCGAAATTCGCCCGGGGCCAGCGATTTGCGAGGTCTCGCCGCCAACTCTGATCAAGTAGCTATTGCCACAGGTCGCGTAGAACTGGACGCGCGCTCCAGTACTTGGATTGCAGACCACGCTGCTTGAGCCGCAGCCGGCAACCGTTGGGGCTGCGCAGGTTCCGGCATACACCACAATTCGAAGGTCTGTTGCTGATCCGCAGGTGCTCACCACCACGTTGCCAGAGCGTTCGCCGTTGTACGAGTACCACAGGTCAGGCCCAATGTTGATGCCTGTTCCAGAGTCACAGGTTGCTGGAATGCCGGGCGCTTCGGCAGCCGCGCGAATGGTTGTGAATTCAGTGGTTTGGCCAACGCCCAGAGGAAGCGCGCCGGCGCAAGTGTCGTTGACAGGAATCGGAGCGCCGCAGGTGATTGCCGCTTGGCGCGCGCAGTCGTAGTCCCAGGCGCTATTGCAGCAGAATGGATCGATCGCGCAAGTGGCTCCGCAGCACGTGGGGTTCTCGCATCCGGGATTTGCGTGGATTTCATAGCACGGTCCCGCGTTACTTGAGCACACGGGCGAGCATCCCAATTGGGAAACTTCGACACGCACGTTGTAACGCGGCATCGTGTCGCAGAGGATCGATGCACTTGCGCCCACGGTTGGAAATGTTCCTGGTGCTACGAGTACCCAATAGTTGCCGGGGGCAACGCATCCGGCTGCAGTGACATCAACGCAATTAGGCGCGTTGACAGAGATCAGCGCCGCCGAAATGTTTACTGGGCACGAAGCAGGAACAAGAACAGCGAATGTTGGAATGGTTGATGCAAGGTGGATCGTGGCACGAGCGGCGCCATCACCGTCGGTGTCCGGGATCGTGACCGCATAGATGTCACGGTCGCCGTTCCAGACGCCATTCACCACATTTCCTTGGAGTTGCCCACACGCTCCGCTAGTGGTGGTCAGCGGCGTTGCAATTTGCCCGGCACTTTCGCAGGGATCATTGTTGCGGGTTCCGCAGGTTTCTGGTTCAGTGATCGCGCCGGCTGGACATGCAAGGGTGCATCCGCCGCAGTATTGACCTGCCCATTGCACGCAGAATTGATCCCATGCGCCTGAGCAACATGATGGATCGATACCGCACACGATGTTGCAGCAGGCAGTGTCTTGGCAACCCGGGGTGGGGTGCACCGATGTGCAGTTGCCCTGGCCGGGCAAGCCGCATTGAACTGGTGGTCCGGCGACGCAGTAGAAGTCGGCCTCAAAGACGCAGGTGCTGTCCCAACTGTTACTGCAGCAGCTCGGATCGGCGGTGCAGACGGTGCTGCAGCAGGTGCCATCAGAGCATGCGCCGTTGTTGTGCGGTGTAGTGCAGATACCGCTCGCTGATGCGCCGCACAAGCCAACGCAGTTTGAATCTGCTGTCGCGGCGCAACCGGCATCCCATGTGACGATGCAACACTCAGGACTGATGGCGCACACGGTGCTGCAGCAGTTACTGTCAGAACACGCGGGCAGGGTGTGCACGGCGAGGCAACTATCCGTGCCGTTGCCGCAGGTCTGTGCGACGGCGCACGGAGTGATCGCAAGCGTGGCTGCACTAGCAAGCGCGACGAGTGTGAGGAGTATGGTGTTCGCGAACTTCATGAAGGGGGTCGAATAGGCGAGAATGCTATCTCAGGTTCGCAGAATTGCAGTATCAAGCTGCATCAAAGCCATTAACTCTCAGGGTTTCGTCACAAATTAGCCACTGCAATTGCCCCACGCACCAAGCAAGAGTCCTAAATCGGATCCATTGACCATCCCGCTGTTGTCGAGGTCGCCAACACCGCCTCCGCCCCAGTTGCCGAGCAACATTCCAAGGTCGGCTCCGCCCACAACACCATCGTGATTCAGATCCGCGGGGCATGGTGAGGTGCAAGGCACGGTTGCCTCAACAATAGTCAGCGTTCCGCTACCAAAGCCAGCCGATCCCCATGATCCGATGCGGATCCAATACGTTCCGCCGCACGAGAGACTGGCGGTGATTGTGCTGAGATTGCCGCAGTAGTCATCGTTGCACGCAATGACTGTGGCGCCAACTCCTTCGGGGCAGCCGCTCCACAGTTCTAAGCGCGTATCAAAGCTCGCGCCGGCGCAGGTGGAGATGCTCACTGTTCCACTGAAAGCCGGGATGTACGAGAACCAAATATCGTTGAAGAATCCGTCACCAAGGCATCCGCCCGATGGAGCAGTCGGTGGATTGCTGATTGCAAGGGTATTGTCGAACGTGTTGGCACCGGGATGCGCAATGGTTGCAGTTGAGCAGGTGTCGTTTGGAGTGCCGCCGCCACCGCCAGCGCCGCAGGAGACGTTGATTGTTCCGGTGCCACCAGTACTGTGACCTCCAACGCGAATCAGGTACCCAGTTCCGCTTGTCACAGTCATGGTCATGCGGCTTGTGAATCCAGTGCAGCCAGTGCTGTCATCGTTGCAGGCAATCAGCGTGCCGCCGCATGAGGTGTATGCCGCGAGGCGTGTATCAAAGGATGCCGATGTGCATGTACTGATGATCGCTTGGCCATTGCAGGTGGCGACATAGCGGTACCAAATGTCTTTGACGATCGGAAGACCGTAGCCTTCATCGCAGAGCGGGTCGAGCGGTGGATCGCTGTCGGTAGCCGCATCGGTATTGAATGTTGTGCTGCCGTTTGTGATGGCGATCGCCCCGGCGCAGTTGTCATTCGCTGGCTGCGGAATGACTGAGAAAGTCACAGTTCCGGTTCCGGTGGAGTCGTAACCGCCAAGGCGAATGCGCATCGGGGTATGGCCATCGGAGAGGACATCGATACGGCTAGTAAAACCACCGCAGCCGGCGTAATCGTCATTGCAAGCGAGTGTCAATCCGTCGCAGACGTCGTATGCGGCAAGACGCGTGTCGAAGCCCGCAGTGCCACAGGTGGTAACGCGTGCAACGCCAGCGCTTGGAGTCCAGGAGTACCAGACATCGCGAGTGATGCCGGTGCCAGTGCCTTCATCGCACAGTGGATCCATTGGTTGCGGTGAGTTGGTTGCGAGACGAGTATCGAAGGCAAGGGCGGCGCCGTTGGCGGGAACAGCCTGTGCGGTAGCGCATTCGTCATTACTCGGAGGAGTGGCATCGCACGGAGTTGCATTCAATACCAAGACATAATCGCGGTTCACAGAATCGCTGCATGGGAAACCGGAGAAGACCGTGGTTGCAACTAGAAGGCGATACGTTCCTGCTGCAACGCATGCCGTCGCCGTGCCTGGGCACGAAACTGCGTCCCCGTTGCTTGATGCAAGCACCGTCGGGGAACAGATGCTGTCCAAGAGGAAGACCCGTCCGGGGCCTTTCGAATAGAGCTCGAGCGAGATGGTCGAGCCAGAGTCCACCGTGAATTGGTACCAATCGGTATCGCGTGAATCTCCATCTGCCCAGTAAGTGCCGTGGACGCGTGCGCCGATGGAGATCGTTTGTACGGGTACGCCGTCGCTATTACAGCCGCCGTTCAGGTCGCTGCCGCATGGCTCGATTTCGGTGACATTGGACGAGGGGAGCGTGCACGTGCCCGCGCCGCACGCTCCGCACAGAAGGCTGGCGCGCAGGGCGCAGGTTGCATCCCAACTTCCGTCGGTGGAGCAGCAGTACGGGTCTTCATTGCACACAACGCTGCAGCATGAAGAGTCTGAGCAGAACGGTGTTGTGCCTGCGACGCAGCAACTGTTTGTGCTCGTTCCGCAGGCGGGCGGCGGCGGCGCATTCGGGGTGATCAGCAGCTGCCCAGTGCCGGCGCTCGTGACGTCAAAGCCGCCGACAGCAATCTTGTAGGTGGTGCCCGCGGTTGCCGCAAACTGCAATTTGCTAGTGAAGTTTGAGCAGCCAGTTGAATCATCGTTACAGGCAATGACGCTCAGGGTGCTGCACGATGCGAACACGGCGATGCGTGTGTCGAAAGTAGCCGAGCCGCAGGTGGAAAGTTCTAAGTTCCCTGAAGTTGTTGCCAAGTAGGAGAACCAACGGACGCGGTGCAGGATGTCGTCTCCAGCAGATCCTGGATCACACAGGCCAACGAGATTGACATTCTCGGTTGAGGCAAGTGTGTTGAAGGTATTCAGCCCTGTGACGGCAGTGATTGCGGTTGCGCAGGTTCCGCCGCCCGTGTCGGTTGAACCGTCGGACGCAATGTTGACGCTACCGACGCCACTGGTTGTCGAGCCGAATCCGCCGATGGCGATGTAGTAGGCAGTGCCAGCGAGTGCGGGAAATGAGACCTTCGATGCCCAGGCTTGGCCAGTTGTAATGGTGCAGCCAGCGGTGTCATCGTTACAGGCAATGACCGACGCCAGGTTGGCGCAGCTAGTGAACACTGCGATCTTCGAATCAAACGACACGGATCCACAGGTGCGTGCGATGTAGGTGCCACTTGCGGGTGCCACAAATCGAACCCACGTGGCGTTGTAGATGATGTCGGTTCCGATGGCTGAGACGTCACAGATACCAGTCAGGTTCACATGGTTGCCGGCGGTGGTGGAGATGGCTGTGTCCCCGAGTGAGGCCGGCAGCGGCGAAGCGCAGGTCTGCGCTGTCGCGGTTTGAGTTGTGAAAGCAATCCACGCAGTAGCCGCAGCTTTGGCTGCTTGTCGCGCGCATTTCATTGCTTTCGTGCTGCTCATCGGTCTGTGATCTCAGGGTCCTTGGGGTTCATGCTCGGCATCCAGCGGGGAATGGGTGCTGCTGTCCATTCACCGCGTCCATTGTCATGGAAACTTGTCTTGTTTCATACGACCAATCAAGGCTTTCGCTCAAGGAAATAACTAACTTATTGCCCTCATAGTGACGGTGTGAGCGAATTGTTCAGACTTTGCGGGAGTTTGGGGATTTGAGGACAGGAGGAAACCCCTCGTTTGCTCCTCAGAAGAACTGCTCCGGGTTAGACTTCTAGGACTCTGAGGAGAGGTCGGCCGCCACCGTGGCGGCGACGTCAGCCTCATTGACCGCCTTGCATATCGAGAACCATCGCATGTCTGTGATCATCGGATCCCACGCCCCGGCCTTCAAGCTTCCCGCACGCCCTGGACACGAGATTGACGTCGGGAATGTGCTGGGCAAGCAAAAGGTTGTCTTGCTCTTCTTGCCACTGGCATTTAGCCCGGTCTGCATCACCGAATTCTGCACCTTTCGCGATGATTGGGCCAAGTGGTCGAAGCTCGACTGCGCGATGTACGGCATCTCCGTTGACAGTCCGTTCGTCACCGACAAGTTCAAGCAGGAACTCTCCATACCGTTCGACATCCTTTCTGACTTCAACAAGGAAGTGAGCCGCACGTACGGCGCGCTCTTTGAGAATCTCATGGGTCTGAAGGGCGTTGGCAAGCGCGCGGCGTTCGTCATCAATGCCGCGGGCAAAGTGGTCTACGCAAAGGTGAACGAAGAAGCCGGTCAGCAGGTTGACTTTGCAGCCATTCAGAGTGCGGTGGAGTCGTGCTAAAGGCAACGATCAACCGGTTCGCGGCTGCAGGTGCGCTGGCGACAGCGATGGTGGCAACGATGTTGCCAAGCGGTTGTGCGTCATTCGCAACGCCGCATTCTGCAGGTGGAATCATGGTGATCGAGGTTCCCGCTGCGAGCGGAGCCGAATCAGCGGAAGCGGATCGCTCGACGCGCGAGGGTGAAATGATGGTCGGCGAGCGCCTTGAGGTGCGGCTCGGCGCGTATGCGGGTACAGGCTTTGCCTGGTCGCTTGCGGGTCCGGTTCCTGCCAACATGCAGATGACCACCGGCGACCCCGCTGGCAAGACAGAGCCAGTAGCAGGCACGAAGGCCCGACCCGGTGGTGCCACCATGTCAACCTTCGGAATGACCGCGGTGGCGCAAGGCGACGCCAAGATGCGTTTCGTTCTCATGCGACCGTGGGAGACGGACGGCAAGCGTGAGGTTGCGCGGACGGTGGATGTTGAGGTGGTTGTAAAGACCGCCGCCAATTCCGATGTGCGCGCCACTGAAACAGTCAAGTGAACAGAGTGCCGCAGCACTGTTGAAAGTGATGTAAATCAGGCTAGCGGCAGCTTCCGACGGCACTGGGCCCGGCGCACATGCGTCCGAATCTATGCAGGATTGATCGTTCAACAGGCAGCAATTTCACCTCGTTACCTGCTACAATCCCGCTCTCTCTGCGGGAGTAGCTCAATGGCAGAGCAGCTGCCTTCCAAGCAGCAGGTTGCGGGTTCGAGTCCCGTCTCCCGCTTTCACTAGCACCGACCATGGTGAGTCGGCTTTGGTCCCACGACGTGAATTACCGCCGCAAGAAGCGCTCTCAAGAACACGAAGCCGCCGATCACAATCATGGCGGGGCTTCGCCGCGTGAGCCGTTTGACCATCCTTTGGTTTCGAAGGCGGTTGCGGAAGTCATCACGACGCCGGAAGCGTTGGCTGCGCTGGTCACGGACATTCGGTCGCACCCAGTGGTGGCCTACGACACCGAGTTCATCGGCGAAGAAAGTTTCTATCCAAAGTTGTGCTTGGTGCAGGTGGCAACACCCACCGCACTTGCGTTGGTGGACCCACTTCCATTTGAGGCGGCAGGGCATGACCTGGGAGACTTCTTCCGCGCTATTGCTGAGCCGGGTCGAACGATTTTGGTGCATAGTGGCGATACGGACATCGACATTCTCCGCCGCGGCGCTGGGATTGAGCCAAGCGATGTGTTCGACACTCAGGTTGCCGCAGCGCTCGCGTGGATGCCCTGGCCATCAAGCCTCGGCACCGTGCTCGAGACGCTCACTGGATACCGTCTTGGCAAGGCGCATACCTTCACGAATTGGGACGCGCGTCCACTCACGCCCGCCCAGCTTGGCTACGCGGCTGACGACGTGCGCTACATGCACTTGATTTGGCACATGCTTTCGGAACGCCTTGTCACGCTCGGTCGATCAGATTGGGCGGCGAGCGAAAGTCGTGAGCAATTGCGCAGCACGGCGTTCGATCCAGAAGGTCAGATGCGTCGTTTGCATCGCACCGAGCCGCTGCGTGCTGGACAGATGGCGATCGCGCGTGCGTTGGTGACGCTCCGCTATGAATTAGCCCGAACGCATGACATGCCTGCGCGCGTGGTACTTCCTGACATGACGGTCATCGAACTTGCAAAGCGCAAGCCGACGGATCGGTCAGCGATCGGCAACGTGTCGGGCATTCCGCGCCGGATCGTTTCTGCGCATGCCGACGACATTCTGGCAGCGATCGCGAACGGTAAATCCACCACGCCGGACAATGAACCGGGCAATCCGCTCGCTGACGACATGCGCGTCCGCGCCGAAAGTGATCAGCTTTGGAACGCGCTGCAGGTTCGGTGCGCTTCGACGGGTCTGGCTTCGAACTTGGTGGCAACGCGAGCGACATTCTCGCGTTGGTATTTCTCCGTTGTGGAGGCGCGCCGGCGGGGCGAGGCTCTCGGCTGCGCCGAGGGAGATGCGCCACTCTTCGCGGAAGGTGACTGGCGATTACAGGCTGTTGGCCGCTGGTTAGAAGGATTTTTGGTTGGAACTGAGCGTCTTGAACTTGTGTGGTCGCCGTCCGGGACGGTTGCGCCAGGGTTCTTTCGCGCGCACGGTGCCTGAGTTCACAGGGTGGCGGTAGACTTTTCCGCTATGAACTTGAACGCCTTTGCGACTATTCGCCCATCCACAATCGTTGCCGGAATGACACGCTTTATGGTTCCCGGCATTGTTCCCGCACTCTTGCTTGGTGCGACGGCATGCTTTGTGCCTGCATGCGCCACGTCATTTCCAAATTGTTACGGCGATGGTTCCGGTGGCTATCCATACGACTGGAAGGTGCTGTTGAACCGCGACAACCTTGATGGTTGGAAGCCATTTCTTGGTGATTCCAAGGCGGACCCCGCAGCAACTTGGACGGTAAAGGACAGCGTTCTGTTCTGCACCGGAAATCCAACCGGCTATTTGGCAACGGTTGGCGAATACACCAACTTTGAACTTGAAGTTGAGTGGTGCTTCGATCCGTCGAAGGGCGCTGGCAACAGCGGCGTGCTCCTGCGCGTGCAGAAGAAGGATGAAGTGTGGCCGCGCAGTCTTGAGGCGCAGTTGGAATCGCGCCATGCGGGCGACATTTGGAACATTGGCGAATTCCCAGCGAAGGTTGATCCGGCGCGAACAGCGGGCAGGCACACCATTCGCATGGGCGAGTGCGCTGAGGCCCCGCTCGGCATATGGAACCGCTACCGCATCGTGATGAATGGCGGGCGTCTTGAGCTGTATGTCAACGGCGAATTGCAGAATGTTGCAACGGATGTTGCAATTCTGCCCGGCCGCATCGCGCTGCAGAGCGAGGGTTCGTACATCATGTTCCGCAATATTCGCGTGCGTGAGTTGGTCCCTGCCAAGGGTGCAACTGAGGCAAGTAAGTGACGACGGACACGCTGCACCTTGTTCGACCGAATCCCGCGAACACGGTGCCAGTCGCAATGGACGGCGTGAAGGACACGCGCATGGAGATCTTGGTGGGTCGCCAGCACGGCGCTCCCAATTTCGCCATGCGACATTATGTGGTGGCGCCCGGCGGGCATACGCCTCATCACTCGCACAACTACGAGCATGAGGTGATCATCATCGACGGCGAGGGGGATATCACCTACGGCGCGGCAATTCATCGCATCCGTGCTGGCGATGTCCTCTTCATTGCTCCAGACCAGATGCATCAGTTCCGCAATGTCGGCGCTGGTCCACTGCGGTTCCTGTGCATGGTGCCGACAAGCTTTGATTGCGGCAAACCAACGCCGGGTTCATGAACGGATTGACGGAGACGCAGTCGTCGTTTGCAACAACTGTTGCAAACAATCAATAATCAAAAACGAGCACGGCGGCAGGATGAATCCTGCCGCCGCGTTTGAATTGCGCGTTGCGACCTTCAGGGCTGATCGCATCGAGCGATCACTTGGTAGGCGCGTCGTCGGTGACTGGCGCGGCCTTCTTTGGTGCGGCCTTCGGCGTCGTTGCCTTCGTGGCAACGGGAGCCTCAGCTGGCGTACGGTCTTCGCTTGAAGAAGCCGTAGCCATGTCGAATGAGAGCGGCGTGAGATACAACTCGACGCGACGGTTCTCCGAGGAGCCCTTCGCCGAATTGATCACGACCGGTCGGTATTCGCCGTACCCAGCGATCTGGAATCGACCGGCGTTGACGCCGTCCGTTACCAGAGCATTGCGCAGACTTGCCGAACGGTAAACCGAGAGCATCAAGTTCGTGCCGAACTTGGCCTTGGTACGAACCACTGGAGTGTTGTCAGTGTGACCAACCACCTTGACTTCAAACTTAGAAGCCGAACTGGAGTTCAGAATGGATGCAAGCTTGCCAAGAACGACCGTCGCTCCGGACTTCAGCTGATCGCTGCCCGAGTCGAAGGTGAAGTCGTTCTTGAAGCGGAGCATGCCAGTGCGAGCATCGAAGTCAAAGACATCGGGGTACTCGCTCTGCAGTGCAGTCAGTTCCTTGGTGAGGTCATCAGGGAGCTGGTTGACCTCAAGCATCGCGAGCTGCTTCTTGAGCTCGTCATACTTCTTGGCCCATGCTTCCATGTCCGGATCGCCGTTAGCGATCCGCTTCTGCAGTTCTTCGAGGTCTGCCATCGTGGCTGCGATCTGCGTTCGCAGACGGTCCTCGTTGGCACGAGCAGTTGATAGCTCGTTCTGAGTCGTGAGCAGTTGCTGCTCTTGACCCTTGTAAGAGGTGAGTAGATCATTGTATTTCTGCTCTGGAACGCAGCCCGTAACAAGAAGGGCAGTACCAATCAGCAGACCACTCGTCATCCATGCGCGCTTCATCATTGGGATCCTCCCAAAAGCGTGGTGTGTGGCCGAACCTGCGATGCGCTCGCACTGCTCGGCGATGTAAAAGACAGCGTCCAGTAAAGGACGCGCGTATTGTAACGGCGGATTGGTGAGTGTGCGAGCGAACCATGTCAAACATACCGAAGATTCAAGATGATTCAGACGCAGCGCTCGTTGGGGTGCGAGCTGGCTGGCTGGCCGACGGGAACGGCGCGTGCTTCGCGCCGGGGGTCTTGGTCTTGCGCGGTCGCACCGTTGTCACCGCCGGATCACCGGAATCAATCGGTACGCCGGGCGGGTTGGAGTCTTGGATTGACGCGTCCGACAGTGGGGTGATGCCGGCGATGGTGAACGCTCACGCGCACCTTGACCTCACCCTCGTTCCCCGCATTCCGCAGTCGGAACACTTTCACGACTGGCTCGGCGGGGTTCGATCCGCGCGCCGGGCGATGACTGCGGATGATGTTCGCGGCTCCATTATTGCTGGCGTGCAACTTCTTGACGCAGGCGGAGTTGCGGCGATCGGCGACATCGCCGGAATCAATGCGCCGGCAGCTTCCATGGAGGTGTGCGCCGGCGCCGGCCTCGAAGGGTGCGTCTTTGAAGAGATGTTTGGCATGGCAGATCGCCTGCCCATGTGCTTGGCGTCCATTGCGTCCATGGCACAGGGATTGAAGCAGGGGTTGGAGCATGGGCGGGGGCAGGGAATCGAGCACGACCAAGCTCCCCGTCTTCGCCGCGGCATCCAGCCCCACGCCCCGTACTCAAGCGACCGCCGCGTCTTTGAGGCGGCCCTCGGTTCCGGGCTTCCGGTTTCCACCCACCTTGCGGAGTCGGCGGATGAACGCCGGTTTCTTACAGACGGAACCGGTCCATTCCGGGATCTCTTGGAGTCATTTGGACTCTGGGACGGGAAATTTGAGGCTGGAGCCCGTCATCCGGTTGACTGGATGGCCGCGCGCCTTCGGGCAGCGCCAGCGGTTCAGAGCGGGCGGTCGACCCGCATTCTGTGCGCTCATTTAAATGATGTTGATGACCCGGCACTGGCGCTCTTGGCAACGCTGCCCATTGATGTGGCCTACTGCCCACGAGCCAGCACCTTCTTTGGCCATGCCGGGCACCGCTACCGGGAGATGCGCGCAGCAGGGGTCAATGTTTGCCTCGGTACGGACAGTGCGCTGAATCTCGATACCCCCAACCGCATCAGCACCCTGGATGACCTGCGTCTTCTGATGCGTCGCGACCAGTTGCCCCTGGTCGACGCGTTGGAGATGGCCACGATTGCAGGGGCGCGCGCGCTTGGGCTGGATACTTCGCGCTGGGACTTTTCCCTGAGCCCGATGGCGGGCGTGATTGCCGTGCCGCTCGGCGAGCACGGGGCCCCGGCGGAGTTTGGCAAGACATCGACCGCGCCGCGCTGGATTCTGAGGCCCGCGAAGAATTGAGTTTGGGGAGCCGCGCACGCCGCTTGGCAGCGCCTCCCCATTCGCCACCGGGCTAGAAACAAAGCCACTTTCCGGAAGTTTGGCAATTTCTTGCATTCTGGCGTCCGTCGCCGATACAGTGGTACCGCGCTACAGTGGTGCACTCATGAACAAGACTGCCAAGCCAAGCAATGCAGCGGAGATCCTGGCCAAGGCCGGACCCTATCCGTTGGAGGCGTATCAGTTCATTCAGGACGGGCTTCGATTCACCGTTCGTCAGGTTCATGAACAGCGCGCTGAGGACCACGGCCTTGGCGGCCCACCGAATACCGAGCATGTTTCTGGCCAGCAACTTTGCATGGGATTGCGCGACTTTGCCATTGATCAATATGGCATGTTGGCGCGCCCGGTGCTCGCTCGCTGGTGCATCGTGCGCACCGATGACTTTGGCCGCATGGTGTTTGCGATGATCGCCGCCGGCGCCCTGAGTAAGACGCAGCAGGACTCCCCTGAGGATTTCCGCAGTGTCTTTGACTTTGCCGAGGCGTTTGACTGCGAGCATGTGGCTGGTGCCATCCGCACGCCGGTTGGGTAACCGGGTCGCAACCGCCTACACTCCCCATCTATGTTTGAGCGCCTGAGCGAGTCCCTAAGTACCGCCTTCCGGAATCTGTCCGGCCGAGGTCGGATTACCGAGTCCAATGTTCGTGAGGCAATGGCCGAGGTGCGCACTGCGCTCCTTGAGGCTGATGTCAATCTTGAAGTGGTCGACCGCTTCTGTGAGGACTGCGTCCAAGACGCGCTCGGCAAGGAAGTCACGCAGAGCCTGCAGCCTGGCCAAGAGATGGTCGGCGTAGTTCATCAACGGCTCGTTGCGTTGATGGGGCCTGTCGATAGTCGCATCACGCTGGTGGAGCCCGGTCCAACCATCGTGATGATGTGCGGGTTGCAAGGAAGCGGAAAGACGACCACGTGCGGAAAGCTTGCGGCGTGGTTCAAGAAGCGCGGGCAGAGCGTGATGGTTGCCGCTGCAGATTTGCAACGACCCGCTGCGGTTGAGCAGTTGCAGACTGTGATCGAAGGCGTTGCTGCTGATGCCACGGGACCGGGTCGCGTGGCCTTCTACGGCGAGCCCGACAAGTGTGCTGAGTACGGCAAGGCGATCGGCGTTGC
This sequence comes from Planctomycetaceae bacterium, assembly GCA_947474065.1. Taxonomy (GTDB): domain Bacteria; phylum Planctomycetota; class Phycisphaerae; order Phycisphaerales; family SM1A02; genus UBA966. The sequence continues at coordinate 18,494 of CANJHD010000033.1, forward strand.
TGTGGGCGTGTGTCAGCGTGCGCTTGCAGCCGCGCGCCAGGGCAAGTTCGATATTCTGATTCTTGATACTGCTGGCCGACTGCACGTGAACGACGAGCTCATGAAGGAGCTTGAGTCGGTGAATCGTGTGTTGCAGCCGCACAACATTCTGCTTGTAGTGGATGCAATGACCGGCCAAGATGCGGTGCAGAGTGCCAAGGCATTCCATGCGCGCATGAATGTGGACGGCATTGTTCTGACGAAATTCGACAGCGATACCCGCGGTGGTGCAGCGCTGAGCGTGAAGAGCGTGACGGGCGCGCCGGTGAAATTCGTTGGTACTGGCGAGAAATTCGATGCGCTTGAGGAGTTTCATCCGGAGCGCGTTGCGGGCCGAATCTTGGGGATGGGCGATGTAGTTAGTTTGGTTGAACGCGCCCAGCAGGAGGTCAACGAGGAAGAAGCAACCGAGGCTGCCGAGAAGTTGGCCAAGGGGCAATTCACGCTCGATGATTTCTTGAAGCAGATGAAGATGATTCGGCGCATGGGTCCGATGAAGCAGTTGCTCGGCATGCTTCCTGGCGTCGGCGGCATGCTGAAAGATGTGAACATCGATGAGAATCAGGTGGACCGCATGGAGGCCATCATTCTCTCTATGACGCGTCGTGAGCGTCAGAAGGTGAGCATCATTGATCGCAGTCGCCAGAAGCGCATCGCGGCGGGCAGTGGTGCCAAAGTTGAAGACGTCTCGCGCATGGTCAAGCAGTTCGAGATGATGCAGAAGATGACCCAGCAGATGGCAGGCATGGGTACCACCGGCAAGATGAAAGCGATGAAGGAGTTGGCTCGCGCTGCGCCTGGTGGCGGCGGGATTCCGGGATTCCTCAGCCGCGGCTCAACTACCACTGAAAGCCCAAAGGCGCGGTTTAAGCAGCGCGGCAAGAAGCGCTGAGATTTAGCGCTTGGACGCAATCCACTCGCCAAGTTTCGCGCGCGTCCATGTATTCACGCACTGTGAATTGCCAAGCCAGCCGCGCCGGGCGGTTGCGATGCCGTACGGAAGTTGATCGAAGTCGCCAGCGCCGTGCGCATCGGTGTCAATCGCTACGAGGCAACCTGCATCCACGCACATGCGGACGTGCGAGTCGCGAAGATCAAGTCGCATGGAATTGGAGTTCACTTCAAGGGCAACTTTGTGCTTGGCGGCTTCGCGTGCAAGCGCGGCAATGTCTGGTGAAAGGCCTTCCCGGGCATTGACGATTCGCCCAGTGGGGTGCCCGATGACATGCACCAACGGGTGACGGATGGCAGCAAGTAGTCGCTCGGTGGCAATGGCTGGATCCGCGCGCAGGGCGCTGTGCGGGCTAGCGACTACGAAATCAAGCTCTGCGAGCACATCGTCTGGATAGTCAAGCGTGCCGTCGGCCATGATGTCCACTTCGCTTCCGGCAAGCACGGAAATACGGTCTGCGTACACCTTGGCCATCGCGCGAATCTCAGCGATCTGGGCGCGTAGACGCTCGATCGACAGTCCATTGGCTTGCGCCTGCGAACGACTATGGTCAGTCAGGACAATGGTATGGAACCCTCGCGCGATGGCTTCGTCCACCATGCCTGCAATTGAAAGAGTTCCATCGCTCGCCGTTGTATGGCAATGGAGTTCCGCTTTGATGTCCTTGGTGTCCACCAAGTCCTTCGGCGGTTGGTGCTCAAGCTCGCCGTGATCTTCGCGCATCTCAGGGGGAATCCACCACAATCCGAGTGCTTCGTAAATCTGTTCCTCAGAGTGTGCGGCCACAGGTTTCTCGCCGCGTTCTTGCGGGGTTCCCTTCGCGGTGGCGTCTTCTTTGAAGAGTCCGTACTCGTTCAGGCGAAGGCCCATCTTCTGTGCGCGCTCGCGCAGGCGGACATTGTGTTCCTTACTTCCCGTGAAGTAGAGAAGGGCGGCGCCGTACTGTTCATCGGCAACGGTGCGAAGATCAACCTGTATCCCGTGTGCAGTGCGAATACTTGTCTTGGTTTCGCCTGAGACAAGCACTTTGGAAACGCCGGGTGCAGTGCGCAGTGCTTCGTGGAGCGCGGCGGAATCTGGCGAACTTGCCACGATGTCGAGGTCGCCGATGGTTTCCTTGCCGCGGCGCAGACTGCCAGCATGAGAGATGCGCGTGACGGCGCCCGCCTTCTTGAGGTAGGCAATGAATTCAAGCGCAACTGGCATCGCCTCGCCGAGTCGGATTCGACCGCGCGTGGTATCGAGGAACGTCAGCGATTCTTCAATTGCCTTCAGCGTCTTTGGGCCCATACCTGACAGGCCGCCCAAGCTTCCGTCAGCCAACTTTGCGCGCAGGCTGTCAATGGAATCCACGCCGCCTTCGGTCCAGAGTGTGCGGACTCGCTTTGGTCCAAGACCAGGAACTTGCAATAGCCCGGGAACGCCGGCGGGGATCGACGCAAGCAGTTCCTCGCGCTCGGCGACTTTGCCGGTGGTTACAAATTCCAAGATCTTCTTGGCACTCGAGTCGCCGATGCCCGGAATCTCCCGCAATCGTGCGGGGTCAGTGCGCGCGAGTTCGGCTAAGTCTTCGCCAGCCTCTTCGAGCGTGCGCGCCACTTTGCGGTTGGCGTTCACCTTGAATGCATTGGCTCCCGTGAGATCCAAGACATCTGCAATCTCCGCAAAGATGCGGGCTAATTCCAAGTTCTTACTCACCGGATTCTCCTCAGGCGCGTGCGCGCAGTGCCTTTGCTACATGCTCCAGAAGCGCAGCGTCTGGAAGTGCATACGGTCTGAATTTCTCAAGAAGCCCCGACTCCTCGTTCGCAAGCAGTGCGCGGTGGAAGCCAAGGCGGCTTGCGGCGGGGCCATCGATCAGCGTGCTTGAATCGGTCACGCCCATCTGGAACAGCACCTTGTTCTCAAGTTCGCGCAGTGAATTGCGGTCGACGGTGCGCTGCAGATTTGCGAGCGTATCTGCCCAGAGGATGCAGTGGATGCCGACGAGCGGGCCTTCCTTCAAGAGAAGGGCGAGCACCTTATCCGGCGTCGGCGCTGCGTCACCAGATGAGAAGCTGTAGTCATCCTCAGTGCGTCGCAGCGAGCGGAAGCGATGCACGCCATTGACTAAGAGGAACATCCCGGGCGCGTCGGAGCCGCCGTCAGTGTTGCGGCGCGCAAGTTCTTCGCCGAGTTGAACAATCGCATCCCCTACGTCACGGAAGGACGGAATCTGCACATCGTGCGGCAGAGCGGCGCGCACGCCCGCGAGCATTCCGTGCAGTCGATCATCGGGTGTGGTTCCATCAAGGACAACAATGCGCGTCCCCACGGTCGGTGTTTGCGCGGCGATTGAAATCATGGCCATTGCCATGAGCGCGGCCGCGCTTTCGTCACGCTGACCGACGACTGCGACATTCGAGCCACTGCGGCGAACGAGGGCAGCGTGGGTGGGATCTTTGATGCTGACTGCATCGCCAAACCACACTTTGGGAGCAAATGCTTCGCGCCCAGGTGCGCCGGCGGCCAATGCTGCGAGGAGCGGGCCATTTGCCCATGGATCTGCGGGCTGATTGCCTTCAAAGACAATTGGCTTCGGTCGTGGCGCGCTGCGATGTGAGCCGTCGGTGGCGGTGACGAGCCTGAGTTGCGCGTCGCGTTCTTCGTCGCCGATCCAAACCACTTGGAATGGACTGTTGCCTTCCAGCAATCCGCCGGCATCGTTGTAGATCGCTTCGCCGGGGCGAGTCAGCAATCGCGCTGCCGTGTTGTCATCAGAGAGAATCAGTTGGCTGTCGGTCTCAGTGCACTGCAGCGCGATGCGCACGCCCATTTGCCCCATGGTGCTGCGCGCGATGCTGTACGCGCCGCCAAGCGTCTGGCTACCGAGCACTACGTGCATGCCGAATGCCCGACCTTGGCGCACAAGGCGGTCCAAGAGAAGCGAGGCGTCTTGCGCCACCTTGTCGTCTTCAATGAAGAGTTCTTGGAACTCGTCAATCACGAGCAGGCAGCGCGGCATGCGCTCTGGGCGCTTGAGCGCGCGCCAGTCAGTGAGATTCTGCACGTTGGCAGAGCGATAGAGTTCACCGCGACGACGCAGTTCGTCATCGAGTCCTTGCAAGACGCTCAACCCAAATTCGCGATCGCTTTCCACAGCAACTGCACGCGCATGCGGCAGGGCGCTCGCGGCGTAGGCCTTGAATTCAACACCCTTCTTGAAGTCAACGAGCCAGAATTCCACTTCATCAGGCGAATACCAGAGTGCGGTATTCACAATCAGTGCATTGAGCAGCGAGCTCTTTCCGGAGCCGGTCTTGCCGGCCACGAGGGCGTGCTGGCTCGTACCTTCGCCAAGCGTCAGGTACTGCAGGCGGTTCGCGCCGCTGCGCCCGAGCGGAACGCGGAAGTTCTTCGCTGTGGAAAGCGTCCATCGTTCTTCTGGCTTTGGCGTGACTGACGAGAACGGCACTTCAACGCGGTTGGAATCCTTGGCAGCGCGACCAACGGCGCGGGTGAGCCGCAGCAGCATGGCATCGTCCGGCGGGGCGTCTGGAGTGAACGGCAATTCTCCTAGGTGCCCTTCGTCGAGTGACCAACGTTCGGGCTTGGCTCCCTCGGCAGCGAGCCAACGGACCGTGATGACACCGCGACGGAGATCGTCAATATCGAGCCCGGGTGGAAGCGCAGCGCGAAGATCGCGGAGCATCAATACGTGCACGCCGCAGCGGGCGCCGCTTTGCAGAATGCTTGCAAATCGCTTGGCGGATTGGTCCGAGACATTCACTGGGAAGTCCGCCATCACCAAGAATCGATATGGCTCAGCAATTTCACCGGCTTGTTCGTTGTACGCCTCAATTGATGGGTACTCGTTGCGCAAGTACTTCTGGATCACCGTCTCCATGTGCTCAGTGAGATCAGCGAGGCGCTGCTCAATGTGCCGCACATCAGTCCAGATTCGGTCAGTGACCAAGAGTTCCATCTCGTCTGCCAAGTGCATGAAGCCCGCGAAACTTTGGCCGAGCCCCACCGGATCCATGAAGACGAAGCGTGCCTTGCCGGCGGGAATCGAAACGAGAAGTCGTGCAACTGCGTTCTGCAAGATGCGCAAGCCTTCAGCGCGGCGTTCGACCGGTGCGTCAATGAGAAGAGACATTCGCGC
>CANJHD010000034.1 GCA_947474065.1 Planctomycetaceae bacterium
CCACTTCTTACTCTCCACGAACTGCTTGCGCCATGTGGAGTTGTAGTCACGGAAGATCTTCTCCCCGCTTTCGGAAAGCGTGTACTCCGGGTACCCAAGTAGGAACAGGAGATCCGGAATATCCACGGCGATGCCGTCCGTGAGACCGGTGTCCTCGGCTGACTTAGCGGTAAATCGAGCCGCTGCTTCAAGCGATGTATCGATCACGTACCACGATCCCGCGGTATCCGAGCGCCACTTGGTGGTCCGCCCTTCGATGTCCGCGCTCAGAGTGCGATCTGGACGAACGAGGGAATCGTAGAGCTCCTGCTGACGACCACCGAGTTCAAGAATTCCCTTGGCGATACTCGTCCAAGCACTGAACATCTTTGCCTTGATGTCAACATCGTTGCCGCCGCCGAGCGACGCCACGATGTCAAGACCAGCAATGCGCGCGTCTGGCGCCATAAACATGTACGGCCACGCGAGCGCATAGACGCAAGAGATACCGCGCGAATCCTGAACGTACATCACCATCGGATACGTATCCAACTCATTGTGGAGCTTGGCGGCAAGGTCACGGTAATCAGTGATGCCACTTGCAAGGCGAAGCGGATTGATCTTGTCGTCCTTGCGGGCGCTGTCGACTGCTTCCATGTACTTGTCGTTCATGCGACCATCGGCGGAGTTGAGTCGGAAGACGATCAGATCCGGCTTCTTCTCTTTCACATCCTTGATGATCTTGTCGTAGACCAATCCACTGATGTCGATCCCCATGTAGCCCTCCATGGGGATCACATAAACCACCGGAGGGTGACCCAACTGCGTGTCTGTGGCGTAGGGGCTCTTGCCGTCCTTGTTAGCAAGGGTGCGACCGAGCGTGAACGGCGGCGGTGCTTTTACTGGTGCCGCGGGGGCAGCGGGCGCAACCACTGGCGCTGTTGCCGGGGCGGGAGTTTCTTCCTGCTGCGGTGTGGCACCGGGGGCAGTTGCGGGAGCAGTAGCGGGTGCATCGGACTGCGCGAATGCGGCGGCCGAGACAGTGAAGGCGGCAAGCAGGAGGATCGGCTTCATGGATTCGGAAGTTTACCCATCCGGTGCGTCCGGGCGGGTCATCAGGAATCGATACGGATGGGCGCCAAGAACGGTTCTGCGGTTCTGCGGTTCTTAGGCCCTCCCAAGCCACTCCCGCACCGAGGCAAGCGCGGTATCCCGACCCGAAAAGCCCCCATTGAGCTGCATGTCGTAGGCCCGGTCAAGCATGGGGCGAAAGGCTGGCCCGGGGCGCATACCCATGGCCACCAAGTCATCTCCAGTAACGAATGGCGCCGGCTGAATCCCTTCGGCGCGCAGACCGGGCAAGTCTGCATCCACCGTGACAGCCACGGGATGGCGCTCTGCCCGCAGAATTGCCATGGCACCGACGAATCCAGGTGCCGCGGCAAGGCGCTTGCGGAGTGCCCGATCTCCATCGATCCATGTGCCCACAATCCGGGGACGAATGGCAAGGATCGCAGCCAGCATGTCTGACTCGCCATTGGAAAGGATCAGTGCCTCTCGCCAGCGGCGTTGACGGGCAGGCGATGTATCAGCGGGGAGGCGGACCAGCATCCACGCCGCGAGCGATTCTTCGACGCCCGCTGCCGACGGGAGCGCAGCAAGAAGCGAGTAGTCGCAACTGTCCGCGCGTTCGCCCAACACCGCTGCTCCGAGCCCGAGCGTCTCGATGAGTTCAACAGCACGCGCGCGGCTCGGATGCATCAGCATGCGCCGCACTTCGTTACCGATGCGCTCTCGACTCACGCCCGTGAGATCATGTGCGATGCGGCGCACTGCGGCTTCGGTGCCGGGGTCAATCACAAGCCCGAATCGCGCAGCGAACCGCGCAGCGCGCAATGCCCGCAGACGATCCTCATGCAAGCGGTCATCAGCGCTACCGATAGCGCGCAGGATGCCAGCCGCAAGATCAGCGCGACCACCAACATGATCAATGATCTCACCCGTCTCTGGATCTTCAAAGAGCCCATTGATGGTGAAGTCGCGGCGCAGTGCATCCTCGCGATCGTCGCTGAAACGCACTGCATCAGGCCGTCGGCCATCGATGTACACGCCGTCAGCGCGGAATGTTGCAACCTCTACGGAGCGACCGCCGTGGCGAACAAGCATCACTCCAAAGGACTCGCCAACGCCCATAGCGCGCGGGAAAACCTGCCGAATTTCATCAGGAACGGCGCTGGTTGCAACGTCATAATCCGCAGCATCATGACCGAAGATTGCATCGCGCACGCAGCCTCCGGCGAAGAACGCTCTGTGCCCTGCCTCGCGCAACTTGCGCGCCACCCATGCCGCTGCGATGCGCGGCTCAAGCGGCGTGCTATGCGATGACCGACCAGAATCTCGCGGAGCACGCGATGAATCACCTTCACCGAGAGCATCATGCGCGTCGGACATCACGCGTCGTCTTCCCAATAAGGACGATCCGCTGGACCCGGTGGCGGGAATGCACCGCGCGTGCGCTCCCGCAATTTCGCGCGACAGCGCATTCGCAATTCCTCTATGCGCGAACGAAGATTTTCGAGGAACACATCCGGCCCCTCAGCGGACCAGAGTTCCACCGTCTCTGGCGGAATGGGCTCGCCGATCTCCGCCTGGAGTTTGCCTCGCAAGAACGGCCAGCGCCGCGACTTTGGCCAAATGTCGTGCGCGCCCTCAATGGCCATTGGAACAATCGTTGCCTTCGCACGCCGCGCGAGCAGCGCAATGCCGGGCTTGAATGCCTTGGTACGACCATCGTCATTGCGCGTCCCTTCCGGGAACATGAACACGGCGCGCCCCATGCCTAATTGCTTGATCGCCATGCGCAACGCGCCAAGATCGCCCGAGCCGCGCTCAATCGGCACAGCGCCGTAACTACGAATCAACATTGCAAACGGGCGAAATCGAAACAAGCTCTCGCGGGCGATGATGGTGTACGGACGCTCACGCGTGGCACTGCCGCAGGCGGGCGGGTCAAGCAAACTCTGATGATTGCTCACCACCAGAATGCCGCCCTGCCGTGGCAATCGCTCTTGTCCAGTGACACGAAAGCCCCAAATCAGGCGCAATGTGTAGAAGACGATCGCGGCGCTGGCGGTGAACCATGCAACGCTCAGCACACCGCGGCCTGGAGCCCGGCGCTTCGCCTGAAAGAGCGTGATCATGCCGGCTGCACCGCGCGTGGCGGTGCCAGAAGGTGCGACGGAACAACAACCCGCGCTCGACGCTCAAGTTCCAGGACTACTTGATCAAGCGTGAGCCCACTGGTGTCGATCCGCTGCGCCCCAGACGCACATACGAGTGGTCCATCGACGCGCGTTTCATCAAGGTGGTCGCGCTGTTGAATGGCTCGCAACACTGCTTCGTAATCCGCTGGCCGACCCTGCGCGCGCATTTGATCAACACGACGTCGCGCACGTACTTCGGGATGCGCATCCAAATAGAAGCGAACGATGGCATCCGGAAAAACAACGGACCCTTGATCGCGCCCTTCCGTTACGAGCCGTGGGTGTGCGCGGCCGATAGCACGTTGCGCTTCAACCATCGCCGCCCGCAGTGCCGGTTGGCGGGCAACAACGCTCACTGCAACATTCACATCAGCGTCGCGAATACGTTCGGTGAGATCACGACCACCAAGCAGAAGTCGCGGCGGACGGAATGACCAATCGAATGCGAGACCTTCTTCGGCAATACGCGCGGCGAGGGCTACGCCGTCATCGGCGGGCACGCCTTCATCAAGCGCAACCACTGCGGCGGCTCGGTACATCGCGCCGGTGTCGAGCACCTCAAGTCCGAGGCGTTGTGCAAGTTTCCAGGCAACTGAGCTCTTTCCCGTGCCGGCTGGGCCGTCCATCGTCACGATCACGCCAGCCGGGGCCGTCACGAGGCCACCTCGGCCTCGCCCTCGGCCTCTTCCTCATCCTCGCCCTCATCGTCCACCGGATCAATCTCGGCAGCAAAGAGATCGCGGGCAAGTTCGATGTTGCCGACTGGGTCCGCCTTAGCGGCGTAATCGATACAGAGCGTGTTCTGGTAGCCGACCGTGCGCACCGCATCAAGCATCTTGGCGAGATCCCAAGCGTCATGCTTGCCGGTCTTCCCAAAGCCCTTGATGCTGGCCTCAACGGCCTGCGCGTACGGGGCAAGTTTGCGAAGCGTGCCTTCCGGGTCACCAGTGGCAGCCGCATGCGCAAAGGTAGGCATGCTGCCGATACGGAAGCCGCCGATCTTCTTGATGAGTTCAGCAATCTTCTGAGGATCGCCAGCAGGGCCAGTACCGGGACGCAGCAGAAGATGAGTATCGAATCGATCAAGCGCAACTAAGGAGCGCTTGATATTGGCGGCGTAGGCATCAAAGTTGGTGGCCGGGAGTGCGCTGAGTTCCACCGCGACGGCTGGCGCTCCGAGCTTGCTTGCTGCCATTCCGAGACGCTCAATGCGCTGAATAGATGCAGGGCCTGCGTCGGGTCCAAAGTCCAGCGCTGCCTCGTCCACAAGCACCAGAATCGGGCAACGAGCGCGGTCAGCGCGGTCGCGCAGGCGCTCGAGGTCCTTGGCGACCATGCCGCGCAGTAGCGCCGTATTTGCGTTGATGCCCTTTACTCCCAGTTCCTCGGCCGCGAACTCCGGAATCTCCATCGGTTCAAGCGCACGCTTTGCACGCTTTACGTACTGCAGGGATCGGGAAGAGATAGTGAGAAGCATGGGGTGGGGTGCGACAGACGAGCCGCGTCTCAGAGTCTACACGCACGGCTATGATTCCCGCCTCGACGGCCGATACGCATGTGCGAATTTGCCCCGATGCACCGCATTCAGGAGAAGATTGATGTCCACCCCCGCCAACTGCCGGTTCAGCGAGACACACGAGTGGTTCCGTCAGGAGACAGACGGCACGGTCACCATGGGCATCACACAACACGCTGCCGACGCGCTCACCGACATCACCTTCGTTGAAATGAAGTCCGACGGCACCGCGGTTACCGCGGGCGGAACCGTTGGCGAGGTAGAGAGCGTGAAGACGAGCAGCGAGATTTATGTTCCTTGTGCATGCACCGTCGTAGCAAGCAACGAAGTTGCTCACAAGGATCCATCTCTATTGAATAGTGATCCCTACGGAAAGGGATGGCTCGTGCGACTCTCCGGTTGCGATCTTTCCAAGGTTGCAGACTTGATGGATGCAAAGACGTACGACGCAAAGAATGGTCACTGATCCATGACGCGGGCCGGCACAGCGCCTATCACTCTGAGCCCATGGCGCGTGAGTGATGGCACATGAACAGCAGCAACCCGACTCATTCAATCGGAACTCCGTCCCTGAACGCGGCAGGGTCGGTATTCGTTCGCGCACGCGCTGTTTGCAAGACCTACCGCACGGGCGAACGAGCGGTGGAAGCACTACGCGGCGCGGATCTTGAGATCCGCGAGCCCGGCTTCTATGGAATCATGGGCTCTTCGGGAAGCGGCAAGAGCACGCTCCTGTACCTCTTGGCGGGACTGGATCGCCCCGATTCTGGCGAGATTGAAGTTGCCGGCTCGCGCATCGATCAGATGAACGAACGGGAACTCACACTGCACCGCCGCAAGCGGATCGGCGTGGTATTTCAACAATACAACCTGCTTCCCACACTGAACGCTGTCGACAATGTCATGCTTCCGGGCATCCTTGATGGTGCTGCGCGCGGTCCACTCGAGAAGCGCGCTCGCGAATTACTCGAGACTCTTGGCCTTTCTGAACGAGCCACACATCGACCCGAAGCACTCTCTGGTGGCGAACAGCAACGCGTTGCAATTGCCCGAGCTCTGCTCTTTGAGCCATCAGTGCTCTTTGCCGATGAACCAACTGGCGCACTCGATAGCGCCAACAGTGAACGCATGTGGAAGATGCTGAACGCCCTCGCCCATGAGCGACAGATGGTGGTGCTCATGGTGACGCACGAGCCTGCGGCTGCAGCACACTGCAAGCATGTCTTTGTAATTCGCGACGGCATCGTCGCTGGTGGCTTCGACACGAAAGGCATGCATGCGAGCGACCTGGTGGTTCGCGCGTCAGGGCTTGGCAGCGAGACGCGGTAGAACCGCGCTCCTAGCTATTGCCGTACTGCTTGCGAGCGCGCTCGTGGCAGCGGTTGCCTGTGGACTGGAATCGGCGCGCGGGAATGCGGAAGCAAGCCTGCGACGCTCGATTGGCGCCACCGACGCGCGGCTCGTGAATCGATTTGGTGCTGCATTCGACGGCAAAGAAGCCGAGCGCGTTCGCGCACTTCCAGGGATTGACGCGGTTGCAACAAGTCTCGGCGGCTCGCTCTCACTCATACGCGCCGACGGCGGACGGGACGATGATGGCAAGCCACGACGCGTTGTAGCGCAGACGCGTGGTCTTGAAGCGGGGTCTGACGCACGCTTTCGCATGCAGGAAATGCGTGCAGGACGCCTGCCCGTGCAATCAGGCGAAATTGCTGTTGATCCGCTCACTGCCAAGGCACTTGCTTGCGCCGTCGGGGATCAATTGCAAGTGCAACGCTTCGGCGACCCGATTGCACTCACGGTGACTGGAATCATCGACCGCGCCGCGCTCGGCGCGTTGCAGCGACCCTATGTGGTGGTTGATCGCTCCACGCTCGTTGAGGCAAATGGCAGCGACCAAGTCACCACCGTCATGGTGGCACTGAAAGCTGGCACCAATGTCCCTGAGTGGGTGGCGCTCCATGCGCCTGAATTCAAAGAGCCGTTGTCGCTTGAGCCAAGCGAGCTGTACACCACTGGCTTCGATAAGCAGATGCTGGCATTGCGACTGGGCTTCGTACTCATCAGCGCCATTGCATTTATGAGTTGCGCGTTCATCGTTGGCACTGGCATGACCACCGCGGTTGCTGAGCAGCAGAAAGAACTGGCAATTGCTCGCTGCGTTGGTGCAAGCCGCCGGCAGGTGTTCATGAGCCAAATATGGGCAGGTGCAGCACTGTGCGGCGCTGCTGGAATTGCGGGCATACCGCTTGGCGTGGGGCTTGCCGCCCTGCTCCGCTGGTGGTTCCGCGAGTGGCTCTCCGACGGCTTCTTCATGAGTTGGGCGGGCATTGGATTAGCCATTGGCGGCAGCCTGATTGCAGGTATCGGCGGCTCGCTGTGGCCAGCGTGGCAGGCATCGAGCACAAGTCCGCTTGCAGCACTTGCACCACGAGTGCGCGCACCGCGGCGCGCCGGCATTGTGTGGCTTGGAGTAGCGGGTCTCGCCTGTATCGCAGCACAAATTGCGCTTCTTGTGGTGCCGGATTCACAAGCGCGGTTCTGGACATACGCACTGCTCGGCATTCCATTACTGCACGCCGGATGGTTCATGCTTTCCGTGCCGATGTTGTGGGTAGTGGCGGCTGTAGCTAGCGGTGGAATGGAGCGCGCACTGCGCATTCCGCGGGGTTTGCTCTCGGGCGCCGTGCGGCAAGCTCCGTATCGACTTGGCTTCACGGCGGGAGCGCTCATGGTTGGCGTCTCCATTCTGACGAGTACATGGACCAACGGCACCGCAGTGGTGCGCGATATCAGCGAACGCGTCCGCATCTCCGATGGCTTCGTCTTTAAAGCAAACGGCATGACCGTTGCTGAACAAAATCGCATCAAGGCGATACCCGGAGTGCAAGGAACTGTGCCGATCGGATATCTGCCGCTGAAAGTGATCGGCGAAACAGTGTTCGGAGTAGAAGGTGTTGGCACCCCGAATGTGGTGTGCATCGGCTTCCCACCCGATGAATTCTTAGCACTCAATCGGCTCGAATGGATCCAAGGTTCGCCAGAGAGCGCGCTGCCGAAACTCAAGAGCGGCGCGGGCATTCTTGTGGCCAAGGAGTTCTTGATAGCGCGCGGCAAAGAGACTGGCGATCACATTCGCCTTGGCGGCGGAAAGACTGAGAAGGAATACGAAATCGTCGGCGTGGTTGGCGCTGCAGGGCTCGATGTAGCGGTGCAGTTCTTTGGCATCCGCAGTGTCTACACAGAGAACGCTGTCAGTTGCGTCTTCATGGACTTTGACGAAGTGGCCCGCAGTTTCGGCAGCCGCGAAGCCTTCATTCTGCAGATTGATATTGATGACGCGAGCCCTCCCGAACTGGATTCGCAACTCGGCGATGCCGTCACTGACCGCGTGCCCGGCGCCGTGTTTGCGAGCGGTCGCGCAATCCGCAAGACGATCTTGGAAGTCGGCGACCGCATCCTGATGATCACTAGCACTATCGCTTTCGCTGCACTCGCGCTCGCGTGCTTTGGTGTTGGAAATGTAGTTGCCGCAAATATCGGAGCCCGCACATTTGAATACGGCGTACTGCGCGCCACCGGCGCAACACCCGGGCTGTTGGCACGGTTAGTACTTGGTGAAGTGCTCCTGTTGACTATCGCCGGCGCTGCCATCGGTACTGCGCTTGGGCTGCATCTTGCGCGCATGGGCGTTCTGTGGCACAAGGAACTCGGCGGACAGGAAATCGGATTCGAGCTGCCTCTGCGTCCGATTGTGATCGGCTGGGTAGTCCTGACACTCATGACCGTGGCGAGTGCGATGCCTGCCGTGCGGGCGCTGATGAAACGCTCGGTGCGGGAGTTGGTGAGTTAACGACTTCGCGCCGAATCTACGGTCGCGTGACAGCACGTCGACTCAGCCAACACTTGATCACCGTTCACTGCGTAGCGACGTTGTGGGTTCTTAGTTCGCTGCGATAACCACTTCGAGGTGAGACCCGTCTGCGGCGACAACCTCTAACTTCCAACTTGGAGTGCCACTGTGTTCATCGAGTTCAATCGAATGAACCCCAGCGCCTGCGGGGCTCGCTGCAAGTGCCTGCGCCACCGCGTCGGATGGGCTCACGGTCACGGCGCCGATCACAGAGATCGCGTCCGCGTACTCGTGCGCTTGGCCGGTAGTCGGGACCCAACTACGCGTGCTCAGAATCTCGCCAGTGCTTGAATTGACAACAATCTGCACCAATTCACCGGCAACACTGTCCCATTGCAACGCCTTGACGATCGAAACTCCTGCCTCAACATCGGCTTCGGCTTCGAGGGACGGGAGGCTGCTTGCCGCAGCGATGAAATCCAGGCCTGCCGCGAACAACTCCGCGCCCGCCGAATCGCGACTACCGCTGTCGCCTTCACTGCTGCCATGCTCATCGGCATCGTCAGCGCCATCGTCGTCATTGAATCCACTGTCGTCGGAATCATTGAAATCGTCGCCAGAGAACGAGACATTATCGAAACTCGCTTCAAACTTGAAGTTGCCAGCCGAAGTGCCAAACAGTGACACTCCCATGCCTTCCGCCTCATGTCCAGCGAAGCGCACATCGAGTTGCTCAAGCGTCAAGATCGGGGTGCTGGAACCATCAACCTGCACAGCGAGTGATACGGCGCTTCCAAAGCTTGTCCACACAAGTTTGAGGTCGTGCGCACCGGCATCAAGAGTGGCAGAAGTGGAGTCGACTACCACGCCCGCAATGCGGACCGTGGCCGTCAAGCTGCGAGCAGTCTTGGTGCGCTCGACGACAAGGTTCACGCCATCGGTCCAACCGGACGCCGCATCGAATGCTCCAAAGCCGAGCGCCATTCCACTTGTAGCGCTCTGCGTGGTCTTGCTCGGGCGACTGCTCTTGAGTTCATGCTCAAGCTCCAACACGAAGCTGTCAGTCCAGTCCACAGACCAAGCTGAGGTGTATGCAGCGGCGCCGCCCTTACCTTTCTTACTGTCAATACGAATCTTCCCCGCGCTCTCGGAGATGCCGCACTTGGACTTTCCAGTGCGCGAACTGTCGCGCGACTCGGTTTCTGACCAAAGCGAAGGATCGCGCGTTCCATCAGCACCATCATCATGCCGCCTCTCGGCATGGCAAGGAGCGGACGCAGCAACCGCACAGAGGACGCACAACAAGGTCCGATTGAGTCGCATAGGTGCTCCTAAAGATGATTTCAGTCAGTTTGAACGCATTGCAGACCAGTGAATTTATACGCTTCTAAGAGCCACGGCACATGTATTGGGTACCCAGATCCGTGATCATTGTCATGAATTTGACAATCAAGCGCGCATAAATACAACGCGCCCCAAGCCCTCGCAGAGGGGATGGGGCGCGTATTTACCGATGAAGTCACTTCTTCGGATCAGCCGGCACAGCAGGGGCCGGCTGCGCGGCTGGACTGCCTTCCACCTTTGCAATGGCGGACTTAGGGTCGGCCTTCACGGCGTCAACACATCCCGGGCAGCAGGTCCGTACCAAGTGCCCGCTGACAACGACATCAACCGCGCCGTCGCCGAGCGGCTTGCCGCTGATGGGACAAGTGGTGGCCTTGTAGGTGGGCTTCTGCGCAGCGGATACTTGCTTCTCATAGGAGGCGCAGTACTTTGCTGGGTCCTTCTGGAATTTGCTCACGCATTTCGGACAGCAGAACTTGTACACGCGGTTCTGCCAGACGAAGGTTGTAGCGTCAGCGTCAAGTTGATCGCCGGACATGACGATGCACGTCTTCAAGGGATACGCGGGCGCTGCCTTCGCGATCGCCTCGTTCATCTTGGGGACATACTTGCTTGGCTCAGACTTAAACGACGCCATGCACTTGTTGCAGCAGAATTTCACCTGCGTGCCGTCGAGCGACTTGTCAGACATTCCCGTCAGCACAGTAGTGACCGCATCTGCGCCGAGTTTCTCACCAGAGACTGGGCATGTGCCGAGCGTGTATGGGTCGCCGGAATATTCACCAGCAACAGCCTTCGGCGCGGCCATCATGGCAAGACTGGACGCGGTGGCGAAGATTGCAAAGCCGATCGAGATACGAGTGCGAATGTTCATGAGAGCTCCGAGTGAAGGTGAATGTTCATTGCGAACGCTGACTACGTTACGAATGATAGGACAAGCACCGCGCCGAGCACGAGGCTTTGCGTAATGATTCGCACGAGTTCAACTATTGACGCGGGAATGAATCGATATCAAGGCCAACATCAAGGCACGGAGCCGAATGCGTCAATGCGCCCACGGAAATACGGTCAACGCCCGTTGCTGCGATGGCGGCAACGCGTTCAAGATGAACGCCGCCTGATGCCTCAAGCAGGACTGCTGGTGCTGCCGCATCACGCATGCGCACCGCTTCGGCGAGTTGTTCGAGGCTCATATTGTCAAGCAGGACCATGTCGATCGTTCCGCGCGGAAGACCGAGCATCGCCTGCACTTGTTCGAGTGTGTCGCACTCCACCTCAACAAATCGGAGCGGCGTGCTTGCGCGCGCCGCGACCGCTGCGCTCGCAACGCGAATTGCCATATCGCTGGGATTGAGACCCGCCACATGGTTGTCCTTAATCAACATGGCATCAAAGAGACCAATGCGATGGTTCGTTCCGCCACCGCATCGCACCGCCCACTTCTCCAGCATGCGCATGCCGGGCATGGTCTTGCGTGTATCGCAGATAGATGCTCGTGTACCGCGCACACGCTCCACGTAGCTTGCTGTGAGCGTTGCAATGCCAGAGAGATGCCCAACGTAATTGAGTAGCGTTCGCTCGGCAGCCAAGATGCCACGAAGCGAACCTTCAATGGTGATGAATTTGGCTCCCGCCGCAACGCGCTCGCCATCCGCGGCGTGGCGTGAGATACGCGCGCCGGATGCAGTTTGGCGAATCACTTCTTCAACAAGCACCGCGCCGCAAGCAATTCCGACAGAACGAAATCGAACCACAGCGGTGGCGCGAGCGTCGGCAGCGATCATGGCTTGACCAGTGACATCTCCGGCAGCACCAAGATCCTCGGCAAGCGCTCGCGCAACATGGGCGGCAAATTCATCGGCAGAAATCAGCGCCGAAAGCAGATCCGCAGCAGAGAGCGCAGCAAGGTCAGGCAGCGAAGAATGCGTGGATGCAGACGAAGACATGGCTTCAATGTTATCGGTGCGCCACATCCTCTGCGAACTATCAAGTCCGCGTCGCGTGTGCAGGGGCTCGCCATGAAATACATCGTCGTTAATCCGCCGTAAAAATGATCGGGCCCGCGGATCGCTCCGCGGGCCCGTGTTTATAGAGATGTGCGGGGATACCCCGACCACCACTTAATAACGGTAGTGATCCGGCTTGTACGGACCGTCGGTCGGGATGCCCAAGTACTCAGCCTGATCCTTGCGGAGTTCGGTGAGCTTGGCACCAAGCTGACCAAGGTGCAGACGCGCCACCTTCTCATCAAGTTTCTTCGGCAGCGTGTAGACCTGCTTCGCGTACTTCTTCTGATTGAGGAACAACTCAATCTGCGCAATCACCTGGTTGGAGAAGCTGGAGCTCATCACGAAGCTCGGGTGGCCAGTGGCGCATCCGAGATTCAGGAGGCGTCCTTCGGCAAGCATGATGATGCTCTTGCCGTTCGGAAGTTTCCACTCATCAACCTGTGGCTTGATGTTGACGCACTTGGTGCCAGCGGTCTTCTTGAGGCCAGCCATATCGATCTCGTTGTCAAAGTGACCGATGTTGCCAACGATCGCCTTGTCCTTCATCTTCAGGATGTCCTCGGCACGGATGATGTCCTTGTTGCCGGTGGCGGTGATGAAGATGTCAGCAGTGGCAACGGCATCTGCGAGAGTGACGACTTCGTAGCCCTCCATGCACGCCTGCAGCGCGCAAATTGGGTCGATTTCCGTGACCTTCACGCGGCAGCCTTGGCCACGCAGGCTCTGGCAGCAACCCTTGCCGACGTCGCCGTAGCCAAAGACCACGGCAACCTTGCCCGCAAGCATGACGTCGGTGGCGCGCATGATTCCGTCAACAAGCGAGTGACGGCAACCGTAGAGGTTGTCAAACTTGCTCTTGGTGACAGCATCATTCACATTGATAGCCGGGAAGAGGAGCTCGCCGAGTTCCTGCATCTGGTACAGACGGTGCACGCCGGTGGTGGTTTCCTCAGTCACGCCAATCACGTTCGGCGCGGTCTTGGTCCAGTAGCCAGCATGCTTCTGCTGCAGCGCGGTGAGGAGCTGCAGGATGACGGTGTATTCCTCACTGTCCTCAGTGGTGGCGGTCGGCACGGAACCGTGCTTCTCGAAGGCAAGACCCTTGTGGATGAGGAGCGTTGCGTCGCCACCGTCATCGAGGATCATGTTCGGGCCCTTGCCATCTGTGAAGTGCAGCGCCTGCCAAGTGCACCACCAATATTCCTCGAGCGACTCACCCTTCCACGCAAACACTGGGATGCCAGTTGGCTTCTCCGGCGTTCCGTTCGGGCCAACAGCAACAGCGGCCGCGGCGTGATCTTGGGTGCTAAAGATATTGCAGCTGCACCAGCGCACCTCAGCGCCGAGCTCAACCAAGGTCTCAATGAGGACCGCGGTCTGAATGGTCATGTGCAGGCTGCCGATGATGCGTGCACCCTTGAGCGGGTTCTTGCCCTTGTACTCAGCGCGCAAGGCCATGAGGCCCGGCATCTCGATCTCGGCGAGTTCGATCTCCTTGCGACCGAAGCGCACGGTGTCAGCGGACATGTCCTTGACCTTAAACGGCAAGAACTCCGTGAGGGAGAGGCGCGAGTTGGTGAGGAACGGGTTGGCTGTAGCAGTGGCAGTAGCAGGCATGGGGGCTCCGTTAAGTAGTGATTCCGGCAAACCGGACGACTATTCATCCGTTCATCCGGATGAAAGGATGATTGTAGCGCACTGGAGCCGGTTGGGCAAAATATTGGTCGCCTGAACCAATAAATAACAGGTCGCGCCCCCATTCAGTCCCAAAAGACGCGATCCTGCGCGCATGAAGATCACCGCGCCGCTCGCAGGTTTCATTCTTGCCACGACACTCGTCGCCTGCGCCTCAAATAAGGCTGACCTGTACCAAGCGCCACCGAACGATGGCAGCGCCGCGGCGAACAGTTCCGATGTGGTGGACAACCCTTCGATCCGAACAGGCTCAGCAAATCTCGGCGCAGCAAATCCGGACACCTATGCCGCGCCACCGAAAGATGGAAGCGCTGCAGCAAACAGTGCCGACGTGGTGGACAACCCCGCAATCACACCATCAAGTGGCAGCGGCAAGAAGACCAAGGGTGCGGATGCTGTCGATCGCCCCGCCTCACAAGCAGCACCAGCAGCAAAGACTGAACCCGAGTGCATCGACCCCATCACGCAGGAGCCCGTTGTTGGACCTGGCCATGTTGGCTACTACGGACAATGGCAGATTCGATTCAACTCGGCGGCTGATGCGGCACAGTTTGCAGCACTGCCGCGCGCGAAGCGCAACAAGCTGGGCACAGCGCAGGTGTTGCCGCAAAAAGGCATCCACAATGCGATGTGCCCACTTACTGGCGAAACACTGACCGCTCAAGCGGCGCCGGTGACATGGGATGGAAAGGTGATTGGATTTGCAACAGTTGCTGATGCAAACCAATTCCGTGCGCTTAAGAAGGACAAGCAATCAAAGATCATTGCTGCGTGGATGGAAGCCGGCTCGAAGTAATCGCCATGAACTTCGTGCAGTTCACTGACTGACGAAATCATGCACGGACAAAGAGCGCTGCAAACAAGCCGGGACCCTTACCACTGGTGTCCGGACGCAAGCGCGTGTGACGGCGCAACGTGAACCCGCTGCCCCGGGCGAAACCTTGCAAATCCTGCTCAGAAAACCCAAGATGGCGGTGGCCCATGGTCTGTTGGTAACCGGATCGATCATGGCTCGCCATGTCAACCACCAAGAGCGCCCCGCCCGTGCGGAATCCGGGCGCAAGAGCGCGCAGCATCGCGGCGGGATCGTCCACGTGATGAAAGACGAGCATGATGATGCCGATGTCTGCTTCGCCTGCGGCGAGTGGCGGCGCGAGTAAATCGCCCTGCCGAAATTCCACATTCGCAAATCGCTTGAGTCGCTTGCGCGCAGCCGTAAGCATGGCCGGCTCGCGATCAATCGCAATCACGCGACCAACCACCGGCGCGAGTCGCTCAGCGGCTTCGCCAGTGCCGCAACCAAAGTCCACTGCTACTGCGTCGGGAGGAAGCAATCCCAGCAATGCCTCAAACACAAAGGCGTCGCCGAACAATTCGCGGCGCAACTCATCCCAGTCGCCGCCGATGCGTCCAAAGAATGTGCGACTATCCACGCGGCGCGCTGCAATCACTTCCGCAAGGCGCGCATCGTCTTCTTCAAACGAAGTGGCGCTTCCTAAGTGCTCACGACTCATGCGCCACAGATCACGCATATCTGTTGCGAGCGCTGCTGGTGTCATTCGATAGAGGCTCTGCGTTCCTTCAGTGCGCTTGTCGACCCAGCCTTGTTCAAAGAGCGGCTTCAGGTGGCGACTCACCGTGCTCTGCGGTAGTTGCAGCGCACGCGCAAGTTCGCCAACGCCAAGCTCTTCGCGCTCAAGAAGCCGAAGCGTGCGCAAGCGCGCGAGATCGCCAAGCGTGCCGAGCCAACTCAGCCACCGTTCACGGGGATTGGCGGAATCAGGCGTCATGCAGAGTGCGGAGCGTCATGCGGGGAAATGCAGCGCCATTACGGCCCGAGTGGAAGTGCGGTGTCTTTACCAATTGCAACCTGGTGCGCAGCCAACGCTTCCGTGATACGGGGATCGGTTGGAAGAATGCCATACGCCTGACGCAAGCGGCGCACACCGTCGGCCTCCTTGCCGAACTTGAATGCCAAATCAGCGGCGCGCATGTACGGTTCGATCGAGGCACGCTGGCCCGGAAGCGGCTCGTTGACCTTAATGGAATCCATCGCACTGGTGGATGCGGTGTCCGGATCGCCAGAGTCTTCTGCCACGTGACTCAGCGCGAGGTATGCGCGCCATGATCGGAAGTCCTTGCCGAAGGCGCGCAGCAACTGATACGCATCCTTGACATCCTTCTGCTGTGCCATGCACTCTGCAAGGCTGGTCACGATTTCTTCGTTCGCAGGCTGGAGCTGGTAAGCGCGGTCGAGCGACCGACGCGCGTCCTCAAGTTTGCCCTGCCCGAGCATTGCGCGACCATACGCAAACTGCGCACGCCAATCGCCGGGCTGATCGCGAACGATCGGCTCGACGGCAGCTGCTGCCTCTGCATATTGACCGTAGCGAAGTCGTTCGTTGGCTTCGGTGGAGCGCGACTCCGCGCTGTCCGTTGCCTTGCATCCTGCCACCAAGAGCGGGAGCGCCACGACGTGGGCCATGAGAAGTGCGGTTGGGAAAGTGCGTCCGTGCGTTGAATTCATGTGCGGCATGTGCCCTCCTGGCAGCGTGTGCACCCAGCGGACGGCGTCCGCGAGGTTCGTGGGATGATATCGGCGTGACCGAACCCGCGCCGCCATTTCCTGTGCTGACTGGCAAGTCCCTTCCGCAACCGGTCGCGGTTCTTCGCCATACCGGCGGTATGCAGGGCGACCACTTTGATGTGCTGCTCGCAACGCGTGCGCCGGCCAACGACGACGACCTCGTCTGCGCCACATGGCGGACGGCGCATGACCCCGGAGGTCTGGCCGTTGGCGAATCCACCACCGCCGATCGGATCGGCGCACACCGCGCGGCGTATCTTTCCCTCATTGGTGCTCACCAACTCAGCGCGGACCGCGGCACAGTGACCCCGGTACGCGCCGGAAATTGGGTCCCGCGGGGACTGAACGGCACGGAAATCGAACTGCACTGGTCGGATGGCGCCCGCACCGTCATGACTGCGCTACCGAACGGCACCTGGACGAGGATCGACACATGACGAGCGAAACAATCGTGGTGGCACTTCTGATGGCTGTCCTCGGCGGCGGCTGCCTGTTCATGACACTCCTCACCCTGCCCGGCAATTGGGCGATGTTGGTGTTGGTGGGCGCTGCACAACTGTGGTCACTCGCGGGGAATGGCGCTCCGCTCTACAGCGGATGGACGCTGCTTGCACTCTTCCTGCTTGCCGTCTTCGGCGAGGTCTGCGAGACCGCCATGAGCGCCGCGGGTGCGCGCGTCGGTGGCGCACGTGCGCGTGGTGCATGGGGTGCGATACTCGGCTCGTTTGCAGGCGCGCTCGTTGGAACGGTGTTGCTTGCATTCATCCCACTCGCCGGAACACTTGCGGGCGCGCTCATTGGCGCCGCAGTGGGTGCATTCATCGGTGAGATGACCTATGGAGATCGCACAGCCATGGGCCTCGTATTGCCAGCCGCCGCAGCGGCTGCAGGTCGCATGGTGGGCGTCTTGGTGAAAGTTGGTTTCGGGATAGCGATCTGGATCATCGCCGTAGCCGGCGCGCTGTGGAACTAACAGGCGAAAGACCGCCGGGCGTCGCGAAACATACGCACGCCGCCGGGTCGTGCAACCACCGATCACGATTGAGCGAATTTTAGAATCTCGTCGCCAACACGCGCCAGCGCAGTGAACGCGGCCGCGATGTCCCACCTCTGCTTTGGCCGATCACCTGTGGTGTTGCTGATGGATCGAACTTCGATTGCAGGAACGCCCGCGCGTCGCGCTGCATGCACCACCGCCGCGCCTTCCATCGCTTCGGCCATCGCGCCAGTTCGCGTGCGAACGGCGAGCGCCGCGGCGTCAGTGCCGGAGCATGTCGCCACGGTCGCAATTGCGCACGCGGGTCCAAGCTCACGGAAGGCCACGAGCAGCGCGGCGTCAACGGGCACACGGTTGCCTTCGAAATCGCCGAGTGAAAATCCGAGCGCGCGCATATCACCCTGACCTTCAGGGAGTGCGATGCCTTCCTCTGCATAGATGCAAACATCAGCAACGATCACTGCACCGATCGACAGATTCGAGCCCGGCAACGCGCCCGCAATACCAGTTGAAATAACTGCGGCAAACGGCGTGCCTGCCGCGCGCGCTTCTGCGAGTGTCTCTGCTGTTGCAGCGGCCGCATTGGTGCGACCAATACCCGCAACAACCACGTGTACCGCGGGCGAAGCAAGACAATGCGCACCGAGTGCGGCGCGTTCAGCTTCGACGGCGACGATGACGAGGATGCGTTTCATGCAGGCGCGCGCAGGAGCGCAGGCAGTTCCGTCAGTGCTACTGGTTGCTGCTCACCGCTTGCAAGATCTTTCAGCATCACGCGACCATCAGCAAGTTCGGCACCAAGAAGAACAGCAAATCGGGCGCGCTGCTTGGACGCGTCAGCAAGCAACTTGCCAACATTGCGCGTGGCCTTGTAACTGTGGCGAATATGAAGTCCATCGCTGCGCAGTCGTGCAACAAGGCGCGGCAATTCTGCATCAGCGGCGGGGTCAGCCAAAGCGATGATGAACGCATCCGGTCGTGGAAGCAACTCGGTTCCATCTGCGGGCAAGAGACCACGATCGGCAAGCACCAGTCCAAGCACTACATCGCCCATACCGAATCCAATTGCCGGCGTCTTTGGTCCGCCGAAGAGTTCAATGAGTCCGTCATAGCGACCGCCGCCCGCAATGGCGCGTTCGCCGCCTGATGCTTCGTGAATCTCAAATACGGTGCCGGTGTAGTAGGCAAGTCCGCGCACGATTCCGAGGTCAAATTCGCACCACTCGGCGAGTCCAGCGGCAACCAGTGCGTCGCGCAGGAGAACTAATTCCGCGAGCGATTCCGGTGCGATGCCCGCGGTAGTGGCGAGTACGCCAATGTCATCCGTGATCTGCACGCGCGTTCGAACCACCGCCTCGAAACGAGCAAGTCCATCGCCAGCGAGACCGAGCGCTGCAGCACGCTTGGTGAATTCCTCCGGCGGCATCTTGTCACGGCGATCAAGCAGTTCGAATGCGCCTGCTACGGATTCATCTGCAACACCGAGCGCACGCACAACATTGGCGGCGGCCACGCGGTGACTGATCTTGACCCGCACATCTGTAGCGCGCAGGCCAAGCCGGGCGAGCGCCGCAACAGCCACACCAATCACTTCCGCATCGATCGCCGGTCCCTCTGCGCCAAGAAGGTCCACATTCCACTGATAGAACTCGCGCAAGCGTCCGCGTTGTGGGCGCTCGGCGCGGAAGAAATTCGGCACCGCGAACCACTTCACTGGCATCGGCAACTGCGCAGCACGCGCGGCGGCCATGCGCGCCAGTGTCGGCGTAAATTCGGGGCGCAGCGCATAGTCATCGCTACCGCCCGCGCGGCGAAAGCTGAAGAGTTCGTTGATGATTCCTTCGCCGCTCTTTGCGGTGTAGAGCTCAAGATGCTCGAAGGTTGGCCCGTCAATTTCGTCGTAACCAAATGCAATACTGGCGTCGCGCCACGCGGCTTCAATGCGACGGCGCACGGCCATCTCGGCTGGATAGAAATCGCGCGTGCCCTTGGGAGACTGGAACTTCATAGGAGTAATTGGTAATTCATTGAAATGGCCGAACCCTTGTTTCAGCTCTTTGACGGCTTGATGATGAGCGCGCATGCAATACCAGACAGACTCCACGCAATCATGCCGTCAACAAAGAGGACTATCGAGAACGAATCCGGTAGGTGGAAGAAATTCCAGACCACCGCGTGTGAAGACAGCATTGCAAAGGCTGGCACGACGATGCCAAGTGCGAGGCGGTCCTGCAGTCGCGCGCCGAACTTACACGCCACGGCAATGATGGCAGCGAGCAATCCAGTGCCGAAGAATTCGATGATGAAGCCACGCGCGAGCACGGTGGGCGACATGGGATCAACGCCCTGACGGCGAAGGAGCACCAGCATGAGCGGACCCTTGCGATGTTCTTCGAGATACGCATTCGTTGCAATGGTTGATTGCTGTGCGGTCATTCCCGTTGTCACGGGCGGCGCTGGATAGATGTATGCCCCGTCGGTTGCCGCTGCGGACTCAAAGGTCGCCGCTACGCCGTCACCACTTGGAAGCGGCTTAAACGCAAAGTCATAGATTCCCGTTGTCCATGAAACGGCGCCCCACCCAAAGGCAAGAACAGTGCCAACGACGATCGCTATCAGCATGCGCTTGGACATGCACGCAAGGCTAGCAAAATCGCCCGTGCTGCTACTTCACTTCAGAAATTGCCACCGGTCGTCGTGTGCGTGCGCAGCGAATCGCCGCTTCAAGAACCCGTTGCGTTTCATATGCGTCCGCGAAATCAGGGATTGCTACGACTGGTTTCTTGCCACCAAGCACCATGACCGTGTCCGCAGCCTGACTCACGAAACCATGCTCATAGCCAAGCACATGAGCCGCTGGCCAATAGTTCGCCGCGTACGGATGCGCTGCATCGGTGCACATCACTCGGCTCCACCCACGCATGCGTGCGGGCAGCGTGTGATCCCACCACTGCAGTTCGTTCATGCGCTCAAAGTCAAACTTCAGGCTGCCCTTCTCGCCGTTGATCTCTATCTGATTGCGATTCTGGTTGCCCGTTGCAAGGCGCGACGCTTCGAAGCTTGCGATCGCGCCGCCAGACATGCGCGCCATAAAGAGGACCGCATCATCAACGGTGCTCTTGCCCTTGCGGCTGCCGCGCACGGCGCGCTTGGCTCCCTTACCGGCAATGGCGCCACCGGTACTTTCAATGATGTCGCGCTCCTTGATGAAGGTCTCTTCAATGGCGCCCACCACTTCGGTGACTTCTTCGCCGGTGATGAAACGAGCCATGTCAATGATGTGTGCGTTCAGGTCGCCATGCGCCCCGCTGCCCGCAAGTTTGCCCTGAAAGCGCCAAAGAAGCGGCGTCGATGGTCCGCCCCAGTCCTGTAGATAGCTCGCGCGCACATGGAAGATGCGGCCAAGTTTGCCTTCGTTCACCAATTGATGCGCAAAGGCGACGGCCGGGCAGCGCCGATAGTTGAACCATACGAATGTCTTGATCCCCTTCGCCGCTGCCTTCTTGGCGGCGTCGCGCATCCGGCGGGCATCGTCAAGGGTGCCCGCGAGCGGCTTCTCGCAGGCGACATGCTTGCCGGCGGCAAGAGCGGCGATCGAAACTTCCGCGTGCACGTGGTTGGGTGTGCAGTTGTCGATTAAGCCAATCTGTGGATCGGTGACCAAGTCTTGCCACTCGTCGCTGCAGCACTGCCACCCCCAGCGCTGCGAGAATTCAGCCACATCCTGCACTTTCGTGCCGGCCACCGCCCGCATGTTCACTACCAGCGGCAGGTCAAAGAACCGGGGGGCGGACATCCAGGCATTGCTGTGAGCCTTCCCCATGAATTTAGTGCCAACAAGTCCAATACCCAGGGTCGTGTGCTTCATCGGGGACGGACGCTTTGCTGTGGTCTTCTTGGTCATGGGCGGTCGCTCTTTCTTTAAGGCGCGTATCCTACGAAACACCTATGGGAACTTCCGAACATACCGAAATTTCATCCGCGATCGACACCCGCCTAGCCCGCATTGAGCGAGAACTCACCGCTGCGCGGCGCGACGCCGTTCGTTGGCGCACCGGAACGATCATCGTGGGCGCGGTGGCACTCGCCGGCGGCCTGGTAGCCGCGACGCAAGTGGCGCGCGTGGAAGACGTCATCCGTGTTCGACGCCTCGAAGTTGTTGGCGAAGGCGACAAAGTGGTGATGCTTGCGCAAGCTGGCGAAACTGGCGGCCAACTTGATGTCTGGTCGAAGGGCGGCGCGAATGTCGTGCGTATGTCGGCCGGCACAGACGGCGGCGACCTCGCGATTTGGAATCTTGTCGGCAAGCCAGTCGGCGGTCTCTTTGCAACACCGATTGGTGGTCGCGTTGAGATCGGCGACGTTGACGGCACCACGCTGGCAACATTCGCGCGCGGCGAAGAAGGCGGCGCGCTCGTTCTGAATGGCTCGGGCAACAACGCAAGCAGTCTTCGAGCCGAAGCTGGCGCCGGTGGTGCCGTGATCAGCATGCGACGCCCCGGTGGCGAACTCGGCATGCTTGCCGGAGTTGCGCAAGGCGCGTCCGTACTTTCAATGCGTAATCAGGCCGGCAAGGAAATCGTCTTTGCAGGCGGCGCGGAAGATCAGACTGGCACACTCCGCATCGCAGACGCATCAGGCAATGAATGTGCGGCATTCCTTGCTGTTGGCGGCGGACATCTCACGCTGAAGGACGGCGCGGGCGCAGTAGCGGTTTCACTTGCAAGCGCGGGCGCTGGCAAGGGCGGAGCTATTGAAGTGCTCAACGGCTCAGGGGCTGCTGCCATTCTGATGGATACCAAGGAAGAAGGCGGCGGCCGATTCATGGTTGGCACCGCAACCGGCGCTCCAGCATTCATGGCCGAAGCGAATGGCTCTGCGGGCACACTTGCCGTGTATCTACAAGAACGCCGCGTCGCAGCGATCGGCGGCAGCAAGACCGGCGGCCTGATGAACCTGCTCGATGCAAATGGACAAGCCATTGTGGTGGCCGGCGCCGCAGTCGATGGCGACGGCGGCGCAATCAGCGTGCGCAATTCGCGCGGCGTTCAGATTGGGCGTCTTGGAGTTGATGCTGCTGGCGCCGGTGAGATGGCCGTCTACAACGCATCAGCAACTATGAAGAAGATCATCGAAGCGCCGACGACACCCGCAAAGTGAGTGTGAGTTAACAAATGACTACTACCGTTCATGACATCGCGCGCGTTGTATTGGAAGAAATCATTCCGGCATCAGGAAGTACGCCCACGCGCGTGCGCATTTCGATGCCGAACTCCGCTTACCGGGTGGAGCTAGTGCTTGTTGGTGATGCCGCAACGCTTGCAACCAAAGTAGGCAAGCGGGTCAATGGTTCCGTGCGCGGCAAGGCATTGCGCGCCTGGCACGCGAATGCAGGCGGATGCTTCATTGAGCCAGTCTGGGGAACGCCACGGATTGTGCAAGGTCGCGTGTTAGCCGTCGATGTGACTGCGAACGCCGTGCTTCTTGACCTGGCGTTCCCGGCGTGGGTGACCATTGAGCCGTCACAAACTGCGGGCTCATGGCAGACTGGCGACATGCTGAACTTCTATGTCGAAAGCGGCATGACGTTCACGCTGTCCGCGTAACAGCGGACGGAGCCGCGGCGCGAGTGGCTGCGGGCTGCATCGCAAGGAAATTAGCAAGAAGCCGCGGACCCTCAACGGTGAGGAAACTCTCCGGGTGAAATTGCACGCCCTCAAGCGGCGCTGCGCCGACGGGGGCTTTCCAACGAATTCCCATGATCTCATCACGCTCCGTGCGAGCGGTGACTTCAAAGTCCGGGTGAACCGTGGCTGGGTCAATCACCAGCGAGTGGTAGCGCGTTGCGATGAATGGGTTCGACAGACCAACAAAGAGCCCGCGCCCATCATGATGGATGGGGCTGGTCTTGCCGTGCACTGCGATGTCATTGCGGCGAACGGTCATGCCGTGGACATCGCCGATCGCTTGGTGACCGAGGCACACGCCGAGTGCTGGGATGCGCCCCTTGAAATGCGAAAGCAGCGCGCCGCTGATGCCGGCCTCCTTCGGCGTGCACGGGCCGGGCGAGATCACCAAGTGCGTGGGGGCAAGCGCCTCGGCGCCCGCGACATCGATGGCATCATTGCGGATGACTTCGATGCGCAGTGCGGGATCAATCTCGCTGAAGCGCTGGACGAGGTTCCAGGTGAACGAGTCATAGTTGTCAATCAGGAGGAGCACGTCGGCGATCATAGGAAAGCGGCGCCCACCAAAGAGGTGCCGTTTACGCCTTGTCACAATTTCACATCAGTCCACTGACCGCCAATGTCTCGAACCCGCTCCCCTGGCGTGATGTCACATGCTCAAG
>CANJHD010000035.1 GCA_947474065.1 Planctomycetaceae bacterium
ACCGTCGACCGAGACTGCTTGCGCTTGCACGCAGTGGGGTTTGCCATGCCCTGGCCGTCACCGGTCAGGCGGTGCGCTCTTACCGCACCGTTTCACCCTTACCACGCACGCCCGAAGGCGCCGTTCGGCGGTTTACTTTCTGTTGCACTGTCCCGCATGCGCGCCCACGCGCACGGGTGGCCGTTAGCCACCACTGTGTCCAATCGTGTCCGGACTTTCCTCCCCAAGCCGTGAGGCCTGCGGCGGCTGTATGTCCACGATGCGATGGTAGCAGCGCACGATGGAACTCAATCAATTCAATTTGCAACAGCCGGACATTGCGACGAAAAACAACCTCGCGATCCGAGCGGTGCGCGGATCGCGAGGCGAAATTCCTATAAATCACTTAGCAACGCGCTGCTTCGCTGTGGGGTCCGTCGTTGTGGTCCACGCGTCTTCACGCAATGCGAAGTTGATCACGCAGCCTGAATGGCGGTGATCTCAACGCGCAGGTAGTCCTGGCGATGACCGGCTTGGCGTCGGTAGCCCTTACGGCGCTTGTACTTGCCGGTGCGGAGCTTGTCGCCCTGCACATCGCCGACGAGTGATGCAACAACAGTTGCGCCCTTGAGGTACGGCATGCCAAGCTTGGCAGCGGTTCCGTCATCAGAGCCAACGGCGAGCACCTTGTCGAAGGTTAGCGACTTTGCGTCCGCTGGCACCTCGCGCGTATCGAGGTCGACGATGTCGCCGACGTTCACCTTGATTTGGGTTCCACTGTCCTCGAAGATCGCGTACACGGTTCTGCTCCTTAGTGTGCCCCTCAGGCGGGGTTGCCCCACAAACACGCAGGCGGTCGCCGGCGCGGGGGAATCGGGGAGTGTAGCGGAAACTCGGGTGCAAATCCACTCCCCCCCCAGAAGGGGGAAAGATTTCGTTACTCGGACCTCATTAATGCCGGCGACAGGAATCGAACCTGCAAGGGTTTAGAGCCCGGCGGATTTTGAGTCCGCTGCGTCTGCCAGTTCCGCCACACCGGCGTGTGTGACTTGTGTCATTCGTCTCCAACTGCGGTGACAGTGTAGTTGGGACTTTCCTTCGTGATTTGTATGTCGTGCGGGTGATTTTCAACGACCGTTGCGCCCGACACACGGACGAATTGGGTCTTGGATCTGAACTCATCAAGTGAACTGCACCCACAATATCCCATTGCGGCGCGCAGTCCACCCACCATTTGATACACGAAATCGGCAAGCTGCCCACGGTAGGGCACCCTGCCCTCAACGCCCTCTGGCACATACTTGCGGCTGTCGCGGATGGATGCCTGGCCATAACGGTCTGACGAACCAAGCGTCATTGCCCCCGCGCTGCCCATGCCGCGGTACGTCTTGAAGTGGCGACCGCGATGGATCACCAACTCGCCGGGACTTTCTTCGAGTCCCGCAAACAGGCTGCCCAGCATGACTGAGCCTGCGCCCGAAGCGATCGCCTTGGCGATGTCGCCAGAGAGTCGAATGCCGCCGTCAGCAATGATTGGAACTTGCCCGCGCGCACCTTCTACGGCATTCATAATGGCCGTGATCTGCGGCACACCAACGCCGGTAACGACGCGCGTTGTGCAGATGGATCCCGGTCCGATTCCAGCCTTCACCGCATCAGCGCCCGCGTCAATGAGAGCACGCGCGCCATCAGCAGTAGCAACATTTCCAGCGATCACTTCAATCTGATATCGCTTCTTGATTTCGCTGACGGTGCGCATCACGTTCAAACTATGACCGTGCGCAGTGTCAACCACAATCACGTCAACTTCGGCTGCAACCAAGCGTTCCACGCGATCAAGTTGCATGATTCCGACCGCTGCGCCAACCCGCAAACGCCCGCGCGCGTCGCGACATGCCTGCGAGTGCTTCGTGAAATTGTCGATATCGCGCATGGTGATCAGACCGGCGAGACGTCCGTCAGCATCAATGAGCAACAACTTCTCAACGCGCCCGCGATTGAGAATTGCTTCGGCGAGCGTCGGCGTCGTATCAGATGGCGCGGTGACTAACTTGTCTTTGGTCATCACATCTTGGACACGTGTTTCAGCGGGATGATCGACAAATCGAATGTCGCGCCGGGTCAAGATGCCGACAACGCGAGTGCGTCGCGTGCCGTCTTCGGTGACCGGGAATCCGCTCACGCCGTATTCGCCCATCAGTTGCTGGGCGCGCTGCACTGTGTCGGCTGGCGAAAGCGTGATGGGATCAGTGATGATCCCGTTCTCGGTTCGCTTTACTTTCTGAACTTCGAGTGCTTGGCGCTCCGGCGAGATGTTCTTGTGAATGATTCCGATGCCGCCCTCTTGGGCAAGCGCAATGGCCAACGCGGACTCGGTCACCGTGTCCATGGGCGCTGAGACAAGCGGGATATTCAGATTGATCCGCCGCGTGAGTTGCGTCCGCGTATCTGCGGACTCAGGCGTGATCTCGCTGTACCGGGGAATCAGCAGGACATCGTCAAAGGTGATTCCGTCCTGAACAATCTTGTGCTCCATCTGCGGGATGTTACAAAGCCGGATCCCACCCTTCGACGGGGCGGGCACAGTTTCGGCAGTTCGTGCTACCCTGCCTGTCTCCCCCGACGGTCGTCCGCGGGTGGTCGACCAGGTGAGCGGGCTCGCCCGCAACCCCTGCCGAGGATGGCCACTGTGGCCATGACCCGTCGCCCGCCTATTTGCGGTCCTGATGGAACCGTACGGGGTGCCCCTTGCGGAGATCAGCTGAAGTGTCAGGCAACGACGGCAAGCAGTACCTCACCAGCCCGATCAACCTTGAGCGCCGCGGCATGCAAGCCGGCGACGGGATGAAGGCATGGACCCTTTGGCTCTCCGCCATCATTAAGTTCGGCGGAAGCGATCTCATCGTGAAGTCGGACCTGAAGCCACGCATCCGCCATCGCGGCGTGCTGAAGGACATCGAGACCGATGTCATCACCCAGGAACTGATGTTCCAGGTGGCAAAGGACGTCCTTGACGCCGGACAGCAGGAAGTCTTCTGCAATAAGGGGTCGATGGACTTTGCCTACGACTACGACGACAAAAACCGCTTCCGCGTGAACATGTTCATGGCGCGCGGCAAGGTCTCGATCGCAGCGCGACTCATTACCAGCAACATTAAGAAGTTTGAGGATCTTTACCTGCCGCCGAGTCTGGGCGAGGTAGCGCTACTTTCGCAGGGCCTGGTGCTCTTTGCTGGCGTCACCGGTAGTGGCAAGTCCACTTCGATTGCAGCCATGCTTCAGTATGTGAACGAGCGCCGCAAGGTGCATATCGTGACCATTGAAGATCCCATCGAGTACATCTTCAAGGATGACAAAGCCACCATCAATCAGCGCGAGATTGGCATCGACTGCGTGAATTTCAATGACGCACTGCGCGCCTTGGTGCGTGAAAATCCGGACATCGCGCTCGTGGGTGAAATGCGTGACTACGAGACCTT
The DNA here is from genome assembly GCA_947474065.1 of Planctomycetaceae bacterium. GTDB lineage: Bacteria > Planctomycetota > Phycisphaerae > Phycisphaerales > SM1A02 > UBA966. The sequence goes on from CANJHD010000035.1 coordinate 3,459, forward strand.
TGAAGCCGCTGTTCGCGCTGCAGAAACTGGTCACTTGGTGTTTGGAACCATCCACGCATCGAGCGCCTGGCAGACATTCGGTCGTATTTATGACCTGTTCCCAGTGAATGAGCGTGAGCAGATTCGCAAGCTGCTTGCGTACAACCTGAGAGCCATCGTCTATCAGAAGCTTCTACCGACGCTGCATGCGCACATCGCACGTATTCCGGCGTTGGAGATTCTGATCAATACACCGGCTGTTCAGAAGTACATCTTGGAAGCGCGCGAGGGCGAACTCTTGGACATCATCAAGGGGCGCGACGCGGGCATGCAGGACTTCACCACCGCTTTGGTTGACTTGGTGGAAAAAGAATTCATCCATCAGAGCGTCGCGCTGCAGTCGACGCCGAAGCCCGAGGAGCTGCGCATGCGCCTCAAGGGAATTTCGCAGGGCGCATCGTTCGCCAAGGGAGCCTGACCGTGAACCTATCGACTGCTTTCTTTCTGCCGGGCGTTTCCGTCCTCGCAGAGTCAACGTCGCCTGCGATTCTGATGAGTATCGCCAAGCCGATTGTGACATTCGCTGTCTTCGTGCCGTACGCCGTCCTTGTCTCGACGAAGTTGGAGAAGGACGCCGCCTACTTCAATTTGAAGCCGCAGAAGTGGGCTTCAATCTTTCTTGCCTTTGGTACCGCCGGAGTGCTTTCTGCACTTCTGATACCGACGTGGTTCGTTGGCTTCCCGCTGATGATTGCGTTCTTTGCGGTGCCGTGCACTTGGTACATGAAGTTCCGCAACGAAGCACTCAAGGGCACGAAGACGAAGCCACTCACCTTCCTTGATATTGATTTCGGCAAGATGGCTGCCGATCGAAAGGCGAAGAACGCGCAGGCTGGCGCCACGCTGCGCTTCCAGAAGAAGGACCGCAGCGAACAAGCCGCCCCGGACCGCAAGGACCCAGCGTTTGAGGTGTATGCCGGACTGGAGGCAGTACTTCTGGCAGCGCTGGATGCGCGCGCTTCCCGTATTGAAATTGCACTGTCCAAGCAAGGCGCCCAGATTCAGCAAGTGGTTGATTCGATGCGCTTCAAGCGTGATCCGATCGCTGGCGATACCGCTACGCGCGTTGTGGATCTGCTGAAGGGATTTGCGGATCTCGATCCGGCTGAGCGCCGCAAGTTCCAACGTGGCACGGTGCCGATTGTTCGCGATGGAACCCGGATTGTGCTGACAGTAACCAGTATTGGCTCCATGCAAGGCGAGTCGATCCGCGTGGACATTGAGCGCGACAAGCAACTGTCTATTCCGCTCGCAAAGTCCGGCATGAGCGAGCCGCAAGTGAAACTCATTGCGGACACCTTGAATGCGGATCCGCGCGGAACCGTGATCGTTGGAGCGCGACCTGGTCAAGGCCTGACCACCCTCACCTATGCATTGCTTGGCCGGCATGATTCGCTCACATCCAACATCAAGACGCTCGAGCGCAAGTTTGAGCGGATTGTTGAAGGCGTAGAGCACACCGACTTCGATGCAGCGAAGAGCGATTTCGGAACGCAGTTGCAATCGATCGTGCGACGTGGACCCGACGTGGTCTTTGCGGCCGATGTTGCTGACGCTGGATCAGCTAAGGTGATTTGTGCTGCAGGAGCTCGATCGACGCTCTTCTATGTGGGCATGCCTTCGGACAGCGTTCCGGACATCATGGCGGCCTGGTTGAAGGCCGTGGGCGATCCCAAATCAGCAGCGGATGCACTGCGCCTCGTGGTGACGCAACGGTTGGTTCGTAAGTTGTGCTTGACGTGCCGCGCCCCGTATGCGCCGAATCCAGCAGAGCAGAAGATGCTCGGTATCGCTGCTGGAAAGCCTGTGCAGATTTATAAGCAGAGCGGCAAGGTGCTCATCAAGGATCAGCCAGTTGATTGCCCAACCTGTAAGGGCATTGGGTTCCTCGGCTGCTGTGCAGTGGTTGAGGTACTGCCGCTCGATGCCGATGCGCGCGCATTGCTTGCCACTGGAGATGTGAAGGGCGCGTATATGCATGCGCGACGCACATTCAAGTGCCCTTCGCTCCAAGACGCTGCACTCATCAAGGTGCGTAACGGCGAGACAAGTTTCGACGAAGTGAAGCGAATCTTTGCGCCACCGCCTGCGGCTGCTGGAACGGCTGCAGTGGGCGCTGCAAAGCTAGCGTCTGCCCCTGCCACCACTGTGGCTGCCAAGACCACCGGCACAACCCCCGGCCCAAAGAAGCAATGAGGACCACCCAGTGACCATCTCTGTCATCGCAATTGCGGCCATTCTTCTCATCACCTACTGGTGGTCCAACAACGGGGCTTTCAGCGCGTTGATCCACTTCTTCTGCGTTGTGACATCCGGAGCGATTGCCTTCGGCGTGTGGGAGCCGCTCGCCTACCGAATGCTCAGTAGTTCCGCTGGTGAGTACTCAAAGGGTCTAGTGCTGATTGGTGTATTCGTCGGCCTACTAGCCATTCTTCGGATCTTTACCGATAGATACATTCCGATGAACCTCTCTGTTCCGCGGATGGCAGATGTCGTCATCGGTGCGGGATTTGGGCTTGCTTCAGGCGTCCTTTCTGTCGGTTTGCTCACGATTGGCATGGGTTTCTTCCAATCGACAGTGACCATTGGCGACTTCACTGGTTGGAGTCGCCGCAGCGATGTGGCGAATGCACCTGCGATCGGTAGCGACAACGCACCGCTCCTCACCGTTGCGAATATTGCTGGTGGGTTCTTTTCGTATCTGTCGTGGGGCGCTTACACCCCGTGGCTTGGTGGCGGAACCATTGACACGCATATGCCGCAGTTGGTGCGCACGGCTGGGTCGCTTTACCGCGACTCGTACGCTGATGGCCTCGCTCGCGTCTCGGTGCCTCCGGAATCCGTCAGTCAAATCAAGCTCTTTGACGTACCCGCCATGCCGCTGAGTGCGGGCGTTGGCGCCAAGCCAGTGGCGTCGTGGGCCGTGCAATTCACTATCGCGCAAGATGGATTCGATGGAGGCGGCCAGCAGTTCCTGTTGACCGGTGCGCAGGTTCGCCTCATCGGCGACGGCAAGGGTGGCAAGGGAACAGCCTCCTACCCCGTTGCGTGGCGCCAGAACGCCAAAGAAGGCGGCGAGCGGATGTACTTCTTCAACTCCCCGTCCAATGTGATGACATCTGTTTCGGCACAAGGTGAAGGCACCTTCTACGTGTTCTTCCCAAAGTCAGACCTTGGAACGCAGGCTCCCAAGTACTTCGAACTCAAGGGTGTGCGGTTCTTGGCTCCGCGCCCAGTAGCGGCGCCGGACTTCGCCGGTGGCGGGGCCATCGACAGCGGCGCAGCAAAGGCTGTGGACGACGGCGAAACAACCAACATCGACGCACTGATTGAGTTCCCCGATCCCAAGTACGCCATCGGTGGCGTGACGATCAACTCAAATGACAAGGGCGCATTGCTCCTCGACGGGAACAACTTCATCATTGGCGGCGAACAAAAGTTCCCTCGCAATGGCGGCTCCAATGTTTCGGCAGATCTGCGTGTTCGTGGCTTCCAAGTGACCAAGGGACAGCGCTTGCTCCGTCTTGACGCGTCGGCGAAGGCGGACGGCGTTCGCATCTTCCCCGACCTCAACGAGTGGGTCCGAACTGCTGGCTCAGATGCGCAGTCAGCGCGCGTAGCTGTCATCGATACCAACGGCGCAAAGTATTTCGCAGTGGGTATGGTCGAAGATGATGGTGACTGGGTGCTCGTGCGAAGTATGGGCGGCAAGCCGCTCACTCTCAAAGACATTCCGATCCAGCCGCTCGGCAGCGGTAAGAAACTGATGCTGCACTTCCGATTGCCCGCAGAGACCGTCCTGAAGGGTCTGATCTTGACCAATGGCAAGGAAGACCGCCTCGTCAACACCATCACGCTTTCATCGCCGAAGGATTCCAATTGATGAACAACACACACAGTCAGGCGACCATCGACAGCGCTCCCCGGAGCCAGCTCGCTCGGGGTTCAAAGCGATCAAACATTGGTGTAGTTGTTGTGCTCGCCAGCATCGCTTGCGGCGCTACGTACGGCATGCAAGCGCCTGCTGACCCAAACATTCCACCACAGCCTGACAAGGGTCTGAATCTCTACAGCCCCGTGGGCGGATACGCGCTGATGGCAATTGCAACTGCCGCTGTCATCGCAGTCAACTTGATGCCTGCGAAGCGCGGACATCAGGACTAGGAACGCCGGCACTCTTCGAACGATCCGCGATTTTGCGAATCATGCCGCTGAAGATCAAGGCGTGCATCGGGTACAGCACATACCAGTACAGGAACCCGAAGAGCCCCTTCGGTTCGAAGAATGCTGTCTGTAGAAGTTCGGTCTGACCGTTGTCGGCCGGACGCGCCTCGAGTTGCAGCCACGCGAGCCCAGGGACCTTCATCTCTGCGCGGAGTCGGATCAATCGACCCGGCTCAACCTGCTCAACGCGCCAGAAATCGAGCGTATCGCCGATGCGCAGATCGTCTGGATCGCGCCGACCTCGGCGCATCCCAACGCCACCGAAGAGGCGGTCGAGCGTGCCACGGAGCTGCCACGCCCAATCCATATACAACCAACCGCGTGTGCCACCGAGCCCCGCGAAGCTGCGATAAACGGCGCTGGCTGGCGAGTCAACCATCATGCGACGCCGTTCGATGATCATGCCTTGGGTACTGATGAGCGTGACTGGAGTGCGGTCGCCTTGGCTGGAAACAAGCGCATCGCTCCAGACAGTTTCCACCTCATTGCTATCGATCTTTCCGAGGGCGCGCCGGACCGCGGTGTCGTAGTCCATGGGCTTGATTTCTGGAAAGATTGTCAGCGCAGAGGCGTCGCGCACTACCACCTCGTTGCCGAGTCCCTTGATCAGTGGCTGAGCAATTTCGGACGGGATGGGCGTCACAAGATGCACCCAGTAGGACGAAAGCCGTGGAGTGAGCACGGGCACTGCGATGAGATGGCGCTTGAGACCACGTGCGCGGGCGTACCCCGTCATCATGTCGGCATAGGTCACCACATCACGACCGCCAATCTCAATGATTCGACCGATGCTCGCCGGGCAATCAAGCGCCGCCACCAAGTAATCCAGAACATTGCGAATGGCAATCGGCTGCGTCCGCGTGAATACCCAACGCGGGCAGATCATCACCGGAACGCGTTCGGCGAGGTAGCGAATCATTTCAAAGGACAAACTGCCAGAGCCAACCACCACCGCGGCTCGGAATTCCGTCACCGGCACTCCTGCCTCGCGGAGCGCATTGCCGGTTTCATGGCGTGAAACCAGATGCTGCGAAAGTTCTGGGCTGTCGTCGCCAAGGCCACCGAGGTAAATGATGCGTTCAACTCCCGCCGCACGAGCGGCAGCGGCGCAATTGCGCGCGGCTCGCATGTCGCGCTCCGAGAAGTTGCTTCCGCCCGCAAGGCTATGCACCAAGTAGTAGACGACTCGCACGCCCTGCATTGCCGCGGTGAGTGTCTCGGGAGCAAGGACATCGCCCTGCACCACTTCCACATCCTGCCGCCACGGGCGACCTTCGAGGCGCGATGGATCGCGAACGAGGCATCGAACCTGGTGCTTTGCAGCCAAGAGGCGCGGCACGAGGCGCCCGCCAACATAGCCCGTGGCGCCGGTGACAAGGATGAGAGAGCTGCTAGCCATATGAGAGGCTTCGCTCGCGGGTTGCCTTTGGATGTCGCTCGGACACTCAGACCTTGGCTGCAACCGCAATTTCCTTCAGCCAGCGTTCCACGTAGTGAATATCGTGGCTGCCGGCGCGGAAATCTGGGTGATCGAGCAGCTTCAGATGCAGAGGAATGGTGGTCTTCACTGGGCCAATCTTGAACTCGCGCAAGGCGCCCTTGAGACGCTCAATGCATGTGGCGCGATCGGGCGCGTGGACGATCAGTTTGCCGATCATCGAGTCGTAGTTCGGCGGGATGCGATATCCAGCGCGCGCATGACTATCAAGTCGAACGCCTGGGCCGCCCGGCGCGGCATAGGTTTCAATCAGGCCTGCTTGCGGCATGAAACCGCGGTCTGGATCCTCTGCATTGATTCGCACCTCAATGGCGTGACCATTGATGTGAATGTCCTTCTGCGTGAAGGGCAACTCTTCACCTGCAGCCACGCGAATACCCGTCTTCACGATGTCCACTCCAGTGATCATTTCTGTCACCGGGTGTTCAACCTGAACGCGGGTATTCACCTCAAGCATGTAGAAGTTCTGGTGGCGATCCATCAGGAACTCAACGGTGGCAGCGCCGGAATACTTCGCTTCACGAATGAGTGTCGCTGCGCTTTCGCAAACGCGGTCGCGCTTCTTCGGGTCAACCCCGGGGGCCGGCGCCTCTTCGATGAGTTTCTGATGGCGACGCTGGCTTGAACAATCGCGCTCATAGAGATGCACGGCGTGGCCATGCTTGTCGCCCATGGTCTGCACTTCGAAGTGCCGCGCGTTCTCGAGGAATTTCTCCACGTAGACGCCGCCGTCGCCGAATGCAGCCGCGGCTTCCTGGCGAGCAGCCTCGATGCCAGTGCGCAATTCTGCTTCATCGCGGGCAATGCGCATGCCGCGCCCGCCACCACCGGCGCGGGCCTTGACAATCACCGGATACTCAATTTCAGCGGCAACTTTGACGGCTTCGTCAATATCTTCAATGGCGTCTTCGGTGCCAGGGAATACTGGAGTACCAGTCTTACGAGCAAGGCGTTTGCAGTTGACCTTATCGCCGAGCGCGTTCATCGCTTCGGGGCTTGGTCCGATGAACTCGAAGCCCGATGCGCGACACACTTCTGCAAAGTGCGCGTTCTCACTGAGGAATCCGTAGCCCGGATGAATCGCTTCCGCGTGGCTGACTTCAGCCGCGGCGATGATGCGTTCGATCTTGAGATATGACTCCTTTGACGGTCCCGGTCCGATGCAGATGGTGCGATCGGCCTGCTCGAGCCATGGACCACCCTTGTCAGCGGATGAATAGACGCACACGGCTTCAACGCCGAGTTCGCGACACGCGCGAATGATGCGGAGGGCAATTTCGCCGCGATTGGCGATGAGTACACGCTTAAACATGGCGGGTGAGATCCTGAAAGGCGCGCGAGCGCGCATGTCGCGAGGCGGGTTCAGCTCGGCTTGATCATGTACAGCGGCTGGCCGAATTCAACGGCTTGACCACTCTTGACGAGCACCTTGGCAATGGTGCCTGAGCGCTCGGCCTTGATCTCGTTGAAGATCTTCATCGCTTCTACGAGGCACACCACCGAGTTGGGGCCGACTTCGCCGCCAACGGAGACGAAGGATGGCTTGTCCGGGCTTGGCGATGCGTAGAACGTGCCGACCATCGGACTTTCGATGGCGACCAATCCGGCGTCTTCCGTTACGGTCTGAGCGGCAGCAGCCACAGGGGCTGAAGCGACCGGCGCGGCGGCAGCGTGCTGGACGGCAGGTGCCGAGTGGTGGATCACTTGCGGCGCCACTTGGGCTGTGGCGCGGCGGATGGTGACCTGCTCTTCTTTGTCGCGCAGGTCGAGCTCGGTGAGGTCGCTCGTCGTCATGAGGCGAACCAGTTCCTTCAACTTTCGAATGTCGATCATGGGGGAGGGATTGTAATCGATAATGACCCGATTGTGGGTCGATCGTGGGCTGAACGAGGTGGGATCTACGAGGGATCCCTTCGATCAGCGTCCGAACCCCATCCGAAACCCAGATGAGTGCCGACTTTAGGGTTTGCCGCCAAAGGGCGCCATGCAGCGCGGCGGGCCGAGCACTTCCCGCAAGATCAGCGCGCGGCGGATGCCAGCGCGGTCTCCCAGCAGTAACTGCGCTCGGACCGGGGTCGCCGTTCGCGGGGATCCGATGCTGCCGGCCGTGATACGCGACGAAACAACACTCGGCGCAGCCGTGGCCTTTGGTCGCGCGAGCGCCACCTCAAGGGCGAGCCGCTGGACCACTGGCGGAGTTGGGCGTTGTTGCGCGGTGATGCGAGCCTTCTCTGCGGCAACTTGCTGTTCAAACAAACGCGCTTCCGCCTGGCGACGACGTGCTGCAGCTGCTTGCAATTCACTATCGCGAATCTCGCGTCGCACGGTGCCGCGCGCGTCGATGGCTGCGCCGCCGCCGGAACGGGCTGGCGCTGGCGTTGCGCGTGCATTTGTTGCTGTCGCGCGCATCTTTGGAGGTGCGTTACCGGGAGTATTCCGCGCAACGGACGCCTTGCGTGTCGGGGGTGCGCTGGTGCTCGGACTGGTTGCGCGTGCCAACGCGGCGGCTGCCTTCGCTGCTTGGCGTTCCTTGTACTTCTTGGCAATCGCAATTCCGGCATTGATCACCAGAACGATCACGAAGATGATGAGTTCGGTCTGCTTCATGGCGTCGGTGTTGGAAGGATAGCGCGGTAATCGGCCACCGCAATCGGGCCATGTGCGCCAATGGCCTCGGCCACGGCGACCCCAAGCAAACCCGGCAAGGCGCTGGCAGTCAGCAGCGCGGCCGCCTCGCCGAAAGCCCGGGTTTGCCCGCCCGCAATGCACCACAGGTCGTCGCCGATAGCGGATGCAACGGCAAGGTCATGAGTGGCTGCCAAGATCGTGGCACCAGCGGCGGCTTCAGCGCGCACTGCACGCACAATCGCCGCTGCTTCCGGCGGGTCCACTGCGGCGAATGCCTCATCAAGCAGCAGCACCCCGCCCGGCTCGTGTTGGGCCAACGCGCGCGCCACAGCCACGCGCTGCTGCTGACCGCCCGAGAGCGAGTGGTATGGCCGATCGGCAAGCGCGGCGAGGCCAACGCGTTCCAATGCTCGTGCCACCCGCTCGGCACTCTGCGGTCGAGCAACACGACCGAGTGCGGCAACGTCACGCACGCTGAACGGCGCGCCAACGTCGGGCCGTTGCGCCACGAGTGCAATGCGAGCCGCGCGTTGCGGCGCGCTGAGTGCGTGGGCGGGTTGGCCGTCGATCAGAACCGCTCCTGTATCGGGCGCTAGGAGGCCGGCTGCCAATCGCAGCGCGGTGGTCTTGCCGCCACCATTGGGGCCAATGAGGACGGTGATTCGACCAGCGCGCGGTGCAATGTTTCCAACAGACAGTTCGTACGTTCCGCGGCGCAACACAGGCGATTGAAAGACAAGCGTTGTCATCGCGGCCACGCTCCGGATGTCCTGCGCAGGAGAACTAGGAATGCACCGCCACCAAAGACCGCGGTCACCGCGCCGAGCGGAAGTCGACCGCCGCCGATATCGATCCACTGCCGAAGTGCGTCAGCACCAATGAGGAGTCCTGCGCCCGCAACCGCAGCGCCAACAACCAGCGGGCGGTTGCGCGGGCCGACAAGCGCGCGTGCGCAATGCGGCGCAAGCAAGCCAACGAACCCAATGGGCCCGCACAGCGCAACGCTCGCAGCCGTGGCTACGCCGCAGCCAAGGAACATGGCGGTGCGCATGGGCGCAAGCGGAACGCCAACGGAACGCGCTTCATCGTCGGAAAGTGCGGCAGCATCAAGGCGGGAGCCCCAGGACGCCGCCAACGCAGTGAGACCGCAAGCAGCGACCGCGCATGCCACGAGCGCGCCTGGGTCCGGGACGTCAGGAATCCGCCCAAAGAGCCATCCGGCCAGCAAACCCCGGCGATCGGGGGGCAACAATGACTCGGCAACAGTTGAAAGCGCGCTGGCGATCGCTCCAACAATGACGCCGCTGAGAATGAGCGTCACGGGATCGATGACCCCATTGCGCCGCGCAAGTAGCAATACAAGACCAAGTGCAACGAGCGCGCCAACGAGTGCCGGCACACCGAGCGCAGCTCCGAGCGGTGCCGCCAGGCCTGCCCATGCGGCGGCGAGTGATGCAATCGCTACCCCAGCTCCTGCGCCGCTCGTGACGCCCAACACAAAGGGCGACGCGAGCGGATTGCGCAACAGTGTTTGCATGATGGCGCCGGAAACGCCGAGTGCGGCGCCCGTGGCAGCGGCGGCGAGTACGGCATCGATGCGGAATTGTCCGAGGGTGGCGCTCGGCCAGCCAAAGACGAACGTTCCATCGAGCGTTCGGACAAGAAGTAATCGCGCTGCCACCACTGCAAGCGTTGCGCCGCACACCACGGCGAGGCCGATCATTGATCGTGAAGCCTTCACTTGCCACCTCTCGGCCGGGTATCGGTGATGGCACAGATGGCATCATCGGCACCGCGCAATGAGACCGGGCCGCTCACCAGCATCCGTGCGCTTGGCTCAAGTAATTCAGGCGCATCGATCGCAACGAGCACGGCGCTCGCATCCTTCATCCACTTGGGAATACTGCTGCGACCGATGGAAACTATCGCCGTTGGAGCTAGCCGAACCACGTCTTCTGCGGTGATCGCCGGGTAGCCGGGCATGCGCACTGCGTTCACGCCGCCCATGGAGGCCCAGAGATCGTCAACATAGGTGCCGGTTCCAAATGCCATCGGCGGATCAACCGAGAACAGAAAGAGCACCGGACCCTTGGCGCGGACTGGCGCACGCACGGCCTCCGCGTGTGCGGCTGCAATGTGCGTTGCCGCGTCGGGCGCTCCTGCGATGCCGCCTGCGGCGAGCAGCACGGCAATGGGCGCGAGGCTTGCCTGGACATCCGACACACGATCGAAGTGCCAGGAGCGGACTTCGGCGCCGACCGAACGCGCGACGGTTTCGAGGGCCGGATCAGTCACGCTCGACTGTCGGAGCACGAGCGTCGGGCGCAGCGCGGCGATTGCTTCTAAATCGCGGTCTTCAAGCGAACCAACGATGCGCGCATCGGGCGCTTGGGGTGTTTCGCACCACGGGGTTCGACCCACGATGGCTGCGCCGCCCCCAAGTTCGCTGACCGTGCGAGTTAAGGCCGGGCTCAGGGAAATGATCCGCATGCCAGCGGGAGTGGCGGGCGGAACGGCGGGCGATCGACCACATGCTGCCATGCCGGCAAGCAGAACCGTGCATGCAAGCCGATGAATGATGGAAGTCCGCGCGGGCACGGGTCGAATCGTACGCCGTGTTCGCCTGAATATTTCCACCCAAGCGACCCGGTTCCCCGTTACCCTTCTCCCCGATGCCCGGATTCCTTGCCACGCTCCGAACCCTTTTCCTTGGCGGCGATGAATCGACCGCCCCGCTCCGTCGCACCAGCGCCGATCGGATCGATGCCGTGGGCACGATGCCTGTACCTGCGGACTCGCAGGAAATCGTGACCATGGCGCGCCAGTTTCGGATGTTCCTTGACGTTCAGGATCAGCGGCAACAGGAACTCGCGCGCGTTGTTGCAGCGCTTCCGCAGAGCATGGGGTCGCTCCCAGAACTGGTTCGTCAGCAGACGCGGTTGGCGGACTTGGTTGCGCAGCAACTGATGCACACGCGACAGCGCGACGATCATGTTGAGAAGACTCTTGCCCGCATTACCCAGGGCGTTGAACAGCAGCGCGATGTGATGAGCTTGGTTCAACAGCAGCTCGACCTCAATCACGAGAGTGCCATGAAGGTTGCGGAAGGCGTGACCACGCTGGCTAATGCAGTGGTTCAGTTGCAATCAACTACCGACCGCAGTTCTGCTGCGCTGCACGGCCTGCTTGAGAAGACCACCGAACGCGATGCCGGCGTACAGAAACTTCATACCGCGCTGCAGAACTGGATGCTCTTTGTGGCAATCATTTCGTGCATGACGCTTGTTGGTGGCGTGATCTTGGCGTGGATCGCCCTGGAATCGGGACGCGCGCCTGCGACGTTGCCTGCTCCGGTTGCGGGCGCGCCGATTGTCGCCCCTGAGCCGAGCGAGGGACTCGGCATCATCAGTTCTTCGAGCGGATTGCCTGCAGTTACCACTCCAGAAGGTAGCGCAATGCCCGCATTGGGCGGCGCACCCGAGCCGACCACGGGCAGCGCAGTGCCAGCGACGGGTGGAGCTACTGTGCCCCGTTGAGTTGCGTTCGCGCGATTCGCTGATAGGCCGGGCATGATGCAAGTAATTCTTCGTGGCGCCCGATGGAAACAATTCGTCCGCTGTCCATGACCACAATCCGATCCGCGCCGAGGACCGTTGACAGGCGATGTGCGATGACCAAAGTGGTGCGCCCCGCCCCAAACTCAGCGATGGCGGTGTTAATGAGATCCTCGCTCTCGGCATCCACTTGGCTAGTTGCTTCGTCAAGAATCAGGATGCGCGGATCGCGAAGAACCGCACGGGCGATCGATATTCGTTGCCGCTGACCGCCGGAGAGCGATGTTCCGCCCTCGGCGACGAGAGCACCAAATCCATCAGGCAAACGATCGATAAATGATTCTGCATAAGCCCGGCGCGCTGCGAGTCGCACCGCTTCGTCAGGGGGAGCATCGTGACCGAAGCGAATGTTCTCTGTGATGCTGCCGCGAATCAAGAACGCGTCCTGCGTGACAACTCCCACCTGCGCGCGCACGCTCTTGATGCCGTGCTGGGCAATGTCTGCGCCATCAACAAGCACGCGCCCCTTGGTGGGCGCAAAGAGGCGTGAGAGCATAGAAAGCAGTGTCGTCTTGCCGCATCCATTGGCGCCCACAAATGCGATGCGTTCTCCGTGCTGGATCACCAAATTGATGTCTTGCAAGGCATCGACATCTGCTCCGGCGTAGCGAAACGAAATGCCCTCGAAGCGAATGTCCCGTGCATGAGGCGGCAGTGGCGACTTCTTGCGTTCTCCAGCATCCTCGCGCACGACATCAAGAACTTCCTGAAGCCGTTCAGCCGGTGCTGATGCAGCCTGAATATCGTTGACAAAGCCAGCAATGGGCTTGAGCGAACCACCCGCGGCTGCTAACGCGCCGAGCGAAAGTACAAACGTGTCGAACGCCAACTTCCCGTCGATGATTTGCCGCGCAGCAATCAGCGCTAGCACGCAGATGGCAACGATGGCGATTGATTCGACAATCGGCGATGACATTGACTGCGCAAACCGGACGCGCATTTCTTCGCGGAGCACCACGGCATTCACTACATCAAAGCGGCGAATTGCTTCAGCCTCAGCAGTCGCTGATTTGACAGCGCGCATGCCTTGCATGCTTTCGTTGGAGACGCGCAACAAGTCGGCCTGCGCGCGGAGCGAGCCGCGTACGCCCTTACGAATTCGCTTGCCGAACTTTCGCAAGGGGATCGCCAGTACCGGAAGCGCTACGAGTGCAATCAGTGTGATGCGCCAGTCAAACCAAATGGCCGCAATGAAGGCCGCCCCGCCCTTGGTGATTTGCGCCACAGTTTTGCCGGTGAGCGCTACCAGTCCGCGCTGCAGTTCGGCGCTGTCGCGCACCGTGCGGCTGACTAAGTCTGATGCGCCACGTTGCAAGACCGTTCCAAGCGGCAGATTGACCGCGTGCTTAAACACGTCATGGCGAATCTCAGTCACCGTGCGCACGCATAACGTCAGTGCCAAATATTGGTGACCAAAGTTGGCAGCAGCTCCGATAGCGGTCATCACCATCAGCGCAACGAAGACCACTACCACTCCGCCAAATGCGTCTTTCGGTAGGTGTTCCGTGAACTCCGACGGCACCCACGCTGCATTCTGTGCGATCCACTGAGCGAGTGATTGATTCTTGCGAAGCAGGAACTCCAGGACCGGCGACAGCGCTAGAAGTCCGGCTCCGAGCCCGCTCGCTGAAACGAGCGCCAGTCCCATCGCGGCGGCAAGGCGAGACTTGTGCTTCAGCAGTCGAGCTGCAAAGTGCCAAAATGCGTGCATTGAGGAAGACTATTCGATCTATAAACACCCTGCACGGCTCCGGGGCTCAGTGTCCTGCGACGATGCGTGCAAGGTTCGTCCAGAAAGCCGGATAGCTCTTCGCAACGCATCCAGGATCAACGATCTGCACGCCGCCGGTGCGCAAGCCAATCACTGAAAATGCCATGGCTACACGGTGATCGCGGACGGTTTGAATCAGTGCTTGAGCGCGTAACGAGTGAACGGCGGGAGAACGGATCGGCGTAATGACCAGCGAATCACCATCAATCCGTGCGCCCGCTCCAATGGCTATGAGGCCATCGCGCAGCGCCGCGAGACGATCGCTTTCCTTGACGCGCAGCGTGGATAGGCCGTCGAGCCTGGTTTCGCGGTCGGCAACAGCGGCAATAGCAGCGATCGCTACGGCACCATCGGGTGCGGAAGACATGTCAAATCGACCGCCCCGCAGCGGCGGCTGATCGTCGATAGTTGCGCACGCCACACGAGTGGACTCGCGGTCGATCGGCGACGGCACGATGATTGCACCCATGGAGCCAATAGTCTCAATCGCACGCATATCCGGCTGCCGACTCTGCTGCGGCAGACCCAGCAGCTCAACCACGCTGCCCGGAATAATGGCTGCAGCGGCTGCCCAATAGATAGCGCTTGATGCATCGGCTTCGATGTGCACGTCAGCACGCGCGCGCGGCGGTCCGTGCGGCACAGAAATTGCGGTCAGCGAGCCCGATGCGTTGCGCGACTCCTCAACGGCAACGCCCCAGCGCCGGAGTTCGTCGATCGTTAGTTCTAAGTAGCTCTGGCTCGTGGGTTGCTCAGTGAATTCCACGCGCAGTCCGTCGCGAAACCACGGGGCGCACAGCAAGAGTCCGCTGACGCACTGGCTGGTTGCTGTTCGCGAAACGCGCAGGACTCCACCATGCGGTGCTGCAGATCCTGGGGTTACGGTCAGGGGAAGTCCTGCACTGGCGCTGGTCACGCCAACTCCAAGCGACTCAAGAAGCGTCACTCCATCGGCAACCGGACGCTGGCGCATGCGCGCACTGCCATCAATAGTTACTGGCGCGCGTGCAAGTGATGCGGCGGCCATCATGAATCGCGTGGGGGTTCCACCGTCGCCAAGATTGATGTGAACGGGAGCATTGACAGCAAATCGCCCCCCGCACCCGTGAACGCGAATGGAATCGTCAGCAACAGTGATCACACAACCGAGCACCTGCAATGCGCTCACCAATCCATCCGTATCGTCCGATCGCAGCGCGCCGTGCAACACCGACACGCCATCCGCCAACGCCGCCAAGATCAAGGCGCGATTCGTAATACTCTTCGAACCAGGAACACGGATCGAAGTACGGATGGGACCAACCGCTCGAGGCACCGGAAACGGATCCGATAGCACTCCCGCGCGGTCGTTCGCCGAACTCGTACTCACTCGGCCTGTCCAGAGTCCGCGGCACGAAACACCGCCACAATGTCTTCAATGGGAATTACGAACAGCCGATTGTCCCCTTCAAAGTCCACGGGAACGCCGTGCTTGGGATTAAAGAGCACGCGGTCGTACTGCTCAATCGGATAATTCTCGTCTTTCGCCACCTCGGCCGAGATGGCAACTACGCGACCTGTAATGGTGGGAATCTCAAGCCGGTCTGGCAGATGAATGCCCACTTTGGTGATCTTCTTGTCCTCGTCCTTGCGAATGAGGACCCGCTTGCCAATGGGTTCGACAGTCTCGAGACGGGGATTGCGTGAAGTTCGCGGCATGACCAAATGTTATACCGCCGGGCGGGATATCATTCCCGCAATGACGACCGCCACCACCCAGACCACGCAACGCGCCGCCACTGGCACTGATCCGTTGGCCTTGATTGACGTCGACCACGTTCGCTTCTACGTTGGGAACGCCAAGCAATCTGCGTTCTTCTACGCATCGGCGTTCGGGTTCCAAGTGGACCAGATCCGCGACCTCACCACGGGAAGCCGCGAGTCCGCTCAGTACCTCCTGACGCAGGGCAACATTCGATTCATTCTTGAGACTCCCCTGTCCAAGGACCATCCGGCCGCTGATGAACTTCGCAAGTTTGGCGACGGCATCAAGGACATCGCTTTCAACGTCTTTGACGCTGAGGCCGCCTGGAAAGCCGCGGTCAAGAACGGCGGCGAAAGTGCTTACGAGCCAGTCACGAAGAGCGATGCGCACGGAACAGTCACCACCGCGGGCATCAAGACCTACGGTCGCGCAGTGCACACCTTCGTCAGCCGCACGGGCGAGTACGCGCTCCCCAAGATCAAACAGGGCGCAACATTCATGCCCGGTTTCCGCGATGTTGGACCGTTTGCACTCAATGATTTCAACAAGCAACATCCGTGCGGCCTCAAGTTCGTTGACCACGCCGTTGGCAATGTTGAAGAAGGCAAGATGAACACCTGGGTTGACTGGTACGAGCACGTACTGGGCTTCCAGATGTTCAAGCACTTTGATGACAATGACATCTCAACGGAGTTCTCAGCGCTGATGTCCAAGGTGATGGCCAGCGGCAATCAACTCATCAAGTTCCCGATCAATGAACCAGCGGCTGGCAAGAAGAAGAGCCAAATTCTTGAATACCTGGAGTGGCATGACATGACTCCGGGCGTGCAACACTTGGCCCTGCGCACCGATGACGAAATTGCCAGCGTTGCTGAGTTGCGACGCCGTGGCGTTGATTTCTTGAACATTCCAGAGTCCTACTACAAGGGCGTTTGGGCGCGCGTGGAAGCCATGCTCAAGCAGCACGGGCATGCTGCCGTGAAGGAAGACCATGCGCGCGTGAGGGATTTGGGAATCTTGGTTGACGCCGACGATGAGGGTTACCTCTTGCAGTTGTTCTCCAAGCCTCTCCAGGACCGCCCAACGTTGTTCTTTGAAATCATCTGCCGACGTGGCAGCCAGAGCTTCGGCAAGGGCAACTTCAAGGCACTCTTTGAGAGTCTTGAAGTTGAGCAGGAGCGTCGCGGGAATCTCTGATCCCGTGCAGCGTCGCCGTACAGTCATCATCATCGCCGCGTCCAGCATGCTGGGCGCGGCGATGTTCATAGTGCGCGGCGCCATCGTTGACAGGGCGGACATTGAAAGTGCGCGCGGCGATCTGCAATCGATTACTGAGGACATTTCCGCCACGCGGGTGTCTTCTGCGCTTGAGCACCTGCGTTCGGCGGTGTTGCTGTGCAAGCCGGTACTTGATGAATCATGGGCAACACACGCCTGGTCGCGTGCGTTTCGGGGCAGTGAATTGCAAAACCTTCGCGTGCAATTGGAGCAATCGGTAGCAGCGGTGGAAGACGCCGTGCGCGCTCGCGCTGCCCGCGCGGATCGGTTGCGAATTCTGCGCGACGAAGTTGATCGCGCCGGCGACATCACTGAACTCACTGCGATTGACGCGCGGCGGTCGGAAATCGCAGCGCAACTTGCGCTCGACTCTCCTGCGGCGCACGCGCTTCTTGAAGCCCGCATCGCCGAGCGGCGTGCGGAGTTTGAGTCAGACCATCGCCGCAATCAAGAGGCGCTTGCGGAATTGCAATCACGGATCAGCGCCGCGGCGTCCAAAGACCGCAGCGCGGAACTCTTGGCAATCATTGATTCTGTACCGCCGGCTCCCGTGCGGGGTGATGAGAAACACGCCTTTGATGTGCTTCGCGCGCAAGCAGCAACGCTGCACGGCGAAGTGCTTGTACGCACACACCTTCGCCCTGCCCTCGACGCTGCCAGAGATGCAACATCTGCAAGCGCCGCACGCGCACTGCTGCAAGGCATGCGTGAAGCGCCTGAGTTAGCCCGCGTTCCGGCGCCGAGTGGCGCACGCGCGCTCGCCGATGCACGAACCAAGATTGCCGAGCGCATCGCCGAGTTGGATGCGTGGGAGTCTGGGCTCCGCGACATCAACGATGCATTGGCGGCCGGCACTCCTGCGCCAGCCGCCGCCGCGCTTGCACGCTTGGCTTCCTGCGATGAACGGACCGCCACTGAACTGACGGCATTCCGCGTCGCATTCCCGGCGCGCGCTGTTGCTTCGTTCATTCAGGGAGCGATTGCAGCCGTTGATCGAAGCGATTGGATTGCGCTCGCATTACGCGCAAACGAAGTCCGCCCCGGAAGCATGACCTGGCTTTCGTTAGATGCTCCGTCACAGGCAGCGATCGCTCGTTCGATCACCCAAGTTGATTTGCGCGTCGACCGCGGTCTTTATCAACAATTTGCACGCGAACCGCGCGTTGAGCTTGCCGATCGATATTTGCAAGGGTGGCCGCTGGTGAATCGACGCATGGCGCCGTTTGTCCAGGCGTGGCGCAACTCGGCGCTCGCCGGACGCACAACGCTTGAGATGTTCGGGGTGCGCTGGAGTTCAACGGGTGCCGAATCACCTGCCGTTGGGATTGAAGATCGACCAGACGCGCGCGTTGAAATTCGCGTGGGCGGCGAGCCAGTCATGATTGCTGACGCCGTTGACATTCGCGAAGGCGAGACGTCCCGTTTCGATCCAACGCTGCGCTACGAAACGTCCGTCGCCCCAGCGGACATGATGCGCGTTGCTGGCGAAGCTCGCATTGACCTACGCGACACGCTCGTCAGCGATCCGATCGCCGTCGGTTCCGTCACCATGACGGTGAACGACTGGCGCGCCGCTCGCGTTGTGGAGATCCCGGTGACTGACCCTTCATGGAGCGGTCGCGCGCATCTGGTACTTCTGCGAGTTTCCATGCCGGATGCCCCCGCGCTTCCACCGTTTCCTGCGGCGGCGCGCTAGGAGTCACTGGCGGCTTGCCGTCATGGCACCGGGAAGCGCAGTACGCTTCTCGCATGAATCAGCCTCCACAGCCTCCATTTGTGCCGTTTGATCCGACGCCGCCAACTGGTCCGGGCGCAACAGCATCCGCTGCACAAGCAAGCGACGATTCAAATTCAACATGGCCAGGCTGGCTCGGCGGCATCTCTATCGGCATTGGCGGATTAACGCTCTTTGCAAGCTGCTGCGGGATGGCAGGCATCTTCTCTATGAAGATGTTTTCGGGCGCCATTCCGATCAAGTTTCCAGACGCTCCGCCATCGATGTTGGTCGGCATGGGGATTGACCTACTCGCCTCACTCTTCCTGAGCGCACTTCTGCTGCTCGGCGGAATCGCAACACTGCGCCGTCGGTCATCCGGCCCGCGCCAACTGCGCCGCTATGCGTACATTCGCATTGGACTGGCACTGCCGCTTCTCTTGATGGGATTCTGGCTGCTTGGCCCCGCCACGGAGTGGGCAGCAGGTATCGCGCGCGCCACGAACGATTGGAAGTCAAGCCAGAAGCCGCCGCTCCCTGTAACCGAAGCGGAACGAGCCAGCGAGCGCCCGAGCGATCCAAGTATCTGGCAGCGTGGCCAAGTAGTCGGCGGGTGCATCGTGGGGCTCATCTATCCCGCCGTGGTTCTCATTGTCCTCGCGCGCCCACGCGTTCGCGAAGAGCATGCGCGCTGGGAGGCGTGAGCCCCCGTTCACGCACGCTCCCCACTACTCATTTCAGCCTGTAAATCGCGCATCTGCTGGGCATTCAACCTGCTCGCCATCAATCTCCACACGCCAAGCGTGGAGTGCGGGATGCGTATGCACAGTGGTAGCGCCGCCGTACAGCGCGTCGCCAGCCAGCGGATATCCGAGGTGCGCAAGTCCGGCGCGAATCTGGTGTCGGCGACCGCGCCCAACCAGTTCCACTTCCACCAAGTCATGAACGCCGTCAACGAGTCGCTTCTGCACTTGCCAGCGGCATCGTCCGCACTCAGGCGCGCCGCCCTCTGATGCAACGGTCACCTTGCGCGAACCCTTGTGGCGGCTCACGAAGTAGTAACGAAAGCTTCCCACTTCAGCGATGCCGCTCACAGCCAGCGCCAAGTACGTCTTGCGTGCACCGGCTGCACTGCCAACCGCGGCGCGTAGGCGTTCATACGCCTCCACGCTGCGTGCGGCAACCAAGCAACCGGAAGTACCAAGGTCCAAGCGATGAACAATGCCAGCCTCTGGAATGGCGGCGTGTTCGGGGCGTTGCGTGCGGAGCCACTCTTCGACCGTTGGAATGATGGAAGCACCTTCATCGGCACCTGCAGACGCACCAGACCGGGCCACCGTGTGCCAACCGGCAGGCTTGGAAATGACGATCCATTCCGGGCGCTCGGCAAGCAGCGCGGGCGCCTCAAGGGGCGCGGAAACGGGAGAATTCACGGTGGTTTCGTCTGTCATAGTTCGTGCGCCAAATGTAGGAGTGACTCGTACACTACCCGAGCCATGCCCTACTACACGAAACTCGGCCAGATTCCTAAGAAGCGCCACGTGCAGTTCCGCCGCCCCGACGGCGCGCTTTACAG
>CANJHD010000036.1 GCA_947474065.1 Planctomycetaceae bacterium
CGATGCCCGCGCTGCGGTGCACGCGCTATTGCCAGTCTTCGTCGACGGCGACGGCGACACCTACGGCTCACTCACCGGTGCCTCGATCTGCGAACTCGCAGCAACTGCTGGCTACTCCGCGAACAGCACGGACTGCGATGACACCCGCGCTGCAGTGCACGTGCGTATCGACGTGTACCTCGACGCCGACGGCGACACTTACGGTTCAACGATTCCAGCTTCGATCTGCGAACTCACAGCAACCGCTGGCTTCTCGATGAACAGCACGGACTGCAACGATGCAGTTGCAGCTATCCACCCAGGCGCCACTGAAGTCTGCAACGAAGTCGATGACAACTGCGTCGCCGGCATCGATGAGGGTGTGAAGACCACCTTCTACGGAGACTCCGACGGCGACGGGGCGGGCGATGCAAGCTCGACTGCCGACGCATGCTCCGCACCAGCGGGATATGTGGCGAACTCGAACGATCAGTGCCCGTCCAACAGCGCACTGGTGAATCAGGCCACGTATTACCTCGATGCTGACAGCGACGGTACCGGTGACGCCAGTAGCGCTACTTCGTCCTGCTCGTCCACGCCGCCATCCGGCTACGTGACAGCCTCGGGCGACAGTTGCCCGAACGACGCCACCAAGCTCGCTCCCGGCGCTTGCGGCTGCGGCACTGCCGAAACCGACAGCGACGGCGACTCCACCCCGAACTGCATCGATAGTTGCCCGAACGACGCCAGCAAGACGGCGCCAGGCGCCTGCGGCTGCGGCTCGCCGGACACTGATGCCAACCATGACGGCACGGCCGATTGCACCACGATTACGCCAGCGATGGCTCTTGCGGTGGTGATCGATTCCGATCTACCTCCGTTCTCCCCAGATGAAATGTTCAGGGTGCGCGTCTCGCACGGAAATCCTGGTCGTGTGATTTCTCAGGCTCGCATCTCGCTCGCCTATGACAAGACTGCCGTCATGCCAATCACGGTGACACCGGTCGCTGGTTCTCCGTTCGCTACTGAAATCACGGAGACCATTAACACCGCTACTGGCACCATCCGCTACGTGGTCGGCAGCACCTACGGAAGTGGTTCGGCTGCAGCGACGGCTGACATCACCTTTGTGGCAATCGATGGCGCAGCACTCTGCGGCGATGTCGGCAACCTCGTCTGGTTCACCACGATCAGCAGCCAGACCAGCACGCTCTTGAGTGTTGGCGGGGACGCGCTGAGTGTCACATCTACGCCGCTGGACGAGATTCGCGTCGACGGCACAGGCCCAGTTCTCACAGGTGTGCCTGCTAATCAGTCATTCTCCTGCGATGCTGGATCGATCGTTGGCGCCGTAGTCCTCGAGCCGGAAGTGATTGCTACCGACGGTTGCGACAGCGATCGACCAGTGACACTGGCCATTACGTATCCCGGCAGCACCACCCCAGTAACGGCGTGGCCTGCAAGCAACATCTTCCCGATCGGTGTGACCACCGTGGTGTTTAACTCGGAAGACTTGCTCGGCAACAAGTCGACTGAATCGCGCACCATTACGGTTCTCGATCAGCAGCTGGTTGACATCACAGTCACACTCGATGGCGTGGTGGGTGGCAATTCCACTCGCGACATCCGCGTGACCGTCGGCGCAACTTCAACCATCGTCCCGGTTTCGTTCACTGGCAAGGTTGGCGTGGCTACCGGCGTGATTCTGCCGACTGCCGCAACGCAGAGTTGCATCACGGTGAAGGATGTTGATCACTCCATCTCGCGTTCGGGTACTCCGATTGCTAGTGGAGCGCGATACACACTCGCCGTGACCTTGGTGCAGGGCGACTCGAATGATGACAACGTGGTTGACATCCTGGACTTCTCGTACTTCGTTGCATCACGAGGAACTCCAGTAGCCACCAATCATCCGTCGAACTTCAACGCCGATACAACGGTGAACAACGCGGATCTCTCGTTCATCAGCGTCAACTTCTTCCAGATCGGCGAGTCGTGCTCCGGACTGGTCCCTGGCCATCCATTGGCACGCGTCTCGGTCAAGGACCTGCGTCGCGCAGGAATGGACGGACTGGTGATCGCTGATCTCACTCACGACGGCTGGATCGATTCGGCGGATGTCGCTGAGTACCTAGCCCATGGAATGCCGAATGATGTGCTTCCGGGTGCAGTGAGGGGCGCTAGTGGTGTTCAACCGGTGACGGGCGCTACACCATAAATGACCGAGGAACACGCCTTGCGGCGCACACCTCATCACGTCTGAATGAAACACGGGCCGCCTTTGAAAGGGCGGCCCGTGTCTTTATCTTTATGATTGTTGCGCTCGTACCCGAGTCGCTCCCTGGCTTACTTGCCTGCGGCTTACTTGCCCGCGGCCTTGGCTTCACGCAGTTCGCGCGTGTAGGTGTACTTGCGCTTCATCGGCTTCACTACCAGGCCTGAGCGGATCGCTCGGACAGAGGCGCGGACGCGCTTTGGGGCGCCGTCTTCCATGATGTCCACGGTCTGCAGATTCGGCTTGAAGGTGCGCTTCTTGACCGAGGTGGTCTTGATACCAACGCCGCCGAGATACTTCGCCTTACCGCGGCGCTTGATGACGTTTCCAGAAGTGGTATGGGCACCGGTGAAGTAGCAGACGCGTGACATGGGTAGTCCTTGGTGTGATGCCCGTTGCGGCATGCAGCGGGGGATCGGGGAGGATACGCGCAGTCGCTATTTCGCGCAAGGTGCAAGGTGCCGCGCCGGGGCCTGTTATCGGCGTTATGAGCGTGTCAAGACGGTCAGCCCAGCAAGCTCAAGGAGCGCCTGGCACGCCGTGCCGTCCTCGGCATCGAAGAACCCAACGTGGTGGCTGTCAGCGTCAAAGACGCCCCAGGGGCGACCGTCGTCGCTTCGGCAGGGCACGACCAGTTCACTCCGGTCTCGCGGGTCGCAGGCGATGTAGTTCGGACCGAGGTCGGCCACGTCGCGGACTACGAGCGTTCGGCCGGTCGTCAGGGACTGCCCGCAGGCGCCGTGGATGCCGATCGGGGAGCACGCTGGGCCGGGTCTGCGTGCACCGAGCACCATTCGCTGGCTGTCGGGCTCGTGGGGGCAGTCGATGTAGAAGCCCGCCCAACTCACCCCTCTGGCTGCGAAGGCGTTCCACCAAAGTTCCGCAAACGCTTCCATACGCAGTTCACGCGAGGGCAGGCGGAAAATGGCAGTAGCCGACGACCGCAACGCGTCGTAGTCGCGGGGGGGCATCGGTTCTTGCATGGTCATGCCTCGATTTCGTCAGGCGCTTTCGCGCTCGCGACGCTTCATCTGCTGCAGCGGGGTGCCGTTCTCGATCGCGTGAGCGTCGATGAGATAGACCGCGTTCGTGTTGTCGAGTTCTGGCAGGTGATACATGAGGTCAATCATGATTTCATCAACCACTGCACGCAGTGCGCGTGCGCCGGTATTGCGTGTGATGGCGCGATCGGCGATCAGATCCACGGCATCGCTACTAAATTCAAGGCGTGCGCCTTCGAGCGAGAAGAGGTGCTGGTACTGCTTGATGAGCGCGTTCTTTGGCTCGGTCAGGATCTGCACCATTGCGTCGCGTGAAAGCGGATGCAACGGGCAGACGATCGGCAGGCGCCCAACGAGTTCCGGGATCATGCCGAATTCGAGCACGTCATCCGGAGTGACCTGCGCAACCAGCGCACTGCGCTCGGTGACTTTGTCTTCAAGGCCTTGTGCCTCTGCAGAGAAGCCGATGCGCTTGCGACCAATGCGCTTGCGAACGATGTCCTCAATACCGTCGAAACTGCCACCACAGATGAACAGGACATTGGTGGTGTCCATCTGGATGTACTGCTGCTCCGGATGCTTGCGTCCGCCTTGTGGGGGAACATTGGCAGTAGTGCCTTCAAGCAACTTCAGAAGACTCTGCTGAACACCTTCGCCGCTGACGTCGCGGGTGATGGAGACATTGTGGTTGGTCTTGCCGATTTTGTCGATTTCATCGATGTAGATGATGCCGCGCTGCGCGCTTTCGAGGTCAAAGTCAGCAGCCTGCAGCAACTTCAGGAGCAGGTTCTCAACATCCTCACCGACGTAACCAGCTTCAGTCAGCGTGGTGGCGTCGCCGATTGCGAACGGCACATTCAGAATGCGCGCGAGCGTCTTTGCCAAGAGCGTCTTGCCGGTTCCGGTTGAACCGATCATGAGAACATTCGACTTGTCGAGCTCAACAGGTGATTGCTCGTTCTCAAGTTGCGAGAGGCGCTTGTAGTGATTGTGCACCGCCACCGAAAGGGCGCGCTTGGCGTTCTCTTGACCGATCACATATTGATCGAGGAATTCCTTCATCTGACGCGGTGACGGAATCTGTCCAAGTTGCGGGCGACTGCCAGTGACGCGGCGACGCTCTTGCTTGAAGATGTTCTGGCAGAGGTCAGTGCAGTTGGTGCAGATGTAGACGTCGCTTGGGCCTTCGACCATCGGGCCAACTTCGCGACTGGTCTTGCCACAGAAGCTGCAGGTCGTGACCTTGCGTCCACGGAATCCGCCGTCGCCACCACCGCCGGATGCGCCGCCGCCGCCTGGACCAGTGGGACCACCGCCCGTGCCGCCGCCGCTTCCGCCTCCGAAACCATCACCGAACTCGCGGCCACCGCCACGCTTGGAATTCCCCGAGTTGCCATTGGCACGCTGAGGAATTGCGGGGTTCGGTTCACGGCTCGGCGTTGGCTGCATATGTCAGTGGCTCCTTGAAAGCTGTCGGGCGAGCGAGAAATCCGCTCCGCGACGATGGGAAGGAAGTCTATCGGTCATGAGGCGGAGAATCTGAAGTGAAGTCTGAATGATGACTTGCGAAGGGAGATTCGCAAGGTCTTCTGCTGAATCATGGGAACGAACACCCCTTATCGGCGGGGAGCAGGGGGCGGGAAATCTGACTGCGGGCTATCGGCGGGGCGAGCGCGGTGATTCATCGGATCCGCCCCAGTCGGTGCCTCCGCGCTGATCTCGTTCCTTTTTGGCGTTCTGCCGCGTTCGTTGCACCATGGCATCACGGGCGATGTCAAACTCGCGGCGGGTCATTTCGCCGCGTTCGAGCATGCCGCGCATGTCATCCAACGTGAATCCCGGTGAGGCGCCCGGGTCCGGTGCTTTGGCAGCACGACGAGCCCAGAAGACAATGCCACTGCCGCCGACAATGAGCACCAGAAGTGCCACGATGCCGATCCAGAACAGGGCGTCGTTTGACCCGGCGTTCACGCGCGGATTACCCCTTCTTCTTTGGTGCCACGCGTGATGCCGCCGCCTTCTGCTTCTCGGCCACGATCTTGTTCCAGTCCTCGGCCGGCACGTCAGTGACCTTGGCCTTGGCAAGAACACGGTCGAGCGTCTTGGCTTCGCGGATGGAAAGTGCCATCTCGTTCAAGCGGCCATTCTGCTGAAGTTCGGTACGGACCTGATCAGGGCGGGTGCCTCGTGTCCGAGCCATCTGCACGATCGAGGCGTTGAGTTCGGCGTCAGAGACATCAATGCCGAGATCTTGCGCCAAGCGTGCAAGGATGAAGAATGCACGGAGGCGCTTGCGAGTGTCTTCCTCGCTGGCTCCGCGAATCTCTGCAAGGCGATGCTCAATCTGCGCCTCTTCGAGTCCTTGTTGCTGGAGTTGAATGCGCTGCATCTCAATGTTGCGTGCAACTTGAGCGCCAGACATCTTCTCTGGAAGATCAAAGGTGACTTTCTCCAAGAGCCACTCTGCGGCCTGCTCACGCATGGCGGCGCGCTGCTCTTGATCGCGGCGTGATTCAAGTGAGAGTTTCACCTGCTCGCGCAGGTTCTCAACGGCGCCGAGACCGAGCGTCTCTGCAACAGCGGCGGGCTCTGCCGGAGTGATGCGCTCGGCTTGAGTTGGCGTGAATTCCACGGTGATTTCAGCACCGCGGATGTCTTCGCGCTCGTGTACTTCTGGACCGGTGGTCTTCAGAACGATGGCATCGCCAACCTTCTTGCCGGTGACGTGCTTGCTCAGGTCGTCGAACATGAGTCCAAGCACCTGGCCCTTGCCTTCATCCTCAACATCAGGAACAACAATGAGGCACTCGGCGGCTTCAAAGTATGGATCCTGCTTGGCGCCCTTGACGCGAACAGTGGCCTTGCCGACCATGCGATCGAGCGTCTGGAACGGACCGTCGATGCGAGCTGGGGTTCCAAAGCGGTAGCCAAGTCGACGGATCTCGTCGGCGAGGTACTTCTCATCAACCTCTGCAACTGGACGGCTGACTTCGACGTCTTCGAGCTTCGGAAGGGCGATCTCTGGAATGATTTCAATGTCCATCGACACTTCGATCGCCTTGCCGCGCTTGACTTCCATATCAGCAGCTGTCTCGTCGACTTCTGGGTCAGAAACTGGCTGAAGTTTGTGATCCTGCAGCGCCTTTGAATAGGCGTCGGTGAGGAGTCGGCGGCGCAGGTCTTCCATGATCGATGCGCCGAAGCGCTTCTCGATGAGACCGATCGGCGCGCTGCCGCGACGGAAGCCGGGGATGTTCACCTCACTGCGAGCACTGGCGTAGGCCTCGGTGAGACGCTCGTCCACCATCGCTGCAGGAATGGTGATCTTGAGTCGCTTGCGCGCAGGTCCGATGTTCTCGACGACGACGGTGCTCTCGGTGGCCATAGTGTTGCTCGATCAGGTCTGGTGTCTGGGTCTGGGGAAAGCGAAGCAGTATACGGGGATCGGCGACCATCGCCGAGCCGTGTCATTCACTTCATGAGAAGCATCTCGGCGTAAGTGGGCAATGGCCAATTGTCGTCCGGAGTCACGCGCTCGAGGGCATCGCAAGCAGCGCGGACGCGAGCCGTGGCTGGCACGATGTTGTCGTGCAGGAAGCGCATTTCGATGGCATGGTCCTTGTGATGCTTGGCGGCCAACTTCTCTAGTTCTGCCACCGAAACCCGCAGGTCGTTGACCAGCCCCACATAGTGGCGCAGGTCAGCCTGTGTTTCAGCACAATCCACATCGGCGGCCAAGGTGGCGCCCACGGTGGTGGCGAGTTCTTCCTGGGTCCGAAGACCAGCTGGCAGGATCTGTGTTCGCACCATCTGAATGATCGTCCGGGTTTCGATACCAATCACTGTGCAGTAATTCTCGACAAGCACTTCATAGCGCGCCTCGAGTTCGCGCGCATTCAGGACCTGATACTTAGCAAACACATCGCGGGCCTTCTTTGTGCTGAACGCTGAAAGCGATTCGGCAGTGCTGCGCAAGTTGGGAAGGCCGCGCTTCTCGGCTTCCTTGTGCCATGCTTCGCCGTATCCATCGCCATCAAAGCAGACGCGGCGGTGGGCCTTGATGTTCTCCTTGAGGACGGCTTTGACTGCAGCCTCAAGTTTCGCAGCGGATGGATTCTTGCCTGCCTTCTTCTCAAGTTCAGTTGCCAAGAAATCAATACTCTCGGTAACGATCGTGTTAAGCACTGTGTTCGGCCAAGCAACAGCACTGGTTGAACCAACCGCGCGGAACTCAAACTTGTTGCCCGTGAAGGCGAACGGCGATGTGCGATTGCGATCGCTTGCGTGGCGCGGAATGTGCGGGAGGCTGGTGGCTCCAAGATCAAGCTCGCCGCCCGTCTTGGTCTTCTTTGGCGAACCGGTCTGGAGTTGATCCAGAATGTCGGTGAGCATGTCGCCGAGGAAGATGCTCATGATGGCCGGAGGTGCCTCATTTGCGCCTAAACGGTGGTCATTTGCAGCGCTCGCGATGGAGGCGCGCAACATGTCAGCGTGCAGGTCAACAGCGCGGATCACAGCGGTCAGGAACACCAAGAACTGCATGTTGGTGTGCGTGTCGGCGCGCGGGTCCAAGAGGTTGATGCCGGTACTGGTGGACATCGACCAGTTGTTGTGCTTGCCACTGCCGTTGATGCCAGCGAACGGCTTCTCGTGGATCAGGCATTCAAAGCCATACTTGCGTGCGACCATGCGGAGCACTTGCATGGTGATCATCTGGTGATCGACGGCGATGTTTGCATTCTCAAACATCGGTGCCAATTCGTACTGGCTCGGAGCGACTTCGTTGTGTCGTGTCTTGGCAGGAACGCCGAGCTCAAAGAGTCGAGCTTCCACTTCAGCCATGAAGGTGAGGACGCGGTCGGGAATGGCGCCGAAGTAGTGGTCATCAAGTTGATGACCCTTTGGCGGGTTTGCTCCCATCATGGTGCGACCGGTCATCATCAGGTCGAGGCGTTGTTCGGCCTGCTCGCGCTCAACCAGGAAATACTCCTGTTCGCAACCGAGTGTTCCCACCACATGGGAAACGCCAGCGTCGTGCCCGAAGATCTTCAGAATGCGCATTGCCTGCTTGGAAAGCGCCTGAATGGAGCGCAAGAGCGGGGTCTTCTTGTCGAGCGCTTCGCCTGTCCAACTCACGAATGCCGTCGGTATGCAGAGCGTGGTGATGCCGGATGGATTGCGCAGCAAGAACGCGGGGCTTGTGGCGTCCCATGCTGTGTAGCCGCGCGCCTCGTAGGTGTCGCGAATTCCGCCGGACGGGAAGCTTGATGCGTCTGGCTCGCCGATCACCAACTGATTGCCGGAGAACTGTTCAATAGCGCTTCCATCGGACATCGGATTCAGGAAGGCGTCATGCTTCTCGGCGGTGATGCCGGTCAGCGGTTGGAACCAATGGCAGTAGTGCGTTGCGCCGTGTTCGATCGCCCAGTCCTTCATGGCCACTGCAACCGTGTTGGCAATGGCTGGGTCAAGCGATGTGCCCTGACTCATGGTGCGCTGCAGCTTCGCAAAGACATCACTCGGCAGACGCTTCAGCATGGTGTCCCCGCTGAAAGTCATGCAGCCAAAGTAGTCGGAGGCGCGCGTTGGATTGTCGAAAGTTGAGGTGTTTGCACTCATCTGCGTACCGTGGGAAGTATTGTTGAACGGGTTCATGATTCGTTGTAGGGCCTCCTAAGCCCAAGTTGATAACTGTATGTCGACTGGAGTGGGCGATCAAGCCCCTAATTCACGGCGGAATCCGCGGAATCGCTCCGAATTAGCCCAAGATCGAGCGGCGCCGCTTCACATAGTCCCACACAACGAAGCGGTCGAGTTCCTTGCCGGCAACAAAGAACACGCGACCGCCGGTTGATTCTGCCATGCGGTGCGCAAACTGCACGTCGTCTTCGGTTTGGCTCCAACTCGGAAGCAAGAACACATTGATGGTGATGCCCGCCTCTTTGCAGCGCATCGCCTCGCGGATGGTTTCCCGTTCCGTGCGTGGATCGGGCGGATACATCATGTAGAGATCGCTGCCCTCAAAGTGCGCCGTTGGAAGTCCGTCGGTAATCAGCATCACTTGTCGGTTCGGCGTTGGTCTGCCGCCGAGCCATTGCCGCGATAGTTGCAACGCGCGCTGAATATTCGTGAAGTGGAGCGGCAGATCCATCTCGGTGATATCCGGGTCAGACATGTCGGCGCGCAGTCGCACTACTGATTCGCGAATGGTGACTGGCTTCGGCATGATGCTGGCGATCTCGCCTGAAGTGCGCAACTTTGCCACCGTGTACATCTCAACAAACTGTAGATAGTCGCCGGGGTAATCGCTGCGAATGAGTCCGTCGAGCGCAAGCGCCATGCGCTTTGCTTGCACATACTGACCGCCGTTGCGCATGGAGCCAGACATATCCATGATGACGGCGGTGGCGCATTTCGGTTGCTGCCGGGTCTTGTGCACCACCATGTCATCGGAGCGCATGCGTACCGGAGTTCCGGGCGCGCGCGGACCATCGGCCGATTCGCGGAGCAATGCGTTCACCATGCTCTGCGGAATATCCATTGCTGAAGGGCTATCGCCAAACTCATAGGGGCGCGTTGAAGGCAATTCCACGGCTCCGTCTGGGCTTGCAACGCCTTCGTGACGACCGCTACGCGCGGCTTGCAAACCGCCAAATATGGTTGAAAGCAAGCTGCGTTGGTAGAGGCGCATGGCTTTGGGGCTCACTTGCCAGCCGCCCTCAGGGGTGCGAGCAAGTCCAGCGTCTTCTGCAAGACGCTCAATCAATTCATTCACGCGTCGTTGTGCATCGCGCAGTGAGTCGACTTGCTCTTGTGGAGCGAATTGCTCAAGGGCATCCATGTCAATGATCGCTGGCTTGGCATTCTTAAGGGCCTCGCGCAGTTGCTCGAGCAGCCGGTCAAGTTCCTCAAGCTCCGCTTTCACTTCGATGGCGCTGGGAACATCCAGCGCTTCGCGTCCGGTGAATGACCAGCGAGAAGTGAGTTGATCGACTTCGTACTTTTCGCGGAGTCGTTCAAGTGCTTGTGTCAGTGCGCGTTGCTCTGGTGAATTCTCTGGTAGTCGGTACCACAATCGCTCGAGGTCGCGCAGTTGCTCGCCAGCAATCGCATGCGCGATGCGCTTCGAAATGTCGGGTTTGCCGTTTGTAGGAACCGCTCCGGCGGCAGTTTCTAAGAACGCCTTCGCGGCAGCATTCGTTGCCGGTACCGGGTCATAGGTAGAAAGGATGCGTTCCTTGCGCTGCTCCAGAAGTTCGATGAGCGCGTCAATACTTGGCCCAAGTCCCTGAATTTGCGAAGGATCAATGCGAATGGCATCGGCAAGCTCTTCGTCTGTGAAGTGCCGCATGGAGCCAGCTGCGAGCAGGTGTTCGTACGCACCACGCGCGGCGTCGCTTGCATCTGTGGGCTGCGCCTGACCAAACTTCACGGCGTCGTAGCCAAGGTACGTGTGCAACACGCCACCGAGTGGCTGCGGAGCACGCGACTGCGGAGCGCCGTCACTGGGCGCGCCTTCGGAATCATCTGCATCCTGCGGCATGTCGTCCTGGTTTGCCACGGCGGTTACTTCACCTCATAAGAAGTGCGACCATGCTTTGCAGTCCTGCTGACGCGATCAGTTGCCCAGAGTCCCGCGAGGACAAACTCCGCGCATGAGGCTCGAACCGCGGGGTCCGTGCTGGCGTTCACTTCAAAGGCTTTGTCCCATGCTTCCGGCACGCTGTTCATGCGTTGTGCGTACTGGGCGCTTGGCACAAGATCGCCGACTTCAATGCGCACGCCCTTAGCAAAGGCATCGGCGATTGCTGCAAGACCGTGTTCTTCAACGTATTCCTTGAAGACGATGCCAACTGCTTCGGCAACGATCGCGTCAATCACTTGGCGTTCGTTCATCTGGTGGCTTCCCATCAGGTCAAGCTCTAACTTTCCGAGCGCGGATGAGTGCAGGTGCGATAGATCGCTGATGCGCGGCGCGGCAGGCGACTCTCCAAGCTGAATCGCACGACGGCGCGCGCTGGCAACCATGGTTCGCCAGTTTGCAACGCTGAAACGGGCACTGACGCCGGAAGCGTGATCAACAAACTTGCTGCGTCGCGCGGCGATGGAAATTTCCTCCACCACGCGGTCCATGAATGGTGGAACAATGACGGGGAACTCACCGCCGAGGTCCATGCCAGCCTCTTGACGAGTGATGGCAATACCGGCATCGCGCTCGCGTGGATAGTGTGTGACGACCGTGCTGCCGATGCGATCCTTCAGCTGCGGAATCACCTTGCCGGAGCGGTTATATGTACTTGGATTGGCGCTAAACACCAGTAGGACATCAAGATCGAAGCTCACTGGATATCCGCGAATCTGTACATCGCGTTCTTCAAGCACATTGAAGAGTCCGACTTGTACCAATTCATCAAGGTCAGGAAGTTCGTTCATGGCAAAGATGCCGCGGTGCATGCGCGGAACCAAGCCAAAGTGCAGGGCGTCTTCCGAACCCATGCTGGTGCCGGCGGCAAGTCGTGATGGATCGATCTCGCCAATGAGGTCAGCAAACTTCGTTCCTGGAGCTAAGCGCTCGGCGTAGCGTTCTTCGCGGTTCCACCATGCGATGGGAATGAGATCCGGCGCGGTTCCTGCGCACATCTCGCGTCCAGCGCGCGTGATCGGATGCTCCGGATCTTCATGGACTGCGCAGCCGGGAATATCTAAGTAGGGCAGCCACTCGTCCAAGAAGCGCGGCAGCATGCGCATCAGGCGGCTCTTGCCTTGCCCCTTCTCTCCAAGAAAGAGAATGTCATGACCCGCAATGATGGCCGTGGCAAGCTCGGGAAGCACCGTGTCGTCATAGCCAAGAATGCCTGGGAACAGTCCAGCGGCTCCCCGATCGCCGCGGGCGGACGAGGCGGCAAGGGCATGCTCAAAGTTCGTTCGTAACTCAGTCTTGACGGAGCGGCTCTTCCAGCCAGAGGTGCGGAGTTCAGCCAAGTTTCGGATAGCAGGGCATGTTGGCATAGTGGTTGTTTCGTCGGCCGGGCATGACTGGATGCCACGGCCTTATTTTGTGGTGTCTCGCAGCCAGCCCTTGCGCCAGAAGTAGGTCAAGAGGCCAATGACCGTCAGCCCCATCAATCCGAGGGCGAACGGATAACCAAGCACCCACCGGAGTTCTGGCATGTGGTCGAAATTCATGCCGTACACGCCGGCAATGAATGTCAACGGCATGAAGAGGGTGGCGATGATGGTCAGGACCTTTGATGTCTCTGCCACCTTCAGGTTGATGCTGGTCATGTAGATGTCCAGCAAGTCATTCGCCATGAATCGATCGGTCTCAAGTTGATCAAGGACGCGCGAGACGTGGTCGTTGAGATCACGTAGGTAATGGCGCGTATCCGCGTCAAAGACGCGGTCGAGCGTACCCAACGCGATTGCAGCGTCGCGCAACGGATGCACTGCGCGGCGCACGCGAATCAGTTCGGCGCGGATACTGCGGATCTGTCCGAGTGTCTGGCCGTCCGGCTTCGAGAACGCTTCGTCCTCAAGGGGTTCGAGCGCTTCGCCAATACGGTCAACGATCGGAAAGTATCCGTCGACCACCGAATCGGCAATTGCATACGAGAGGTAGGCGGCCCCGGATGTTCGTACTCGTCCTTTGGTCTCGCGGATGCGGCCTCGCAAGGGGTCAAGGCAGTCACCTGGTGCGCTTTGGAAAGTCACTACAACATGGGCTGTTACCCAGATAGCAAGTTGTTCGGTCCAAAATCCACGCTCATCCTCGTGCGGCATGGGTAGCACTAGGAATGTTGCATCACCATACGGCTCGCTCTTGGCGCGTTGTGCGGTGTCGGTGGCATCTTCCATGGCAAGTGGGTGGATGCTGAAATGGTCAGCGATAGATTTGAGTAGAGCAACATTGCTGAAGCCGTCCACATTGACCCAGAGCACGGGCCAGTCTGCCCCAAGCGCAGTGATTTCCGCGATGCTGGTGACGGTCGCTTCTTTGCATTCATTCGGACCGTATGCAAACACCGTGACGACGGTTGGCAAGTCGTCCGGCGAAACGACGATTGTTCCCGGTGCGGTGTAGATGTGGCGCGGGCTTGAAAGCCGCCGAAACTTCTGCCTTGCGCGGCGAGCGGTGAGGGTCGTCTTGCGAACGGCATCGGAGACCAGGTGAGAGATGGCGTCGCCGGGCTGCGAGTGGCTCATGTGTTCGACCGTTCCGTAATAGGTTGATGGACGAGTGGTAGAGAGCGGAGGCGATGTGAGGGACAAAGCGCAGCCGCATGAGCAGTCATGCTGGTACCTCAATGACGGTCAGTTGATCGGTGGCTGGCTCAAGCGTTGCAACTGTGAATCGCGGCGCGCGGTGTAGCGCCCCCGGATTGATGATGCGCGTGGCGGCTGTTCGTTCGTCGCGCAGTTCATGGGTGTGACCATGGATCAGATAGTCAGCGCCACTCGTGACGGCCGCGCGCAGGGCGGGCAGTTCATGTCCATGAGTAAAGGCGATGCGCTTTCCGTCCACGGTGAGTTCGCCCGCGTCCCCGTGCACCGTGATGCCGATGTTCTGTGCGTAGCGGCCGAGCGAATCATGATTCCAGTCACAGTTGCCCCATACGAGGTGGCTATCGAGCCCGGCCAATTGATCAAGGACTAAATCATCCTCCACATCGCCACAATGGATGAAGATCGTGGCGCCCTTGGCTTGCAGAGCCTCAATAGCCCGCTTGGTGCGTTCCCAGCGGGAATGGCTGTCGGAAATGAGACCGACGATGTGAGGCATGCTGCAAGGGTACTGATCTTGAGGCTACCGCTGTGGCGAACACCCATGGAAAGACCGCGCCCCCTCGAGGGTCGAGGGGGCGCGGAATATGGTGTTTCAAGAACGGCGGAGCGGATGAACTCGTCACGCGCAGCGACGGCGTCGAGTAGCCAGGCTGGAAAGACCGAGTAAGGCCAGTGCTCCCGGGGCGGGGACACTTCCAGTGCCCGTAATGCTCAGGCCACTCGCGGCATAGCCGGGCGCATAGTTACTAAAGTCCCAAGCGAAGGTAAAGATCTGGCTGAGACCCGGGCTGATCGGGGCGGGGTTTGGCACCCACACGAAGTACACGTTGTTGGCGTTGGACATCGACGGGTCCATGAAGTCATTGAAGTGACAGTCCGGGTGACCGGCTTGCTGCGCGGTCTGCGCAAAGATGCCGGTGCTCGCGGACTGTGCGTTTACAGAGTCAATGATGTTCTGCTGGGTGATGCCGCTAGTGCCGTAGTCAAACTGCAGCCAACCGTAGATCCCCGTGTAATTGACATTCACGAAGTCTTGGAATTGGAACTGGTAGAAGCCCTTGAGGGTGAGCGGTCCATCAACTTGGATGAATGTCATGCAGCCGATAGCGGCGCAATCGCCAGCCACTGGGGTGCTAATGGCTGGCGTGCTGTTGGCGGCGGTATAGCCAGCCTCAAGGAGCGCATTGACCGACGCTTGCGTTTGTCCCGAATACACGAGCGAGGCCGATGCCGTGGCGGTGACAGCTGCTGCGGTGCTGATAGCGGTAGCGATGGAATGAATATGCATGGAGTTCCTAGTTCTATAAATTCAGACAGTGGCGTCAGGCGTGCATTCGGAGGGTTCAAACAGATGAAATCCGTCCTTCTGCAATCATTAACGCAAACTGGCACCCGAACCCATCACGTTCCCTGCGGGAAATTTGTTGCTTTGCAGGAAAGTTTTACGGGGGCGAGTCGTTCGGTCGGTTCCCCTTGCGGAATACGGGTCTTGGCGGGGGTCTCAGGCGATCGTTTACACAATAATTCCCTGCAATTTCGTGCCATATGCTCGCCCCTCATCCCCGGTACCTTTGCCGCCTCACATGCCTAACCCTTCCTGCGTCACCCGCTTTGCTCCGTCCCCGTCCGGCCACCTGCACGTTGGAGGGGCCCGCACCGCCTTGTTCTGCTGGGCCTTTGCGAGGGGCAAGGGCGGAACCTTCCTGCTTCGTATTGAGGACACCGACCAGAAGCGCTCAAGCGACTCGGCAAGCGTTGGATTCTTGAAGGACTTGGCATGGCTTGGAATCGGCTGGGACGAGGGTCCGGTGCTCGGTGCGCACGGAGGTGGTGCGCACGGGCCGTACTTTCAAAGCGAGCGACTGGATATTTACAACCGCTACCTGGCGCAGCTAGTTGAAGCCGGCAAGGCGTACTACGCCTTTGACACCACGGCGGAACTGGACGCGAAGCGGCAGGCTGCCAAGCTTGCGGGCCACGCGTACCGCTATGACCGATCGGAAATGGCGAACCTCCCAAAAGCCACTGTCGACGCATGGCTCGCCGAAGGGCGCCCCGCAGTCATTCGCTGCAAGACTCCGGATGGCCCCATCACCATTGTCGACGAAGTCTTGGGCGAAGCCACGCTTCCCGCTGGCGAAGTCGATGACTTTGTGATTCGCAAAGCCGACGGATTTCCAACCTATCACTTTGCCGTGGTGGTGGATGATGAACTCATGCGTGTCACCCACGTGTTGCGCGCGCAGGAGCATTTCAACAACACCGCGAAGCACATGGTGTTGCAAGACGCGCTCGGATTTCGGCGTCCGATCTATGGGCACTTGCCGCTGATCACGAATCCGGATGCAAGCAAGATGTCCAAGCGAGATAAGGACAAGGTTCTTCGCAAGACGGTGATCGACCGCAAGTTGACCGCGCCGCCCGCTGGAACCATTACGCAAGCACGTTTCGAAGCTTGGATTGCCGACAAGAACACGCAACTCGAACTGGCTGAGGCATCTGCGCTCGCAGTCGGCTTGGAAGTAACGCTTCCTGAAATCAATGTGGATGACTTCCGGCAGAGTGGATACCTCCCTGAGGTGCTATGCAACTTCCTTGCACTCAACGGATGGAGCCCGGGCGAGAACGTTGAGAAGTTTGATAATGAATTCCTCAAGCAGCGCTTTGACTTGAAGCGCGTAGTGAAGACGCCCGCAAAGTTTGATCGGGTTAAATTGCTTTCATTCAACTGTGACGCGATCACGGGTATGCCGCGCGAAGAGTTTGTGGCGCGCGCTCGCCTGCACGGTCAAGAGTTCCACGCCGACTTCATGAAGAAGATCACGGGCGCACAATTCGAGCAGTTGGCTGGAGCGAGTCATGAGCGATCAAAGACGCTTGATGAAATGTTCCGTACCAATCGGTTCTTCATCGTTGCTGATGAGTTGTTGACGTGGGACCGCTCGAAGAATGTAGAGAAGGCGCTCTTGGGTCCTGAGCCGAATGGGCTGAGTCATCTGAAGGCAGTGCTTCCGGTGCTCGAAGCGTGCACGGAGTGGAGCGCGGCTGCAATCGAGCAGGCCATCACGCCGTATGCCGCGCAGCACGCCGAAGGAAATCTTGGGAAAGTTGCCCAGCCGCTGCGCATTGCCGTGAGCGGTGGCACAGTGAGTCCGCCGATCTTTGACACGCTGGCGATCCTTGGAAAGGCAAGCGCGTTGGTGCGCATTCGCCGATGTATTGCTACTTTCGGCGGCTGATCAAGATTGACCACTCGGAAATTTCCCGGCCTTGACCACCGTTGCGGTCACGGATTTGTGTCAGGATTGTCCGACTTCGAAAGCGGGCGCCGTATATCTGTTGACTGTCCAGGCGCAACAGGTAACCACTGGCTCCAGACATTCTCTTCCGTGGTGATCATCGCTTCGACGCGACCACTCGACCAGAGTCGATAGATGGTCGTTCCATTCGGGATCGGGTTGGCGGCCATACCAACAAGGACGCCCGATGCCGGTGGTGCGGAGTTCCTAGCGCTCGAGCGCGGTGCGCCGGGTCCAGTGCCCACTGCTGACTGGGGGTCGAGCAACGCCTCTGGCTCGAACGCGGCGCTCGTAGCTGTTGGTGCGCCCAAGGACTCCGTTGCCGTCGGGCTATTGATCCAACCGCCGGACGCGGCCTGCATCGTGGAGGCGGCGGCACCGTGACCCAAGAGCATGCCCGCGCCTTCGACAGCCGCGAGCGCCAAGAGTCCAGCGCCCACCATTGCGAGGCCGAAGCCCGGGCTAAAGATGTCGAGCCGGTGCGAGGTCGCGGTGTTATCTGCGCGGCAGGTGGCGGCGCTGTTGCCGGAGGTGTGTGTGCGGTGTGCCATGTGGGTGTTCTTCCGTAGGGTGAGCAACTGTCGCACGTTTCATCGTCCGCATGGTGTGGATCGCTGCAAGAAGGCGTTCAACTTGTGGTTGATTGCCGTTTTTGAGGGGCAAATGATTGGTTCTGATTCCTTCAGTTAGGGTGCTTGTCCGGGCGCGTAGAACCCGATAGACTCCCCGCGTCGGACCATTGGCGCAGTTGGCTAGCGCGTCTCCATGACACGGAGAAGGTCACTGGTTCAAATCCAGTATGGTCCACCTGAATGAACAAGCCCCGCACATCGCGGGGCTTGTTCGTTTTTGCTTTGTTTGGCTACAGCTTTGTTTGGCTACAGGGGAGTTCCCCCAACCGATTACCGTCGACGGCGGCCGCGCAGTGCTGCAGCCATCAGGATTGCGGGGAAGGCTCCTGGCGCTGGGACGGCAGAGAAGGTCGCGTCGTAGGAGAAGGTGCCGCCGAGCTGTTCGCAGTAAGCAGCCATGATGAGCCAATACGTGCCCGCTGAAGCGGTGCCGGAGAATGAGCCAGCCGCGGAAGCGGACGAGACGCCGCCGGTGGCCGTGGCAGTCGTGTCTTCGAACGTCAATCCAAAGACAGCGTCGGTGGTGGTCGTATCAATGAGCGCCCAACTCACGTCGTTTCCGACGCGCACCACGCCGGTCATGTTGTAATTGATTGCGAATGTCGTATCCGTGGCGAGGGTCACGAGGGTGATTCCTTTGGAACCACCAAATAGGGTGCGGATCCCCGTTGTTGGGTCGGTATTACCCGTGCAAACGCCGACAAAGTTGCTTCCGTCGGTCAGCCAGTTGAGATCGGCGGAATTGCCAGGGACGGACGCCTGGTAGTGACCAGGGGTCAACCCATAATCGTTAGCAGTGTTGACCTCGAATGGCGAGTCGACGACGCGCGTCACGTCGACTCCCGGGTTGATCGAGCCTCCGCCCGCCACGGCAACAGCCGCGCAAACAAGAGGTAGAGCAACGACGACAGCGGTGGCGGTGTGTTTCATATATATCTTTGTGGGCAAAGAAGGTTAAGAAAAAATGGCTTTAACTACTAGTAAGTGCGTAAATGGCGGGTCCAACCCATCAGCGAGTTTTTGAGAATTTCAGTCGCGCTCGCATTGCCGGCACGGAAGCCGCGTTCCGTCCATGAGTTACGATGTCGACAATGAACCCTAAAAAACTTCTCAATTTGCGGAACTGCGCACTGTTAGCGGTCGCTTCCGCAGGCATCGCCTTGTCAGGATGCATCCGAGAAGTGATCTCCGGCGAGGATCCGCGGGCGAAAGCGCCAGCGTTGACCGGGAAGTCGAGCACCGACACGCTCACTATCCGGATTCCGTGGATGGAGATCCCGCCGCCGCGGCTCCTCTTGGACAACAAACTCCAGCGCACGGAGACTATTTATGCACGGAGCCCGCACGGGGCAATGCGTTTCACGCTCCGGACCGTCAGCGGAGCAACGGCGATTGTGGATGTGAAATCAAAGCGTCTACCCGACGACTCCATGGAGTTCACCTACGAGATCACTTCACTTCCGCCCAAATATGTGGTCGACACGCTCGTCATGCTGGCGGCGGACAAGGTGCGTCCGGCCGTAGAAGTAAAGGTGAATGGTGCGCCGGTCAAGACGCTCGTTGGCACCGAGGTGGTGGTGATTCAACTGTCGCGCGATGCGCCGACCAAGATCATTGCCGTTCCGGTGTTCCCGCCTGAAGTTCCGGCGGTGGCGCCCGCATCCGCGCCAGTGTCTGCACCTGTTCCTGCGCCAAGCCCCGCAACTGCACCTACTTCATCGCCCGCTTCGCGCCCCTGATCCCGATCTCGGCATATTCTCACTCACTGATCTGACCTCCTACGAACGGAATTTCGCCTCATGCGCAACTACTTTGTCCTCGCGGCCGCAACCTTCTCGATCATCTCATGCACCGCAGTTACGCCCGTGGAGCCGACTGCACCGAACACGCTGTCTGTGGGCGAGGCCAAGGATGGGTGGGTTCTTCTCTTTGACGGCAAAGACGCAAGCAAGTCGTTCCGCGGCTTCAAGCGCACCGACATGCCGAAGGAATGGGCTGTTGAAGACGGCGCCATTGTGCTGCGCGGCAAGGGTGGGGACTTGGCGACCAAGGACGAGTACGCCGACTTTGAGTTTGCCACCGACTGGAAGATTGCTTCTGGCGGTAACAGTGGCATCATGTGGCGCTCCTCTGAGGACTTTGGTGCCCCGTGGGAGACCGGCCCGGAGATGCAGGTGCTCGATGACACGAAGCACGCTGACGGCAAGAGCCCGCTGACCAGCGCCGGCTCCTGCTACGCGCTCTATCCGGCACCAAAGGGCGCCGTGAAGCCCGTTGGCGAGTGGAACCATGCGGTCATCTGCGCCATCGGGCCCAAGGTCACCTACACGCTCAATGGCGTCAAGACCGCCGAGTTCGACCTGTCGTCCAAGGAATGGAAGGACAAGGTTGCCGGTAGCAAGTTCGCATCCATGAAGGCGTTTGGTACGAAAGACAAGGGGCACATTGTGCTACAGGATCACGGCGACGTGGTCATGTACCGGAACATCAAGATTCGCCCGATCGGCACCGCAAAGCCGACCGCAGCGCCCGCTGCTACCAAGTGATTCCACTCGCCGTCATCCTCCTGACCGCCGCGCTGCAAACACCCAGCGCGGCGGTCGGGGATGGAACGCGCGGCCAAGATCCATTTGACGATGTTGCATCCATTGGCGAGATGCGCGCGCTGGAAGGGGATTTGCGCGCGTTGGCGTTGCGGCTGCGCCCGACGGTTGCACTGATACGAATTGGTGGCGGCCGCATGGGCGGCGGATCAAGCGGCACCGGCGTACTGATTACCTCGGATGGACTCGTTGCTACCTGTGGTCATGTGGGGGGTCACGCTGGCGTGCGGGTTGATGTCACGCTGTCGGATGGCACGGAACTGCACGGCAAGACGCTGGGGCAGGCAAACATTGGCGCGCTTGACTGTGGGCTCATTCAATTGAATACCGAAGGTCGTGATCTGCCATGCGCGCCGCTCGGCACGAGCACGGGGCTCGCAAGTGGCGATTGGCTTGTATCGATGGGATTCACGCAGGGGCCGCCCGATGAACCGCGCCCGTCGCTTGTTCGCATTGGGCGCGTATTGCGCATTACTCCTGAGGAAATGCTCTTTGATGCCCCGATCGATGCGGGTGATTCCGGCGGTCCAAGTTTCAACCTGCGTGGCGAAGTGGTGGCGATCAATTCTCGCTGCGGACAGAGCCCATGGGAAAATGCAGCCACGCCAGTCGATCGACTACGAGAGCGCATGTGGGAGTTTCGCGATGGGATCGATGAGTCGCTGCTGACGCTCGATAATTCCGATGACTCTGAACGCGGCGTCCGAACCAATTTCGCACGTAACGGCTCAGAGAATGGCCGGATGGCGGTGCAGCGGACGCTTCCGTTCGATGAGATTGTCGCCAACGCACGCGCTTCAATGCTGAATGTGATGGATGGCAAGGCCGCGCGTGTGTGCGCCACTGTGATTGACGGAGATGGGCATGCGGTCACTAAGCGTTCGCAACTACCCGCTGGATGGCAGGACGGCCATCTCAAGCTTGAATCTGCAGCCGGGGATCACTTCACGGCGCGCGTCATTGGTTCGGACGGTCCGCTCGACTTGGCGGTCCTGAAGATTGACAATTGCACGATTGCTCCGATTCAATGGACGCACGACGCACACATTGCACCTGGGCAAGTGCTCCTGACGCCACGCCTCGGCCAGCGCTCCGCCGCCTTGGGCTTCGCTGCCATCGAGTCGCGCGAGAGTGACCGTGATTGGAGTTCCGGTCCGTATTTGGGTGTTCGAACTGACCCGGCGACAACGGCTGAGCGGGAGTTAATTGGAACTTCACCCGCGCTCAAAGTAGTAGAAGTGGTGCCAGGGGCTGCAGCCGCTGCTGCTGGAGTTGAGGTCGGTGATTTGCTTCTGAGTATTGACGGCAAAGAACTCTCGGGTCGCATGGGATTGCGCCGCATGATTGCAGATCGAGCGGTCGGCGACCGTGTTGCGCTTGAGATTGCGCGCGGCGAAGAGCGGCTGCATCTTGCGGCGACGCTCGCGAAGCGTCCAGCAGTTGGCCGCACGAAGGGGACAACGCGCGGGAATACGACGACTGCAATCTCTGACGTCTCCACGGGCTTTGGAAGCGTTC
The DNA here is from genome assembly GCA_947474065.1 of Planctomycetaceae bacterium. Lineage (GTDB taxonomy): Bacteria > Planctomycetota > Phycisphaerae > Phycisphaerales > SM1A02 > UBA966. The sequence continues at coordinate 21,592 of CANJHD010000036.1, forward strand.
TCGCCCATGACGGGATCGTCTGGCCCGAACAGTGTGGCGGTCCGATTGTGAACCTTGATGGTCAAGCGGTCGGGCTCAATATCGCACGGTTTGATCGCACTGCAACACACGCACTCAGTGTTGAGAACTTGATGGCCGCGGTAGAGAAGATCATCGCGCGCTCAGGGACGGTTGAGACGCATCCGGCTTCCGCAGCAGATCCGGCGCCGCGCTGAGAGAGTGCGCTTTGGGATGGTGGTGGGGTGATGCTGGATCGCGCATCCGCCGATAATTGAAGCAAAGGCTTTCCCTGAGTCATTATTCTTGACTTGGTTGGCAATTCTGTCACGATACGGAAATGCCGTTGAGACCCTCACGAGTTGCGTGCGCCATCGCCCTGATTGTTGGAGCCTTGCACAGCGCAGCATTTGCGCAGGCGCAGGCAACTGCGGCATCGCGCTGGAACGGCCTGCTCCTTGAATCGATTCGCCGCGACTTTGCGCGCCCGCCGGTGCATGCTCGCAATCTGTTCCACCACTCGGGCGGCATGTGGGACGCGTGGCGTGCGTTTGACGGAACGGGCGCGGCTTGCTTTGTCGACGATCATGGTGAGGCGGTTGGGACTTCAGTCTTTGTAGCTCGTGAACAAGCGATCAGTGTTCTTTCGTACCGCATCTTCTGCGCTCGATTCGCAACGAGCCCGGGATATGCAGTGATGAAGCCGCAGTATGACGCGTTGCTTGCCCAGTACGGTGCTTCGTCAGCAGATACCCATACTGTTGGAGTTGATCCAATTGCAGTTGGCAATCGAATTGCGGCGTCGATGCTTGCAACGCTGGCAAATGATGGTTCCAACGAGGCGAACAACTTTGCTAATCGGGTCTACATGCCCGTGAATAACCCGATGGTTGTTAGTACTGGTGGCAATCCAGACATGCAGTTTCCGAATCAGTGGCAACCACTGGCGATGACCAGCTATGTCGATCAACAAGGGAATGTCATTCCCGGTGGATTTCCGGCGTTTCAGTCAGCAGAATGGGGATGGGTGACGCCGTTCGCGCTGCTCTCTTCGGATCGAACCTACCGCACGCGTAACTCGGTGAGTTGGCCAGTGTGGCTCGACCCGGGCGCGCCGCCGCAGTTCATGGGTGTAGGAACAGACAACGCAACCTTCCGAAAGGGAATGGAGTTCGTGGTGCGTTGGTCTTCACACCTTGACCCTTCGGACGGAGTGATGTGGGATATATCACCTGGAACCATGGGCGATTCGCCGGAGCCAACTGTTCCATCCAACTGGCAGAGCTACTACAACCTGGCGAGTGGGCGTCCGCTGGGTGTTGGCCGCGCGGTGAACCCGGCGACGGGCTTGGCCTATTCAGCAAACGTTGTTCCGCGTGGCGACTTCACACGCACACTTGCAGAATTTTGGGCTGATGGTCCGAACAGCGAAACCCCGCCCGGACATTGGTTTTCAATTCTCAACAATGTTCGGGAGCGGTCTGCCGATCGCCGCATCGGCGGGCGTGGTTCGCAATTGGATCCACTCGAATGGGACGTCAAGGCGTACCTGCTACTTGGTGGCGCCATGCACGATGCTGCAGTTTCGGCATGGAGCGTGAAGGGCGCATACGACGCAACGCGTCCAGTGAATTCGGTTCGTTACATGACGAATCGCGGTCAATCAACGAATCCGGGCCTCGGCAGTTTTTCGCCGCTCGGCATTCAATTGGTTACTGGCGAGGTGGAGTTCATTAGTACCGAATCGAGTGCGCCCGGCCAGCGTCATGCGCACCTGGCAAATTCAGTTGGTCAAATTGCGGTTCGGACGTGGCGCGGCCCGAAG
>CANJHD010000037.1 GCA_947474065.1 Planctomycetaceae bacterium
GCAGCGTCCAGGGCGTGGTGGTCCAAATGGTGAAACTGGGGGTGCAATCAAGTTCGCAGCCAAACACCCGCTCCACTGCTTCGCGGTCCGCCGCTTCAAAGTCCACGTACACCGAAAGATCTTCGCGATCTTCATATTCCAGTTCAGCTTCAGCAAGCGCCGTGCGGTTGGCGATCGACCAGTGCACGGGCTTCAACGCGCGATACACCAACCCCTGCTCCACCAGATCCGCAAAGTCCTCAATGACTGCACCCTCAAAGGCGGGCTTCATGGTGAGGTACGGGTTGGCGTAATCAGCAAGCGTCAAGAGCCGCTGCATCTGCCCAGCCTGAAGTTTCACAAACTTGTCTGCGTAGGTCTGGCACTCACGGCGAATGATCATGCGACGCTGATCGTCCGGCAACTCCATGACCTTCTGGAGCTTGCCCTTCTCGTTCATGTCCGTGACCACTTTGTGCTCAATGGGCAGTCCGTGGCAATCCCACCCCGGCACGTACGGAACACGCATGCCATCCATCAGCCGCGAGCGCACCACAATGTCCTTCAAGACCTTGTTGAGCAAATGACCCAAGTGGATCGATCCATTCGCGTACGGAGGACCATCATGGAATGAATAGAGCGGCGCACTCGCGCGCGCGGCTTGCACTGTGTCATACAGCGCCTCATCTTGCCAACGCTTCACCGTCAACGGTTCGGCTTGCGAGAGGTTCGCCTTCATGGCGAAATCGGTCTTCGGGAGATTGAGCGTGCTCTTGTAGTCAGGCATGGTTCAGCATTCAGTCAAATTCGGGCTCATCGCCGGGCTTAATGTTCTCGTCGAGGTACTTCTGAAAGTCGCCCATCTTGTAAGAGATGAAACAGAATGCGTGATGCAGCGTGAACCATTCAGAATCTTTGGGATCCTTGTCAAGGTCTTGCCGCAGGCGGTTCAATTCAGCGAGGACTCGTTCTGCTTTCATTTCTATTCCGTAGGTTGCAGTGTAAATCAGTGATTCAGGTTCGCGTGATCCGGTGTTTCGACCGCGTGATCATGTTCGGCATGCTCATGTCCAGCGTGTGAAAGCGCTTCCATCCGCCCAACAACAAGCGCCAACACGAGCCCGAGCACCAACGCCACCGACAAACCAACACGGTCGTGGCGGTGAAACTGCACTTCTGGCAACAAGTCAGCCGCTGCAATACAAAGGAATGTTCCCGCCGAGAATGCCAACGCATAGGGCACGGCTACTGCTACGCCGCCAGTGGTGGCGGCGGCTCCCAACATAAAGAGCACCACACCGATCGGCACCAAACTTGCAAACAGTAGGTTCACCAATAGCACCCTGCCGCGGCTGCCGCCACCCGCGTGGAACAGCGTGGCAACGGTCATGGCATCAAACGGCTTGTGCAGCAAGATCACTAGGAATGTGCCAAGACCAGCAAGCGCTGGTGCCACGCCTGGCTCCACTTCACGGACAGCGGCCACGCTGGCTGCAAGGGCAACGCCCTCGAGCAGCGAGTGAAGTCCCATGCCGACGGCCGCGCCAGTCCATGTCAGCCGCCCGACCGGCGCGCGTTCCGAAGCAGCACCGTCGTGACTGTGCGCGGCGTGCTCATGCCCACCATGATGATGTCCCTCGTGCCCGTGCATGGGGTCGTCGCACGCTGGCTCCGGCAATTCATGCTGATGAAAGTGCGCGAACCGCTCCAAGAAGAACATGGTCAGGAAGCCCAGCGCCAGCGCCACCATCAACGGATCAAAGAGCCCGTGCGAATCACCTTCTGCTGGTGCCGATTCCATGCGCGCCATCAGCGCGTGCGGCACCATGTGAAAGAGTGCCACTCCGAGCATCACTCCAGAGACGAAACTCAATCCGAATTGCAATCGGCGATGGGTGAGGCGCAGCAATACGGGCACCATTCCACCCGCGAGGGAGGCCACCACAATGCAAACGCAGAAGACGATGAGGGCGGTTTCGGGACCCATGGCTCGGCCGGGAATGCCGGGCGAAGCAGTCCTTCGCACCGGGGTCGGGGGCTGCACGATACTGCAGCTACGGGGCAGAATTGCGACATTCAAGCAGCACAATCAAAGATCTGCGCGGCTCATCAGGCAGCAGCGAAACGCTTGGCCGCCTTGCGGCGCCCTATTGAGCCGGATAGACTGATTCGTCCGACCGCTGGGGTGGTAGCTCAATTGGAAGAGCGCCTCGGTCGCATCGAGGAGGTTGTGAGTTCGATCCTCATCCACTCCACTTGAAACGGGTGCCCGGTGCCCGACCCCGCAACCCGCCAATGGGCGGGTTGCGTCGTTTTTGCCCAAGATCGACCAAATCCGCCCCCTCCCGTAGCATCGCACTTGATGTCCGCTGGCGAACCAACTGCAGAAGTCGCACCCCGCGCATACAACCGGGATACCCCCGCCATGCGCCAGTACGACCGTATCAAGAGCCAGCACCCGGGGTGCCTGCTGCTCTTCCGGATGGGTGACTTCTACGAACTCTTCGACGACGACGCCGTCACCGCACACCGCGCGCTCGGCATCACCCTCACGGAACGCACGAAGGGTCAGCCGATGGCGGGCGTTCCATTTCATGCCGTTGAGGGCTACCTGCGCCGCTTAGTTGAGCAGGGCTACCGAATCGCGGTCTGCGAGCAATTGCAAGACCCCGCCGAAGCCAAGGGCGTAGTGGAGCGCGGAGTCACGCGAGTCCTGTCACCGGGAACCCTGGTTGACGAGACACTGCTTGATGATTCGCGCGCAAATCGAATTGCCGCGGCATGGATCACCGGTACGGGTAACGACCTCCGCGCTGCTGTGGCAGCGGTCGAACTCTCGACCGGCGAATTCACGGTCGAAGAATGCGATGCCGCGCTCCTTGAAGATGTACTCGCACGGATCGGCCCCAGCGAACTTCTCCTTCCAGAAGGCGACCACGAAGACGCCGATCGCCCCGCGGCTCGTGCCGCGCGCGCGCTTGGCTGCCCGGCGCTCGAAGTCCCCGGCTGGATGTTCCGCCCCGCAGACGCAGTGGCACTTCTCAAGGAACACTTCGGCGTTCGCACGCTCGAAAGCTTTGACCTGAGCGACGACGCACCGTCAGCAACCGCCGCCGGCGCCCTGCTCCGTCACCTGATCGACACGCAACGTGGCCTCGGCACCGACCCCGCCGCGAGTGGCGGGAAGTCCGTCCGTCCGCTGGCACACCTGCGCCCACCGCGCCGCGCCGGCCGCGCCGCACACGTGGTGCTTGATGGAACCACACTTCGCAGCCTAGAAGTTGAACGAACACTCCGCTCCGGCGGAACCGAAGGCACACTCCTTGCTGTGCTGCAACGAGCGCGCACCCCCATGGGTCGGCGCCTTCTCCGCGAATGGACCTGCGCGCCGCTCGGCGATCGCGCCGCTATCCGCGCGCGCCAAGACGCTATCGCCACGCTCGTTGCCGACGAACGCATGCGCGAAGAACTGCGCGCCTCGTGCGACGGCGTCCAAGATGTTGCTCGTATCGCTAGCCGCATGTCGATGGGGCGCGCAACGCCACGCGATCTGGTTGCGCTCGGCAAATCGATGACGCTCGCTGGTCGCATCGCGCAGTCGCTCGGCGATGCACCCGCCTTCTCCGGCGCACGCACCGCACTTGAGGAAGCCGCAGCGAAAGTTGCAACACTGACCACCCGCATCAGCGCTGCATGCAACGAGCAACCGCCCGCCCACATGCGCGATGGTGGTTTGTTCAAAGACGGCGCCGATGCAGAGATCGACGAATGCCGATCATTGCAGCGCGATGCCACCGCGTGGATGGCGCGCTATCAAGCAGAACTCGGCGAGCGACACGGCATCCCAAGCCTGAAAATTGGCTACAACCGCGTGTTTGGCTATTACATTGAAATCACTCACGCCCACTCCCTAAAGGCGCCCGCAGAGTTCACGCGCCGCCAGACGCTGCGCAACGCCGAGCGCTACATCACACCGGAGTTGAAGGTATTTGAGGACAAGGTTCTCTCCGCCGAGTCGCGCGCCGTCGCCCGCGAACGCGCCCTCTTTGACGCGCTCTGCACCGAAGCAGCAGAACGCCTCCCGGAACTCGTCCGCTTCGCTGACGCCGTTGCAAGCCTCGATGCAGTTGCCAGCCTCGCAGAAGTTGCCGCGCGCCATCGCTGGGTTCGCCCAGAGATTGTGGAAGAGTCCGTGCTGGAAATCACGGGTGGTCGGCACCCCGTTCTTGATGAATTGCTGCGCGACCGATTCGTCCCCAATGACACTGAACTCGGCACCGCGCTACAGCCCGCAACACTTGCACTCATCACCGGACCCAACATGGCGGGCAAGAGCACCTACATTCGCCAGACCGCGCTGATTGTCCTGCTTGCACATATGGGCAGTTTCGTGCCAGCAGAACGCGCCATCATCGGCGTCACCGATCGCATCTTCACCCGTATCGGCGCGAGCGATGAACTGCACTCCGGCCAGTCCACATTTATGGTGGAAATGACCGAAACCGCTCGCATTCTCAATCACGCAACGCCGCGCTCATTAGTAGTGCTTGACGAAATCGGCCGCGGAACAAGCACGCTCGATGGACTCAGCTTGGCATGGGCGATCACCGAGTACTTGGCCGCTGCCGGCGCGCGGACCCTCTTTGCAACGCACTACCACGAGCTCACTGATCTCTCCACTCGCATCGCTGGCGTTCGCAACCTCCATGTATCGGTTCGCGAATGGAAGGGCGATGTTGTGTTCTTGCATCGCATTCTTCCCGGGTCTACCGATCGCAGTTACGGAATTCACGTTGCACAGATTGCCGGCATTCCAAAGTCGGTGGTGACGCGCGCGAAAGATGTACTCAGCACGCTTGAGGTGAACAGCGCGCCGAAACCAACACGTAGCGGACGCGCGCGCGGCAATGACTCATCATCCGCACTCAGTGCTTCGCCCATCGACGCAATGCCGCTCTTCGCAAGCAGCGTTCACCATGAATCTGCAACCCCCGCCCCGCCACACCCGGCGATCGAAAAACTTCGCCTCCTTGAATTGAACAGCCTCACGCCGCTTCAGGCATTTGACATTCTTCGACTTCTGAAAGAGACCACAACCGATGCTTGACAGCAATACATGGAAGTCCGCACACACCGCCGGATTGACCTGGGATAACTATCTTTCTGCACATTCTGACCGCACCGCTGGATGGAAAGCACACATCGCCGCGTCCGTCGTCACTGCGGAACAACGCACACTGCTCGCGAGTTTCACACGACGCATCAATGTGCTCGTTCTCACCGGCGCGTGGTGCGGCGACTGCGCTGTGCAATGCCCCATGCTCGGCGCGATCGCAGCGGCATGCCCCGTTACAGATGTTCGATTCCTTGAGCAGGCTGACCACAAAGACCTCGCCGACCAACTCCGCATCAATGGCGGAACTCGCGTGCCGACCGTGGTCTGGTGTTCGGAAGACTTCCAGTTCTGCTCCATGCTTGGCGACCGAACCCTTGCTCGCTACCGATCCATCGCAGCGCGACAACTGGGCGCATCGTGCCCACTTCCATGGGCGACCGTTGCCGCTGACGAAATTGGTGCCACCCTGCAGGGCTGGCTTGAGGAGTTTGAACGCGTCCACTTGATGCTCCGCACCTCGCCGCGATTGCGGCAGTTGCACGGCGATTAATCAATGTCGTGCGTGGTGATTACGCTCGCCGCCGCACTGTGTTTGTCGGCGATGGCACCGCCCAACCAAGCGGAGCCGCTACCGCCAAAGTCCGTCGACCCACAGCCATCGCAGCTCACGGTGTCGCCGGCGACGCGCGCCGCCAGTGAATCCGCGCTTAAATCACTTGCTGCGCATCCCGCGTGGCTGCGGCGAATGATCGCCACCATGCGCCTCGAGCGCACCGGAGAAGTTGCCGTTCGCGAGCGACTCAACGCCCTCGCACTCGACTCCGACCCCCGCGTCCGCAGCAGCGCCATCCTCGCCCTCGCCCGCACCGGCGCCCCGCCTATCACGCTTCTCGCTGAGAGCGAAGACGACCCGCGCGTGATACGCACCATGTTGCGCTGCGGTTGGGCGGTGCCCGCGGATCGAGTCGATCGCGGTGCGCGCGTCTTGGCGAAAGCAAGTGAAGGCACGGACCGATTGCTCGCCGTTGAACTCATCGGCGCGCTGGAAGCACAAGGCCGAAGCGATCGCAAACTCACCGAATTCGGCAAGGACACGCTCGCCTCAGTGATCGCCCGCCTTGATCGCGACGACGGCGGCGCACTCAGCCCACGGATCGCAGCCATCACCGGCGCGCGCGATACACGCGTCGGCTGGAAGTGGCGCTCATGGCTTGACCGCAACCGCGCCAGCATGCGCATTGATGCCGCAGCACTCATCGGCCCCAAGGTCGCGGTCGTTCAAAATGCAATCGCGCAACTTGACGACGCCGCATTTGTGCGTTTCACAGCGGCACTCGACGAACTCTTCAGAAAGCCCATTGACCTTGCAGTTGCCATTGATTGCACTGCCAGCATGTCCGCCGAAATCGCTGCTGCTCAAGCAGGTATTGATGACCTCATGCGCTTCGTCAACGCCGTGACTGGCGGCATGCGGGTGGCCATCGTTGGATTCCGAGATCAGCAGGACGAGTTCCAACTCATGGGCTGGGACTTCACCACCGATCCCACCGAGGCGCGCACTCGGATTTGGAAGCTCTCGGCCGATGGCGGCGGCGATGAACCAGAGATGGTCTACGAAGCCATGCGGATGGCGTATGGAAAGTTCACATGGCGGACAGAAGCGCAGGAAGTCATGGTGCTCATCGGCGATGCCCCACCGCACCCAGGTTGGGGTATCCGCACTGTGGAGATGTCACAAGCCGCCCATGCGCACGGAATCACCACCTACGTGATCAGCGCGCGGTCGATTACGAAGACTGAAGAAGTAAAGCACTTCCCGGAGATCGCTCGCATGGGCGGTGGTCGCGTCATTCGTCTGAGCGAACGCAACAATCTCGTAGCGGAACTCGCTGGCATCGCTCTCAGCGATACGTGGCATGACCAGATCGTCGGCGTCTTTGAGCGATATCTGCAACTCTGTCGCTAAGAGACAGGCCCCGGAGCAGTTCCCCAACTTCCAGTGCCCGGGCGTCGCGTGGTTTCAGGGCTACCACCGATCGGTTCTGAAACCTTGCCCGCGAGTTTCCACGCGCCCTCAAGCATGGCACGAACGCCCTCACCGGTTGCACCGGATATCGCAATCGGACGCTCGCCCTTTGCCATGCCAATGGCGCCGGCAAATCGCTCGATGCGCGCCTCGCGCTCCTCGGGCTCGATGAGGTCAACCTTGTTCAAGACCACTAGCTCTGGCTTCTCGGCGAGTTCCGCTGAGAACTCCAAGAGCTCGTTGCGGATCATGCGCCAGTTGTCTGCGGGATCGCTGCCATCAAGCGGCGCAAGATCCACCAAATGCACGATGGCGCGGGTGCGCTCTACGTGCTTCAAGAAATCATGACCAAGACCAGCGCCCTGCGCCGCGCCTTCAATGAGACCCGGAAGATCCGCGAACACCATTCGACGGTCGGGATCAAGTTCCGCGATTCCCAACTGCGGGCTCAGCGTTGTGAATGGGTACGCGCCAACCTTGGCATTCGCGCGGCTGATCGCGCTGAGAAGCGTGCTCTTGCCGGCATTGGGTAGCCCCACGAGTCCGACGTCAGCAATCAACTTCAATTCAATAAGAAGTCGCCGCTCAACAGCCAACTCACCGGGAGTGCACTCAAGCGGAGTCTGCTTCAAGGCACCCTTGAAATGTTCATTCCCAAGTCCGCCCATGCCGCCGGGCGCCACGACAGCTGTCTGGCCGGGCACAATCAGGTCCACCAAGAATTCGCCGGTATCAGCGTCTACCACCACCGAACCAACAGGCAGATGAATCTCGATCCCCGCGCCGTCAGCCCCGTGACAACTCTTCTGCATGCCCTTGCCGCCGTCGATCGCAAAGAAGTGCGAGCGGAAAGAGAATTCAATGAGCGTGTCGAGATGTGGATCAGCCACCACCACCACGTCGCCACCGCGACCACCATTGCCGCCGTCCGGTCCACCCTTGGGGCGATCCTTCTCACGGCGCAAGTGCGAGGCACCATCGCCACCCTTACCAGAGCGGACATTAATGACGGCTGTATCGACAAAGACATTCATGGTGTATCGATTTCGTTAAATGCAATGAAAACCGCGCAGATCGGGCGACCTGCGCGGTTCAGTGTTCAGGTCGAATCCTGGTCAGACGCGATCGATCGCCAAGCGCGGCGTCGTCGGGTCGGCTGGGATGATGTCAACCATGCGTCCACGAAAGCGAACGGTGCCTTCAGTCAGCGCCATCAGCGTGTGATCGCTGCAGAGCTTGACGAGGTAGCCGGCCTTCCAACGGGTTCCGCACTGGCGAACGATGATTGAGCCGCTCTTCGCGAACTCGCCGCCGTAGAGCTTGACGCCTCGGAACTGCGGGTTTGAATCGCGTCCGTTCTGGGTCGAGCCCTGTCCCTTCTTGTGTGCCATGACAAAGTCTCCTACAAAGGTCAGTCCGTCAAATCGAGTTCCGAAGTGTAGCGGAATCAGGGTTTATTCTCAACCACTGCAAGCGTTCGAAGGGCACAAACGGCACCATGAACACCAAATTTGCGAGAATCGCCGGGGGTGCCAAACAGGATTATCGGCAACAAATCCAGCCTATTCGAGCGGGAAACTCCGCTCCGTCAGCGCATCAGCCACTGATCCTTGATCACGTCGAAGGCCGCCTCGGTCCCGTGACGGGGATCGGTGACGCCTGGAACCGCGTAATGCCTCGACCAAGAGCGTCGAACAATCACTTCCTTCCCGGTCGCTGGATCCGTGCGGCGATCGAAAGCCGCACTCATCCCGGTGACAAAGAGCGTCATGTCCTTGGAATCACCCTTCTCAGGCCAAATCACAAATCCCTCGCGAGCATTGGATTCACCGTCAAGAATGTCGCCCATCACCTGAAATTGATCGACCGCCTGCGCTGAAGCAACCGCGCGCTGCATGCGACGCGCTGCATCGACAGGAACATTCTTGCCGGCCTCCAAAATCACGCCGTCACCCATCAGGAGGTCGAAGCGCGGCGAGAAACGCTGTGTCTTTCCCGTCTTATTGGCAATCGTGTAGGTGAATACCCAGAAACGACCACCACTCACTGTGTCGGTCACGATGGTCAATGCACCGGGTCGGAATTCAAGGTCGTCTGAAGTCGCGGGTCGAACCTTAGGAATCAACTTGGAATCAGGCACTACTGGAGGCGCACCAACAAGAGTGCGCGCCGCGGCGGGCTGGACGGCGACAAGCCCAACCGTCAAGACGGCAAGACCCAGTGCGCAAGCGAGGGGACGAATCACGGCTTTCGGTGCTGCAAACATGGTCGGGATTCTACGGCTCGGGAGCCTTCCCGGTTACGCTCATCATGTGCCTTTTCGACGACTCTTTGGTGGAAGTGACGGCTCCCACGCGGAACTGCTCTGCGGCAAGGTCACGCCCGATGACCGGGCCGCCGCCCTTTCCTCTGTCCTCGGCACCACTGTGACCTCGGCACCGACCTTTGAGCGGCGCGCCGCGTCCCAAGGGGTCGACCTCAGCCACCTTTGGACGGCGCGCCAAGGCGGGCGGGTCATTGCCGCCACTCTGCTCATACCGCATCCGGGGCGCACCGCGCTCCTGATGTCCACCGCCCCGCGCGACCACGCCCACGCGGAACAAGTGGGCAGCCTCATCAGCACCACACTCAAAGAAGGCTTCGAGGTCCCCGAGATCCGGCTCGCGCAGGCGCTTTCATCTCCCGGGGAACATCTCCGAGCGAGTGCGTGGACTGCCGGCGGCATGCGTCACCTCGCCACGCTTGAGTACATGGAGCGTCCAGCTCACCCGAACGAGGGACATTTCATGCCAATCCCCGCTGACTTTCGCCTCGAGGCGTGGAACCCCAATGATCGCATCATGCTCGAGGCACTCCTTGTGGAGACTTATCGAGACACACTTGACTGCCCAGGTCTTGCAGAACTGCGTGCGCCGTCTGACATTGTTGATGGCCACCTTGCTGCTGGCGAACATGATGCGTCACTGTGGACCATTGCGTTTCAGGACGATCGCCCCGTCGGCGCGCTGCTCCTTGCCCCGTCGCAGGCTACTGATTCCACCGAGGTGATCTACCTCGGACTCGCGCCCGGCGCTCGTGGGCGCGGGCTTGGCAGCGCACTCCTTGCGCATGGAATTTCGCTTGCCGCCAAGCGCCGCGAACCAACTATCGCGCTCGCCGTCGACTCTCGCAATTCACCCGCGCTTGCCCTCTATGCACGCGCTGGTTTCCGTGCTCTGCGACGGCGCGAAGCGTTTGTGGCGCATCCCGCGCCCTACGCGAACGCTCGGTCGGCTGTCAAGTGACGACGGTTGTCCACAATCGACAAGCACACAGCGTCGCGCACGGTGGATGAAAAAAGTTCCTGCGCAGGAATTGCCACCGCGAACGGCACTTACGCGCACAGTACGAATCGTCATTTTGATATGCCCCTTGCATTGAGAAGGAACCCGGCTACTCTTCGCCATGCTCCGCAGGAAGTGGAGCATTCAACGGCGCCGCTCGTGTGGCGCCCCACTGGATCTGGCGCGGCACACTGAGCCCGCTGGCCACCACTGGAGCGCCGCGCAAGCGGACCGTTGATCGCCGTTCAGGTCATCGGAGATGACCTCGCGGAGTGGGCACGGACGATCCTCAAATCCTGTCGGTATGCACTTCTTCGTTCATCATGAACGAGGGAGCGGTGGCGTCATCGCCATCGGCGCATGCTGTTTCCACTTCCCGCCTCGGCGGTCGTCACTGCGCCTCGGCGCCCTCACTGCAGGATCCACCAAACCGTGACCACCGCCACCGTACAGGCATCCACACTCCCCGCAAGCCGCGCTGCGCAGCGCGACGCAGCGCTCCCCACCGACTCAACCACCACGCTGCCGCATAGCACCGATCCAGCAGCCCGCGAAGCTCCGAGCAGCGCATCCATCGAACGCCGGCTTGCAGCCCGCATCGGTGCAGCCCGATACCGCATGTGGTTTGCCGAACCCGCCTGCCTAAGCCTGAACGGGTCCGAACTGGTGGTTGACGCCTCGAGCCCCTTTGCCGCCGAGTGGATTGAAAGAAATTTCCGTGATGAACTTGCCGGCGTGGCTGCCGATGTGGGACTCCTGACGGTCCGCATCGTTGCACAGGAAGAAACACCGTCCCCCGGCTCCCCCACCAGCGCTGACTCCACTCGGCCGTCAGCCGCAACCACGGTTCCCGCCGTCCGCCGCGATCAACCGCGCTGGCGCCGCCTGGAAGACTTTGTGGTTGGCGATTCCAATCGCATTGCCTTCGAAGCCGCACGACGGCTCGCTGAGGACAACCTCGGCGGCATCCGCAGCATTCTTCTGCACGGTGGATGCGGCGTCGGAAAGACGCACCTGCTGCAAGGTCTGTGCGCCGATCGACGCGCGCGCTTTCCAAACGAGCGCATTCGCTACACCACCGGCGAGCAGTTCACCAACGATTACATCCAATCGGTTCGAGCCGGAAACATCGAAGCCTTCCGCGCCCGCGTTCGAAAGCTTGACCTGCTTGCGCTCGATGATGTGCACTTTCTTTCCAACAAGGGCGCGACGCAAGCAGAATTCCTTCACACCATTGATGCCATTGGGCTTGCCGGCGCGCGTGTCGCCATCGTGACCGATGCGCACCCGCGCGCGCTCCGCGCATTCAGCGAATCTTTGGTGAGTCGCCTGCTCGGAGGCATGGTGGTGCAGGTGGAATCACCGGATCGCAGTACCCGCGAGGCGCTGGTTTTGCGCTTGGCAGAAGAGCGCGGCATTGCACTCGAACCAACGGCAGCGCGTGCCGTCACCGACCGCGCCATCGGCAGCGTCCGCGAGATCGAGGGCGCCCTCGCCCGCATCGCCGCAGCACTTCTCCTCGAAGATATGGGCGGAATCGCCACCCTCAGCATCGTGGAACGCGCGCTGGGAATCGGCGAAGCGAGCATCCGTGGCGTTCCGCCGCGAATTGCAGCGATTGTTGAAGCCACGTGCGATGAACTCGGCGTCAATCGTGACGACCTCGCTTCCACCGGCCGCCATCGCCGGGTGGTACTTGCACGCGGAGTGGTGGTTCACCTCGCCCGCGAGATGACCACACTCAGTTTTCCGGAGATTGCTCGGCATCTCGGTCGCACCGCCCACTCGAGCGCGCACGCCGCCGCGCGACGGGTTCGTGACATGCTCGACCGTGGTGATGAATTGCCGCCTGACGAGAACACCCCGGGCGCCCGCAGCGTTCGCGAATTGGTTGAAACTGTGCGCCGCGGAGTCGAGCGCCGCGGTCGGGCGGCGCGATAGACTTCCGTCCATGCTGCTGACCGAGCCACTCCACCCCGCCCGGCGCATTGCGGGCGTGGTGATCACTGCGATGCTCTGCGTCGCCCCCGCCGCTGCCCAGTTCTACGAGAAGGTCGATCTCTCAAAGGCGGCGATTGACGTCCTTGAGAACTCTTTGACTGGCACCGACCCCGCAACCGGAAGTTATGTTGCGGGCATCGCCGGCACCAATGACCCAGGGACCGAGGCACTGTTCCGTGCCATGGTGCGCAACAACCATGCTGGCCCACGGGTCTACGGCGTCCTCGGCACTGCGCTCATCAGTAAGAAGGGAATCGATCCCGCGCTGCTCGCGGCCATTACCGCCCGCGATGAACGCGCCGCAATCATTCGCGAAGCCAACATCACTGGCATCCTCCGCGTTTCGCCGGTTTCTGTCATCCTGGCACAGGGCAATTTCCCCGACGCCGCCTTGCTGTCGCTCGTTGCCGAAATCAATCACCGCAAAGAAGAGTGGGACCCTGCACCGGTCCGCGCACTTGCATCGAGTACTGACCCGGTGGCAGCAGGATTCGCAGCACTGTTGATCCGAGATGGCAGCGCAAAGAATCCCGGCGATCCCGCGCTGTGGGATGCATTCCGCGTGCGCCTCCTTGCACTTTCGCCCGCTGACCGCAACGGAACGATGCGCGCACTGATTGAAGCAAGCATGATCTTTGAGCTGAAGAGTGCTGCCGGGCCACTTCTTGAACTCGCACGCACTGAGAATTTCACCACCGACACTCGGATTGGCGCCATCGGCATGGCACTCAGGATTGACACGCCCGCTGGCGTTGCTGCCTGGCAAGACCATGTTGCGGCAAATCGATCACAAACAGCACTCGTGCGCGCGGGCTTACAGCTCTTGGCCTCGTCGGATCGCGGCATTCCACCAACTGCATTCGATGCCATCCGCAATGGGAACCCAGTGCTCGATGCCATGGCTGACACGGGCTCTGCAATCAGCGGTGGCAAAGATCCGGTTGCAGCACTGATCACTCTCCTTGATGCCGGACATCCACTGAGCGCGGAGTGGGCGCTTATCCGTGCTTCGGAACTTCCGCCGGAATCGTCTGCCATTGTGTGGAAGCACCTGCTCAAACGGATGGATGATCCCGATCCGGCAAATCGACCCACCGGCGTGTTGGTGTCTGGACTCGCACGCGAACTCATGAAGAGTGATCCCGCTGCGGTCGGTGCACTGGTGGAACGCGTGAAGGCTGATCCGAACCTCGTTGTTGCGGCAATGACGGGCGTCAACGACAGTTGCATTGCTGCTGGAGCAGACATCGCCCGTGCGCGCCGCGGTTCACTGCCGCGCGCTGGCGAGGGTCTTGCAGTACTGGTCATCGCGCGTGCTGGCGCTCCGCTTTCTGACAATGATCTTGATGTACTTGGTCGCGCCGCTGCTGGCGGAGGCGATCTTGACGCATTGCGCACGCTGCAAGCTGCATGGTTCTATGCCCGCGCACGCAAGAAGACCGATGATCTGATCGCACGCGTTTCTGGCGAGACAGCACCAGCGCCGTCGACGCCGCCAGCAACTGCTCCTCGATAAATCTCTGGCTGAATCAGGTAACTCCAATGCCCCACCCCGCTGCTAATCCCGTAATCCCGCTCAATCGACCGGAAATCCTCGAGTCAGACATTGACCTGGTCACTGACACGCTGCGACGCGGAACACTCAGCATGGGTCCGCGCCTTCTGGAGTTTGAGCAACTCGTTGCCGAACGTACGCGCCGCTCCTTCGGGATTGGTGTCTCCTCGGGTGCGATCGCCATCGAAATTGCGCTCCGCGCGCTCGGCATTGGACCCGGCGATGAAGTGCTCGTGCCCGCATTCGGCTACAGCGGAATGCCCAACAGTGTGTTGAACGTCGGCGCACGACCAGTCTTTGTCGACGTCGATCCCATGAGCCTGAACATGGATCCAGAGGCCGCATCAACCCGCATCGGCAAAAAGACGAAGGCGATGTTGGCCGCGCTTACCTTCGGAAATCCTGGCCAGTTTCCGGAGCTCATCGCGCTCTGTTCGCGGATGGAAATACCCATGGTTGAGAATGCCTCAGAAGCGCTCGGAACCACCTATGGGGCCGACAATGCCGGGCGCTGGGGACGCGTTGCCTGCCTTGGTTTCTGGTCGAATCGTCAAGTCACCACCGGCGAAGGCGGCATGCTCGTCACCCATGACGACACGCTGGCTGCGTCGTGCCGAGCGCTTCGCCACCAAGGCCGCGTCGACCGCATGAGCTTCTCCGGACAGCCCAGCGATATCGGCGCGATACTGGAACACCTCGCACTCGGAGGTTACGACGCACGCATGACTGAATCCGCCGCCGCCCTCGGCTGCGGCCAGATCCGGCGCCTCGACTCAACTATTGAACGCCGACAAGCTGTTGCCACCGCGTATGTTCGACGCCTTGCGGCAAACCCTGACATCGTGCTGCCGACGGTTCCTGAAGGCAGCAATGTCAGTTGGGCAAACTTCGTGATCCGCCTCTCGACGCGCTACACCTGCGATGACCGCGATGCCATCATCGGCGTGCTCCATCGCCAAGATATCGGCGCTGCCAATTACTACCCGGCGACAAGCCTGCTCCCGCAAGTGCGTGCCGTCATGGGCACGGAACCCGGTCAGTTCCCCGTTGCTGAAAGTGCCGCAGCGCGCACCATCGCCCTCCCCTTCTTCAACAACATGACCGAAGAAGAAGTGAACATCGTTTGTGATGTTCTTGAGATGGCGTTGAATCGAACCGGCGGAACGCATCGCGCCTAAACGCGCGCGCCTCGAACCGCTCCGCTCTGGTTACTCCCACTCAATAGTGGCAGGCGGCTTACTTGAAATGTCGTAGACGACGCGATTCACGCCCTTCACCTCATTGATGATGCGGTTTGAAATTCGCGCCAAGACGTCCCACGGAAGACGCGCCCAATCGGCAGTCATGAAATCCTCGGTGGTGACTGCGCGCAGCGCAACCACGGAGTCGTACGTTCGACCATCGCCCATGACGCCCACCGTCTTCACTGGCAGCAGCACCGCAAACACCTGACTTGTGACTCGATAGAGATCTTCGGAGACGATTTCCTCTAGGAAGATCTCATCACAGTCGCGCAGAATGGCAAGCCGCTCGGGCGTGATCTCGCCGATCACGCGCACCGCAAGACCCGGGCCTGGAAATGGATGTCGCCAGACAATTTGCGGCGGAAGTGCAAGTACTTCACCAAGGCGTCGAACCTCATCCTTGAAGAGGTCGCGCAGCGGTTCAATAAGTTGGAATCCGAGTTCCGCCGGAAGGCCACCCACGTTGTGGTGCAGCTTGATGTTTGCTGCAGTGCCCGCCAAACTTGCGCCGCTTTCGATGACATCGGGATAGAGCGTGCCCTGCGCCAGCCAACGCGCGTTTGCACCAATCTCCTGTGCTGCTGCTTGGAACACATTGATGAATCGATGCCCGATTCGGCGGCGTTTTTCCTGCGGATCAGTGATGCCCTCCAGATCGGCAAGGAATTCGGCTGATGCATCAATCACCCGCAGATCAATATCAAATGCTCCACGGAATGTGCTCTCCACCAAATCGCGCTCGCCAGTCCGGAGCAAGCCATTGTCCACAAAGATGCAGGTCAATTGATCGCCGATGGCGCGCGCAAGGAGCGCAGCCACCACGCTCGAATCGACGCCGCCAGAGAGTCCGCAAATGACGCGATCCGTGCCCACTTCCGCACGAATGCGTGCCGTCTCGCGTTCCAAGAAATCCGCCATGCGCCAGTTGCCTGTGCAATGGCACTCGCCGTAGAGAAAGTTGCGCAACACATCAATGCCATGCGGCGTATGCGTCACCTCAGGGTGAAACTGCACTCCAAAGAATGGCTTGGATCGATGCGCCACAGCCGCCACCGCGCATGTGTCCGTTGACGCAAGCACCGCTAGGTCGCCGTGCGCGTCGCGCACCTGATCGCCGTGGCTCATCCAAACGGTGGTCCTCGGCGGAATTCCATGCATCAGTCCATGACCATCATGAATGTCAAGGTGCGCGCGTCCATACTCACGACTGTCCGCGGGGCTCACTTCGAATCCAAGCATGTGGCAGCCAAGTTGCATGCCGTAGCAAATGCCAAGCACCGGGATACCCATCTCAAGAACGGCTGGATCGCAGCGCGGGGCGCCCTCCTCAAAGACGCTCGCCGGACCGCCAGACATGATGATGCCCTTCGCCCCCAATCCACGCAATACTTCGATCGGCGTGCTTGGCGCAACGAGGAGGCTATGAACCCCGAGTTCGCGGACACGGCGGGCGATCAACTGCGCGAACTGGCTGCCAAAGTCGAGGATAAGGACGGTCTCGGTCGCGTTCTTCATAGTGAAGAACGCAATACTACAGGCGGTTGATTCGCTCTACACTGCGGGGGTGAATCGACTCCCTCGCCTGCGCCCTGCCTGCGTAGCTCTCGCCATCTCTGTACTGACACCAGCGTGCGCGCCGGTGGCTCCCTCCTATACCGACCCGACCCCGGCTGCACGTCTTGGCGCCATTCGCGAGAGCGCCCAGTCCGGCAACATAGATGACGCGCAATCGCTTGTTGAGAATCTTGCTTCCGACGATCCGACGGTGCGCTTTGCAGCAATAAGTGCCCTGCATCGGCTGACCGGTGAGACCAACGGCTACCGCTTCAACGATCCGTGGGAGACCCGGGCATTGGCAATTTCTGCTTGGAAAGCATGGCTTGCCAAGCAGCCGACACCTGCGCATTAAGGCGCGCTCGCGGTCATAGAGATGACTCAGGCCGGCTCGGGCGGCCTCGGATTACCTGAGGCACTGACCAGCCTGACCTGTCCACGGGTAGTATCCCGAGTCCATGGCAATCAACCCACTCCAAGTCTCAGTCGAGGTGATCGATGGCGCAGCCATCGTCCACGCCGTCGGAGATATCTCAGCTGCAAACATCGACCCATTTCGGCAAGCCATCGCCACCGCGATTGCCAAGAAGCCTACGAAACTGGTGATTGATCTCGCCGGGACTATGTTCCTCAGCAGCCCGGGACTTGCCGTCCTTGTGCAGACCCTTCAGTTAAGCCAACGCGGAGGTTGCTCACTTATTCTCGCAGGAGCGAACGAGCGCGTCGGCGGCATCTTTGAAATTGCCCGACTCTCCGACGTCTTCAAGATGACTCCAACCCTCGAAGCAGCCCTCGCTATCTGACCCCATGGCCGAGCAATCTGAATCTACCGCCGCAGCCACCGCCAATGCCCCGATTCGGCTGCTCGACAGCTGGATCGACTTTTGGATGTCGATCTTTGATTTGGTCGGATCGCTCTTCTGGCTTGGGCGCGATACCTGTGAATGGATGTGGCGCGCATTCGTGCTGCGCCGCGTTCGCATCGGTAGCGGAGCCATCACATCGCAACTCGTTCGCGTGGGCGTCCGATCCATTTCAATTGTGATGCTCGTCAGTGGATCAATCGGAATCATTCTGGCACTGCAGACGTCGCCAACGCTGGAGCAGTACGGTCAAACCGACAAGGTGGCCAACCTTGTTGGCGTTTCTGTGTTCCGTGAACTCGGGCCACTGATTGCAGCCATTGTGATGGTTGGTTTCGCAGGCGCATCCATCGCCGCTGAAATCGGCACCATGGTTGTTGGTGAAGAAGTCGAGGCACTCGAGGCAATGGGCCTCAACCCAGTGCGCTATTTGGTAGTGCCCCGCCTTGCCGCAACTGTGACGAGCCTCTTAGCTCTTGCAGTTGTCAGCAACTTGACCGCTGTCTTCTTTGGAATGGTGATCGGCACGCTCGTGCTCGGTATCCCCTACGACCTCTATGTGTCGAACACCATCTCACAGCTCAAGATGTCAGACTTCCTCACTGGTCTCATGAAGGCCGGCGTCTTCGGATTGCTGCTCGGATTGATCGCCTGTTACAACGGTCTGCGAGTCACAGGCGGCGCAGCCGGAGTGGGCAAAGCAACCACCGAGACCGTCGTGCAGACCGTGATCTTCGTCATCCTGAGCGACCTGTTCTTCTCGGCGATCTTTTACGCCATCGGTTGGACCTGACCAACTGCGCACCACCATGCGCGGCGCCTCCGCGTGAGTACGCGCAGTCCGTCGACGCTGGGTTCGGGCGTCCTTCACCTGTGAAAGTAGTAACTCTGCAAAGGTTCGCAGCATCGGAATGCTGTCGGTATCCACTTGGAGTGACGCTGCCAAATCTTCCGTAGCAATGCGTGGGCGACGTGCGATCAACTCCGCGGCCCGCGCCACCATGGGTCGCATCGACTCCGGAACGCCGAGCCCGGCAAGATCCGGGCGCACCGCTGCCAGTCGCCCGAGCCGCTCCGCATTTTCATCGACGAGCCGGAGAAGGTCCTCCGGATCCAACACCGCGTGTACCCATCCATCGCGAATTGCGGCATTGCAGCCGGCAGATCGCGGGCTATCAACCGGACCGGGAAGTGCGCACGGATCACGGCGGTGATCATCAATCGCATGGCGCGCGGTAATCAATGCGCCGCTCGACACATTCGCCTCAACCACTAACACCGTCAGCGACAGCCCAGAAATAATGCGATTGCGCCGCGGGAAATTCGATGACAGCGGCGGCCACCCCACTGGAAACTCGCTGACGAGCAGACCTCCAGCATCCACAATCGCTTCGAAGAGCCCCACGTGCTCAGGGGGATACGGCTCTGCAAGGCCGCAGCCAAGAACTGCCACAGTGGTTCCCCCCACACGCAGTGCCGCACGATGCGCCTCGCCATCAATCCCCCGCGCGCCACCAGAAATGACGGCGATTCCTTCTGCAGCCATCGCGGCTGCAAATCGCGCCGCCTGAGCACACCCATAAGGAGTCGCGCGACGCGCCCCGACAATGCCCACTGCATCCTCCGCAGCAGCGGTCGTACGCCCGCGCGTCCACAGAACGATGGGCGGTAGCGGAACCGGCGCAAGAAGTGGTGGATAGTCATCATCACCAAGCACTACTGCGCGTGCGCCAATCCGCTCCATTTCACGACGCTCGTCATCTGGTTCCACCGTGCGCAGCTGCGCATGTATGCGTTCGGCCCGCGCGTGGGAAACCCGCTCAATACACGCCAACTCTGCCACGGAAGCAGACAGCACCGCCGCGAACGTGCCGAAGCGCGCAAGTGCGGAATGGTGGAATGCGGGTCCGCACTCGTCACAGAGAGCGAGACGGAGAATTGCATCCGGAATCTCATCAGGAGTTCGTGACATGCACGCAACGTACGGGTGCATGCGAAACCGCCGGACATATCAAGCCCTTTTTCTTGATATCGAAAGGATTTCGTGGAGCGTGATGTATGACGCATGGCGCGTGATGCATGGCGCATGGCGCATGGCGCATGGCGCGTGATGCATGACGCATGGCGCATGGCGCGTGATGCATGGCGCATGGCGCGTGATGCATGGCGCATGGCGCGTGATGCATGACGCGTGGTGCGTGATGCGTGATGCGTTGCAACCGCACGGAAGCCCGGTGAAATAGATCGCCCTGTCAGTCCGCGCCGTGCGCGCTTGACTCATTCTCATGCGGTGCTTCGTGCCCAAGGCGCACCGATGGCGTGGCACTCGAGAGGCTCTCGAGATGACCCGCAGAATGCGCACCGTGAACACCGTGGAGACCATGAACACCCGCGAATGCAAGGCTCGGTGTTCGCCCCGTTAACAATTGCGATGCAGCCGCTCCCGCTTCTTCCAGAGTCGGCGGAGTTGGAACCAAAAGCCGCAGCGGAGCAGACAGCAGGCCAAGGAAGATGCACATGACACCAGCACCGGCAATCCACAGCGCCTTGCGACCGAGCGTCAATCGACTCAGCAGCGAATCCGGGAATGGAACAACATGGGCTCGAACCGGGGCGACCGTGTCGTCCACCCACTCAATGGGATTTCGCTTGGCACTTTGGGCAACAATGAGCGGCCGCTCGCCGCGGGGTACGAGGTTCAACTGGGAAGCAGCAAGTCGGCGCACCAACTGCGGCGTGATGGAGTCGAGCTCGCTCACAAACTTTGAATAGGCCTCAAGCCGGCTAAAGTTCTCCCGCTCCTGGGCGTCTAAATGCCGCAACTGGGTACGCATGACCCACAGGTCGTACGTAGCGGGGACTAGTGCCGCGGAGGCAACCAGCGCCAGACCTGCAATGAGGAACATCCAGCCAGGGTCGAAGAAGATTGAAGCACGCCCGTTTCGCATCGGATATTCATCGTCCGAACCCCGCGCTTGGCTACAGGATCTATGGGTACGGGAAAGCAATCCGGGCACGTATTGCACCGGGACGGACGAACGTCCAGAGAACTCCAGTCACCCCCGTTTAGGCGAGTTCCGGGAACATTTTCTGCACAGTGGTGACGAGGTCCTTCACGTGGCTGACGCTCTCGGCCATCAATTTGGCTTCATCGGGAGTCATCTTGATCGGAACCACGCGCTCCATGCCCTTGGACCCAAGGACCACGGGTACGCCCACAAAGTAGCCCTTGCCCTTCTGCCCAGGCGCCACGTCGTACGCATCTTCGCAATACGCCGCGCAGGGAACAATGCGCTTCTTGTCCTTGACGATCGCTTCAACCATCTGGATGGTGCCCGATGCCGGCGCGTAGTAGGCGCTGGTGCCCATGAGTTTGACGATCTCGCCGCCGCCAACCTTGGCGCGCTCGACACACTCGGTAATTTCCGCCGCGGAGAGGAGCTGATCGATTGGAATGCCGGCCACGCTCGTGAAGCGCGGCAGCGGAACCATGTCATCTCCGTGACCACCGAGTAGGAGCGAACTGATGTCCTCCACCGAACAACCAAGTTTCATGGCGAGGAATGTTCGAAAACGAGCCACATCAAGCGCCCCGGCCTGACCGAGAATTCGGTGGGTTGGGAAGCCCGAGACCTTCCACGCGGTGTAGACCATCGCGTCGAGTGGATTGCTCACCACAATGAGCACCGCGTTCGGCGAGTGTTTCGCAACCTGAACGGTGACATCCTTGACGATCTTGACATTGACCTCAATCAGGTCGTCACGGCTCATGCCTGGCTTGCGCGGCATTCCAGCGGTGATGACAACCACGTCTGAGCCGGTGGTGTCGGCGTAGTCCGAAGTTCCCTTGATATTCGCGTCAAAGCGCTCGAGCGGGCCACACTGCGCCAAGTCCAATGCTTTGCCTTGCGCAACACCAACGCGGTCAGGAATGTCCACGAGCACGATGTCGCCAAGTTCCTTTGCTGCGGCCCAGTGTGCGCAGGTTGCTCCGACATTTCCAGCTCCGATGATTGAGATCTTGGCGCGTCGCATTGCAGTGGCTCCGTTTGTTCGTTGAATCAGCGGACGCACAAATGCGTCCGAGCATATGGAATCGGGTCGAAATGGCTCGACCGCGAAGGGCATCCATGATAGAGCGTTTGCGAACGATTGCTGCGCTTCTCAATCGGCGCGATGAATACAACCGAAAAATGCAGCGCGGCGCCCATTTCGGAGCGCCGCGCATTCTCTCGGAGTGGGCCAGAAAGGACTCGAACCTTCGACCTCGCCCTTATCAGGGGCGTGCTCTAGCCAGCTGAGCTACTAGCCCGAGGGATTGCGGAGTATAGCGCAGCGTGGCAGACTGCATATGCGGATGGTTCGCCTGGATTCTTGAGCGCAGTGTTACGGGTCGCCAACGAGGCGATCGAGCATGCGGTCGAGGTAGCGCAAACGAATAAGCGCGGCAGCGGCGTCTTGCAAAGCCGCGCGCCGCTCTCCACCGAGTTGATCGGGGGCATCGGTCGCGTCGATCTGCAGCGAGACTGGACTCGAACTCGCGGACAGCCCCTCGTGGCCAACGCGCTCTGGATGCGGAATCGCTCGCCGAAAGGCAGCCGCGAGCGCGTCCCGTTCCTCGCCCCTGCGCAGTCGGACTCTCGCAGTGAACGAATCGCGCGCATCAGATGACCCATGAGCACACGCCTCTTCAATCGCGTCACGGAGTTCAATCGTTTCCATGAGAAACTCCGGCGATAGCGGCGCCGACAAAAAAGACCGCGCGCCGAGGAGCTTTAGGAGCTCCTCGGCGCGCGTTAAATCGTGCGCAACCCGTTGCTTGGCAGCACCAACGACCGCCGCTTCTTGCACCATCTGAACTCGCTGGACCTCATCGGTTGCGCGGTCAGGGTGAATTTGCGAAACAGTACGCAGGTGAGCCGTTGTCACCTCGGCAGGCGTCAGATCAAACTGACGCGGTAAACCGAGGATGCGAAACGGATCTTCCATGGTTCAGGCATGAATGCCCGC
>CANJHD010000038.1 GCA_947474065.1 Planctomycetaceae bacterium
GAGGAATGAGATGACCACAGCGGCTACGCCAGCAACCAGCGAAATTCCGCTGACTGCGGCAATGCCCAGGCTGCCGGCCATCGCACCAAACAACATGAGAGTGGCCATCAAAGTGTGGCCGCCAACCATGTTCGCAAAGAGTCGAATTGCAAGCGCGGCGGGCTTGATGATCAAGCCAAGCACTTCAACAATAAAGATGATCGGCACAACAAACCACAGTCCCTTGTTGCGCACCAGATCAGCGCCGCCGCACAAGTGCTCAAGCCATCCCTTGACGCCGAGCTCGCGCAGCGACTGCCACTGAATTGCCAGGAATGCCCAGAAAGCTAGGCCGATATTCACGGAGAGACTGGCAGTAGCGGTACCACCGATCCAGAGCAGCGCATGCTTCTCGGCGGCAACAAGTGCAGCGCCCTCGCCTGCTTCATGCTTCGATCCAAACGAGTGAATGATTTCTTGCAGATCGGCAATCGGCACAAGTCCCATCACGTTCAGGACCAGTACAAAGAAGAAGAGCGAGAGTAGAAACGGCAGCCACTTCTTGGCCAAGCGCGCTCCCATCACTGGCTCCAACATCTGCGTGTACAAGCCGTCAACCAGAACTTCAACGATCTGCGCAAATCGACCGCGCGTGACATAGCGCTGGTGACCCTGCGACTCGGGACCAGTCTTGATCCGACGCGAGGAATGCACAAGGAGCACCATGACGATCAGTGCTCCAATGACCACTGAGACAACGCTCAGCGGGACATCGAAACCGAACAGATCGGTGAACGCACTGCTCTTGTCGAGGACGTGCCCAAGGGGATCGGTGCCGGAGGCAAGGATGAGGGTCATATGGAGGCGTCGTTCAGGCTTCGGTTAACCGTCCAGGCGACCAATGCGGTTTCGGCCGCAAGGCACGCCAAGTACGACCCGACGGTGGCCAAAACGGCAAACTGACCGCCTTCGGGGAGGGAGAAGTATATCGAAACGCACAGGAGTGGAATCGCCATGAACCGGGCGAGGGTGGCTCCCATCCAACGGGTGCTGCAATCGCCCGCCGGGCGAAACCGCGGGGAATAGAAGATGAACCCCGTTCCAAGGGTCAGGAGCCCTGTTCCGACCACGCCCAAGAGGGTGGGGAGCACCGCTCCGGACGGGATTTCGGCTAGCCGGACCGCTATGAGCGCCGCGGCGGCTGAGATCAGCGTGGCAACCACGATCCCGATGGCCGGCAACCGGGCGGCAATCCGAATTTCCTGCTCTTTCACGGGCTGCCGACGTGCGGCTGGTGCGGCATCCGACACCCCGCCCGGCTCTGGCTGGCTGGAATTAGGCATCGTTCTTGTCTCCCGAACGCCCTGCGGCGTCAAATTCACGGTTCATTCGCATCGCGCCGCGGAGCAGCGATGTCATTCCCACCACGATTCCCAGTATTCCGCCAACAACAAGCCCCATCGTGCCCTGTCCACGCCACCAATCGAACAGGTAGCCAAGTAACGCACCGGCAGCCACCTCGGAACTGGTCTGAAAACCAAGTCCGGCCATTCGCATTCCGATGCCAGTTTCCCGGCGTTCTTTGGCGCGAGAGGCGCCGCGAGTCGAATCCACCATGTCGAGCAGGCTACCCCGGCCGCAGCGTGTCTAGAATCCCGCCTCCATGTCCATTCGCGACAACGAAATTCTCGACGTCACTCCCAAGAAGCTCACCCGCACGGAGAGCCTCTATGTGGTCAACGTCTTCAAGGGCTTGGGCACCACGCTGCGCCACGCTTTCCAGAACATCGGTCGCAACGGTTCCAACAAGGACACGTTGTGGGTGCTCCAGTACCCCGAGCAACGCCGCGAGCAGCGCGATGTTGAAGACGGCGGAATTTACAAGCCGTACTTCCGCGGCGTTCATCGCCTGAACAAGGATGAAGACGGACGCGTTCGCTGCGTGGCGTGCTTCATGTGCCAAACCGCGTGCCCAGCGCACTGCATCCACATTGTGGCGGACGAGAGTCCGTGGCCCGACCGCGAGAAGTACCCACAGCAATTCGACATTGATGAATTGCGCTGCATCTACTGCGGCATGTGCGAAGAAGCCTGCCCGTGCGATGCGATCGAATTGACTCCGGTCTATGACGTGACCGGCATGAGTCGCCAGGAACTCATCTTTGACAAGGCCAAGCTCCTTGAGATGTACGACCTGACGATTGATGGCAAGCCGATGTGATCCACGCCTGCAGCGCGAATCAATTCATTTCTTGCCCTTCTTCGGGGTCTTATTGAAGAGGTCGCCGATCTTTTGGCCAAGACCCTCCACGGCCGTGCCGACGCCATCGCCCATCGACTTCGCATCAAAGATCACCTTGACCTTGCGCTCAAGCTTGGCAGGCTTTCCATTGACATCGCCAAGCGGACCACGCATCTTGATACGCAGTTGAAGTGCATCGCCAATTCCTAGGGAAGCAGTGTTGATCATGTTGGCAACGGAGCCTCCACCGTCTTCGTTGGGGAGCACACCGACCACCTCGCGCGCCACGGAGCCAAGCGGATAGTTCGCTGCAATTGAACGAGCAAACGGTGGTTTCTGGGTGAGATCAATGTCTCCATCAAAGATGAGGCGAGTCTTCCAACTCTTCCCCTGACGCTCGATTCCGATTTGGAAATCCTTGTAAGTGAGTTGCCCATCGCGAATCACCACAGTGAGCGGATCAATGACGCCGTCGATCGGCTTCTTATCTTTCGTCTGGAACACCTTCAACATATTGAGGACATCGTTGTCGGCGTTTGGATCAAGAAGCACATCGCCAACAACAAGGCGCATATCGCCGGACATGTGTGCGCGGTTGCCATCAATTGGGTACGAGAACGACTGCACAGTAAACACAATCGGCTTCTTTTCATCTGCGAGTCGGACATCGCGGAACACCGGGTTGATGGCCGCAAGGTAACGCCGACGCAAAGGCTCCGAAGGAATGAAGTCAACAGTCACCGGCTGCGCAGCAACCACGCTCACTACCCCGTTCTTCAAGGAG
The DNA here is from genome assembly GCA_947474065.1 of Planctomycetaceae bacterium. Taxonomy (GTDB): domain Bacteria; phylum Planctomycetota; class Phycisphaerae; order Phycisphaerales; family SM1A02; genus UBA966. The sequence continues at coordinate 3,006 of CANJHD010000038.1, forward strand.
ACCTGCGGCGCCTTCACGTTTACAAATTTGCTGTTGATCGATGCCGCCGCCGTCGCGATGCCAGGACCGGAAGAAACAACCGATGCGTCAACGCTCAGATCTGGCCCGACCGCTTCTTCAAGTTCAGCACCCATTCCTAGCACCGCACCAACTACACGCGTGGAAGCGCGTGGAGCCTTGAGTGTTCCATCCACTCGGATTCGCTCTAGGAGAACCGCTCCGTCAGCGGCGGCCCAATCGGTGAGGGTGGCATCAAGCGAGATCGGAACGCGCTGTCCGCCAGTTCCAGCGATCGACGCAGTTGCCTTCACAACCGCCGGTTTATCAAGCCCAGGGGCATTGATTGCCACCGACACCGATTCAACGGTGATTGGCTCGCCGTTCGTCGGCACCAGCATCACTGGCTTCATGTCAAGCCGGACAACTGCAGCAAACCCTGCTGGCAGAACCACGCGCGGCTCAGCGCTTGCAGCTGGGCTCGCGGTGCTCGAAGCAGCCGGCACTGCCGCGCCGCCTCCCACCTTCATTCGGAAATTAGTAATCGTGGCAACCAGCGCCACTGCGCTGACCTGCTTCCATGCCGGAGCATCCTTCTTCGCATCCGGTGCAGACGCTGCATCTTGCGCGGGCTTGCTTGAAAGCGCATTGAGCATTTCCGTAGCGCGCGACGCAGGAATAGTGACATCTACGGCACTGTTTGCCAACGAGAGAATGCCATCCACAAATTGACCGTTGAGATTTGCCTTCAACCGCTCAAGCGTCGATTCCACTTCAAAGGAAACTCCACTCGCACCGACATTCGCGCCCTTCACCGAAATCCGCGCGCCGTCGCCGATTTCCTTGCGCATGGCATCGTCGATATCAATAAGCATGGCAAGTCCGTCAACCTTGATGCCATCAAGAACAACATCGGCGGACCAGGCTGCTGGCTTCGCTGCAGCATCAGTCCACGCAAAATGTGCGTTGAGCGGCGCCAGTGGCACGCGCTTACTACCGTTCCGCGCGGCAACCTTCGACCCCAACGTACCCCGTACTGACATCGTTCCGCCAAGCGCAACATTGGCATCAAGCACCGTGTCTGACAGCGCCATATCCGAAGCGAGCCCCGGAACGTCAGCAACCACCATCGCCGGAATCCGCACAACAGCATGAGCAGCAGCCGGCGCCGCAAACTCCCACGGAATGGTTCGCTTCATTGTGACGCTGTCGAGCTTCACATCAACATGAGTGTTTGCGGCGAGCTTCACAGGAACATCCGCGGCGGCAGCAGCCAACAGTGCGGGCGATACCTCTGCGGAAACAACAGCGTCAACAACGAGCGCCTCCCGCGAAAGAACTGCGTTTGCCGTGACTTCAACTCCTGCGGACTTCACTGCCACACGGCCCTTGCCATCGAGCGTCGATCCCTCGTAATGAAATGATGCGTCCATGTTTCCCGCTGTCAATTCGCGGATGATCTTCGCTGCGGATGGAACTTCCTTCGCAATTCGCTCCGATGAAATGCCCGTCAATTGAACATCTGCAACGAGCGCAGCACTCTCAATGTCCTTGGCTGCAAAGTCCTTGAGACCACGCGCATCGGCATTCGCCTTGACTGCAATTCCGTCAACCTTTGTCTCGACCGTTGCTCGTATTGCACTTCCGATGGCGTCTGATTTCACAGTAACGCGAAGCGCGTCGACCGCCAGCACACGCGCGCCGTCGCCGCTACCGATGGTTGCGCTGATGACGCCGCCGCCAGACTTGCTCGCAACAACCGAAGCGTCAATGCCCAATGCAGAAACGGCGAACGCCTTCGGTGCAGGAAGCGAGAGCGCGTCAATTGTGACAGACGCATCAATCGGAGCATTCACAGTCACCCCGGACATCGCCACGAGCGCAGGGCGAATTGCGCGCATCGTGACCGTTGCGCCCTTGGAAAGATGAATAGATCGATCCGCATGCACAACGCCCTGCATTGACATCGCCACCTTGGCAGACTCGAACGCCAACGAGAAATTCGGCGCATCGCTCGAACCAATTGTTGCATCAAGGGAACTGATCGATGCACCAACATCCTGAGCGAGATCAATTGGGAGATCTTTGGGCATGAATGGTCGAAGTAATGCACACGGAAGTGCCGCCACATGCACCGTACCGTTCACGCCGAATGCGCCGCCGCGTTGGATTGCCGCCGTAACGCGAAGAGGAACCTGCGCGCCGCCTGCCGCTGAAACCGCGGACAAGTCCACCGCTAACCCGCTCCCGAGCGGAGCGGCTTTCGCCGTCACGCGAAGTTCAGAAATATCAAGCGGAACATGACCATCTGGACCAGGCACCTGCAGACCAGCCAGCGCAAGCGTGACCACAGCATCGAGTCGAACTTGATCCGTTGGAATTGATCCATCCGCAGCAGCGGCGGGAATGGCAACATCTTTCGCACGCAACGACATGCGCGCTGGCGCGGTCACAACAATGTCGCCAAGTGCTGCAAGCAATGCGGGCGACAGCGTTGCGTCTGCCTCAACGATTCGCAGCGTTGCTGCGCGTGTGGTCGGGTCGATTGAACCCTCCGCGCGTGCGGTCACGATGTCACTTCGAAGTTCAATAGAAATGTCGCCGCCAGTTGCGTCAGCAAAAGTGGCATTGAACTCAACGCGCTTACCAATATCACGAGCGAGCACTGCGCCGCTACCCGTAATGAAACGCTCAAACGGCGCGGTCGGGACGGCTTCGGCGTGCACAGATCCGTGGATGGCTGATAGATCAAAGATTGGCTCACCGCTTGCGGACAGCAGGCGATCGAAGCGCAGCGTGGAACTCAGCGCGCTCTCGGGTTGCCCGTCAAGCACCGCGCGCAGCATCACGTCCGCATTGATAGCGCCTGTGATGTCTGTACTTTTGACACTGACATTCAGCTCATTAAGACGAATGGAAAGTCCGGCCGCACCGATGGCCGCGTCGGTTGCCTTGATGCTTGCTGTCACTGGCGTACCGGAAAAGTGCAATGCACCTGCTGCGTCAAACAGCCCTGGCGCCGACGCATCCACTGAAATCCCGCCCGTTGTGCCCTGCACTTCCGTACGAGCCGTGACTTTCAACTCCGCGTCTCCGCCCGTGACGAGGCGAGCGGATCCCTTGAAGTCACGAAGAGCTGCGTATGTCGCGCCGCCCTCTTCGAGGATCTCAACTGTAATTCCATCGATCGTCAGATGAACATCAAGCCCCGCTGGAAGAATGCTCCCCGGAGTTTTGCTGTCAGGCTTTGCGCCCACGGCTGGCTTGGATGAATCAGACGATCGAAGCAGGCGAGCGATTGTGAGCGTTCCGTCCGCCGCCCGTCGCGTCTTCACCGCTCCTGCTACATGCACATCAAGCCCGGCGACTCCGGATGTCATCAACTTCCAGACACCCTGCTCCGCCGAGACGTCTGCCTGCACGCGATTTCCGGATGCGGAATCATCAATCACAAACCCTCGCACCTTCACGCCACTAAACCAACCGACACTCAGTTCGTCAATGGCCACGGTGCCATTCACTGCGCTCGACACGGCACCAATGATTGTTCCGCGAAACAACCCCCAACTGACGAGCGTGGGCGCCAGCGCCACAAGTGCCAAGACAACAACAACGATGGCTGCGCCGGCGATCGCCAACGTGCGCTTCATGCTCGAACGTGGTGCGGACGCGGGGCTGACTGGAGAATTCGCTTGCTCGTTCACTCCGTCAGTCTACGAGCGCTGCCGCCCCATCCGCGCGCTTGTGCACAGAGCCAGCCTGAGCGACCCCCGAATGGCGCAACATCCGCTCCAGCGCCACACGCGCGAGCGCCCGGGCTTCCGGATGCACCCGAACAACATTCGGGGAACGACCTTCGGCAATTCCATCGAGCACCCAAAGCAAGTGCTGTTGGTCAATGCGGTACATCGTTGTGCACAAGCACTGACAATCCGAAAGAATTCGAACAAACACATCGCGCGCGGCCGCCGCTTGTGCGATCCGGTTCACCAAGTGAATCTCTGTGCCAACCGCCCAACGGCTACCTGGCTTCGCACGCTCAATGGTCTGAATAATGTGTTCGGTAGACCCACTCATGTCCGCTGCATCCACCACATCTTGCGAACACTCAGGATGCACGATCACGGTGATGCCACCGCGATCAGCAAACTCCGCACGCACTGCGTCAACATGCTCAGGCCGGAACATCTTGTGAACACTGCAGTGACCCGCCCACAGCAAGACACGCGCGGCGCGGATCTCCGCATCAGTGAGCCCGCCTTGTTCCTTCTTTGGGTTCCACAGCGCCGTCTGCGCAGGCGCAAGCGGCGTTGCATCAAATTCCGTGACAAATCCCTTGCGCTTCGCGGTGTTGCGACCAAGGTGCTGATCCGGCAAGAAGAGAATCTTCACCACTTCGCCCTTAGCAAGCGGCGTATCTCCGCCCGCGAGTGCCCAATCAAACACCTGCGAAGCATTCGAACTTGTGCAGCACGCGCCGCCCTTCGAACCAACAAATGCCTTGATAGCGGCGCTCGAATTGACGTACGTGATCGGCACGATGCGATCCTTCGTTCCCTTCGTCGCACGCTCGATGGCACCCCACGCCTCAACCGCATCGTCATAGTGCGCCATATCGGCCATGGAACATCCAGCGGAAAGATCCGGCAGCACCACTTTGACACGCTCGCTGGTCAAGACATCCGCTGTCTCGGCCATGAAATGCACGCCGCAAAAAACAATCCATTCACTTCCACGACGCTCCGCTTCTTCAGCAGCCATCTGGCTCAACTTCAAACTATCGCCGGTCAGGTCGGCATGCTGAACAACATCATCCTGTTGATAGTGGTGCCCCAGAATCAACAATCGATGACCGAGCTCTTTTTTGCGCGCACGAATCCCCGCCGCGAGGTTGGCGTCGGTCATGTGCAGGTACGTATCGGGCAATGCGGGCTGCCAAAGCATCCACAAAGTGTAGAAGGCACGGGTGCGGCAAGGATGCGCGGTTTCGATCACGGCCTCTTACTGGCCCGCATTCGCCTTACGAGGACGGCCGCTGAGCGCGGCCCTGTCCTCTCCGGCGAGTGCGGCCAGGGGAGCTGGTTCCAGACCGTGCATGCATGTGTGTTGCGTTGGCGAGCACCCGCAGTGAGCACGGGATCCTCGGTAAGCGGAACCTTGTGGAGCGCAGCCGTCCGCGTCCGAGGGTCCTGCGCGCAACGGCGAAAATGGGGACAGGGGTGAACGGCACCTATTTACGGGGGTAACCTTTCGTGCCATGTCTGATCCTCGTGAAATTATTGTGCGCGCTCCTGCCAAGCTCAACTTGGCGCTTTCGGTTGGCGCGCCCAACGCGGATCGAATGCATCCCATCGCAAGTTGGATGGTCACCACCGACTTTGCAGATGACCTGCATCTCCGTCGCCTTGATGAAGGACGCGACTCGCTCTATGCAATCATCTGGGCACCCGACGCGCCCCGCACGTCGTTGATTGATTGGCCCATCCAAACTGACCTCGCCGTGCGAGCCCATCTGGAACTCGAACGTCATGTCGGCCGGAAGCTTCCGCTTCGAATGAAACTCGAAAAGCGAATTCCCGTCGGCGGCGGACTCGGCGGCGGATCAAGCAATGCTGCCGCCATGCTCCGCGGCGTGAATGAACTCTTCGATCTCGAACTCGACGCAACAACACTCGCCGAGATCGCCCGCAAGCTCGGCAGTGATGTGCCATTCTTGGTTCGCGGCGGCAGCGCAATCGTCGAAGGCCTCGGCGAACAACTTGAACATCACGACCAACTTCCGGATATGCACGCCGTGCTCGCGTTTCCATCAATTTCCTGCCCAACAGGCCCCGTCTACGGAAAGTTTGATGCGCTCCGCCCCGATGCCGCGCTGCAGACCCACCGGGTTCGAGCACTCGCCGCAATGGAATCACTCACGCATGACGCGCCCTTCAATGACCTTGCTGCGGCAGCCATCGCCGCCGCGCCTGCCCTTGAAGACGAGATCGCAGAAGTACAAGAAGCCACCGCCCGTACCGTCCATGTCAGTGGAAGCGGAAGCACGCTCTTTGTTCTGTGCGCAGGACGCCTTGAAGCAGACCTTATCGCCGAACTCGTGCGAACGCGCGCCGGTCTGCCCGCCATCGCGGTCACTGCTCGCGGGCACTAATTGCCACCAATTCCAGCCTTCCTCGCCACGCCTCCGGCACCGGGGCCAATAAGTTGGATCCACGCCGAGCGGACTACCATTGCCGCCCCACGGCAAATTTGAAACTCACAACATGAACACCAGCACCGCCACCACCGGACATTCCCCCGCCTCCACCTTTGTTCCCGCCGTCATCGATGGCAGCAAGTGGCCCGCGCTTGAGCCCTACTACTCACAGCTCGTTGGTCGGACCATTCATGATTGCGCTGCGCTGGAGCGCCTTCTTCTTGACCGCAGCGAACTCGATGCTGCCGCCGAAGAATCCGCCGCCAATCTCTATATCCAAATGACGCGCCACACCGATGACGAACTCGCGCGCAAGCGCTACCTGGAGTTCGTTGAGAATGTGGAGCCGGAACTCAAGAAGGTCGGCTTCGCGCTCGATCGCAAAATCGCCGAGTGCCCATTTGCCCAGCAACTCGATCCGCAGCGCTACAGCGTCCTACTCCGCAGCCTGCGCCGCTCCGTTGAACTGTTCTGCGAAGCGAACATTCCGATCGAGACCGAAGTCACCAAACTCGACCAGAAGTACAGCGAAATCAATGGCGCTATGACAGTCACGTTCGACGGCGAAGAACGCACGCTCCCGCAGATGGCGCGCTACCTCGAAGAGATCGATCGCCCACGTAGACAAGCCAGCTGGGAAGCAGTCTCCGCCCGCCGCCTCAATGATGTCGATCGCATCAATGACCTCTTTGATCACATGCTCGCGCACCGCCATCAAATGGCGCTCAACGCCGGATTCCCAAATTTCCGTGACTTCCAACACGCTCGCCTGCAGCGATTTGATTACACGCCAGCCGACTGCGCAACGTTCCACGAAGGTGCCGAAAAAGTCTGCGTGCCGCTGCTGCGAAAACTCAACGCAGAACGCGCAAATGTGCTTGGAATTCCAGCCCTCAAGCCTTGGGACCTCAAGGTTGACCTGCACGGCCGCGCGCCCCTTAAGCCATTCAACGGAGCCGAGGAACTCGTCGATCGCTCCAGCGCCATCTTCCACCGCATGGACCCCGAACTCGGCACCATGTTTGACAGCATGCGCCACGGCGATTGCCTCGATCTTGAGAGCCGCAAGGGCAAAGCACCCGGCGGTTACCAATACCAGCGGCAACGCAGCCGTTCGCCATTCATCTTCATGAACGCCGCCGGACTTCACCGCGATGTCATCACCATGGTGCACGAAGCTGGCCACGCATTCCACAGCTTGTTGTGTGCGCATGATCCTCTTGTCTCGTACCGAAGTAGCCCGATGGAATTTGCGGAAGTGGCGAGCATGAGCATGGAACTGCTCACCTTCCCGTACCTCGAAGAGTTCTACTCATCCGACGACGCAACACGTGCACGACGCGACCATCTTGAGTCGCTCAGCACCATGCTCCCCTGGATCGCAACCATCGACGCGTTCCAACACTGGGTCTATTTGAACCCCACGCACACCCGCAAAGATCGCGAACAATACTGGGTGCACCTCAATGACCGCTTCGGATCCGCTATTGATTGGTCTGGTCACGAGCAATCATTGCAAACCATGTGGCACCGCCAACTCCACATCTTCGGCCTTCCCTTCTACTACATCGAGTACGGAATCGCGCAACTTGGCGCACTGCAGATGTGGATGCAAGCAAAGCGGAACCCCAGCGATGCTCTCGGTAATTACAAGAAGGGCTTGGCACTTGGCTCAAGCCAACCCCTGCCAACCCTCTTCAAAGCTGCCGGACTCAAGTTCTCCTTTGGTCCAGAAACCATGGGCGAATTGATGGAAGAAGTCGGCAAATCAATCGCTTCTTCACCGGCATAATCACTGCTGTTCACACTCACACTTTCATTCGTCAATCGATAGATACACGGCCTCTCCCTATGAAGAATGTCCTCGTCCTCGGTGCTGGAAAAATCGGTCGCATGGTTGCAAGTCTCCTGCAGTGCTGCGGTGACTATCACGTCTTGGTGATGGACTCGCATGAGAAGTCCATCGCAGAAACGCTTGCCTTGGCCCCGGGTGCCAAAGGTATGCATGGACGCTTTGACGACACCGCCGCCATTGACAAGGCGCTCGCTGGACAATGGGCTGTGGTGAGTTGCGCGCCGTTCTTCTGCAATCCAATGATCGCCGAACGCGCCAAGGCTGCCGGCGTTCACTACCTTGATTTGACCGAAGACGTTGCCGTCACAAAGAAGGTGATGGAATTGGCAAAGGGCGCCAAGACCGCGTTCATTCCACAGTGTGGACTCGCGCCTGGATTCATCACCATCGCCGCCAATCATGTCATCGAAGGCATGGGCGCAATGCACGAAGTGAAGATGCGCGTTGGCGCGCTTCCCGAATTCCCATCCAACGCCCTCAAATACAACTTGACCTGGTCCACCGATGGGCTCATCAACGAGTACATCCAGCCGTGCGAAGCCGTCGTTGATGGCCAAGTCACCGTGGTGCCCGCCCTTGAAGGTCTTGAGCACATGATGATTGACGGCATCGAGTTCGAAGCATTCAACACTTCCGGTGGACTCGGAACCTTTGCGACCACGCTTGAAGGCAAGGTGAAACACCTGTCCTACAAGACGATGCGCTATCCCGGCCACAACGCCATACTCAAGCTGCTGCTGTGGGACCTCGGATTCCGCGAGCATCGCGAAGAGCTCAAGGCCGCATTCGAGCGCGCCTTGCCAACCACGGCGCAAGACATCGTTGCCATCTTCGTGAGCGCCACTGGTGACGTCGGCGGTCGCCACACCGAACGCACCTACGCAAAGATCGTTCGGCACAAGGAGATCGGCGGCCACCATTGGACTGCCATCCAGATCACCACAGCCTGCGGCATCACTGCGATTCTTGATCTCCTGCGAGACGGCAAGCTTCCATCACACGGATTCGTGCGCAACGAAGATGTAGCGTTCAGCGACTTCATCGCGAATCGCTTCGGCAAGCACTACGGATAAGTTGCCAACATGGAACGGGTGCATCCCGCTCCGTGAGCGTCAGTCCTTATCTTTGCCGCGCTTCTTTTGCTTCGGACCGTCTTCGCCACGTCCTTCGCCGCCCATGTTTGGACGTCGCTCAGGACCGCCGCCCATCATTGGCCCGCCCATCATCCGATCCCCCGGCATCGCCCCACCCATGATCTCGACGCGTCGGATTTCCTCACGACGTCCATCGCCACCGTCGCGGTCATGGCCATTGCCCTTGCCAATCGCAATACCGATCAACAAGATCAGCACACCCAACGAGATAAACAGCCAGAAGCGAATACGGCAAACGGTCTTCTCCAACTTCTTGATACGGCCTTCGCACGGGCAGCAGCAATTGCTGGCGCAGCACGAGGCGGATGAAGAGCAAGCGGCATTGGCGGAAGCGGCAGTGTCAGTCATAGAAGTGACTCCTTGTGACATCAGTTTGCCACAAATTCCCAAGGCGGGACAAGTTTCTCAAGGCACACATACCCCCCTCATGACCACCGCCCGCGCCAAACGCTGCCGGAATCATCAACGAGAGCGCTTCAGCCCACCTATTTTCGGAAGCTGCCCCCTTCGCCCCCTTGCCCCCATCACTGGAAATTCATTGCATTCAGCTCCGCCGCACCGTGATCACCAACACCTCGGGCGCGCAATGCACACGTAATGGAAACCACGCGCCCGCACCGACACTCACAAAGAGCGAGCATCCTTTGCGCTCGTACAAACCCGCGCTCAATCGATGCGTAAACGAAACATTCGCGCGCGGCTTGCCCTTCCATGCCACCTGCCCGCCATGCGTATGTCCACTCAGCGTGAGTGGAATATCACGACGCGCTGCCGCATGAAATGCTTTTGGGTTGTGCGCTAACAAAAGATGTGGCGTCTGCGGCAACTCAGCAACGCGCAGATCAAGCGCGCGCACAGTGCTGGCCCAGTCCACGCCGCCAACCAAAAGCGGATCACTCGCTTCTCCAACCGGCACCACCGCGCCATGCAACACCTGCATGCCGCGCATCGAAGCCATCGACGCCAACTGATGTCCATCGTCCAGATGATCGTGATTGCCGAGCACCAAGAATCGCCCAAGAGGCGCCTCCATTGATCCCATGGCTGACAGCAACTCCTCTGCGCCAATTCCATGCAAATCCAAGTCCACAACATCGCCAGTACATGCCACCATGTCAGGCTTCAGGCACGCCACGCGCTCTACGGCATCAAGCGCTTGCCCAACCGGCATCAACTCCCCCAAATGAAAGTCGGTCAGATGCGCAATCCGAATTCCGTCATACAACTTTGGCCAATGCGGAATGCACAATTCCACCGATCGCACCTCGATCGGCTGCGAACGATGGCGTCGACCCAACAGCCCGAATGTGAGACGGTCAGCCGTCCGCGTCAGGACAATGTGCCGGATCTTGGCGCGCAGAAATAGATTGCTCCGAGCCATGCTTCCTCCTCAGAAGCGGACCGAGACGCCACCAAACAATCCGCGCAAACCCGCGTCGACCGTGGATGGCCCGTCCTGCAAGTTGAAATCGAACAGTCGGTATCCAAACTCCACGCCAATGTTCTCATTAATCATGAATGCAATACCTGCGCGCAGCAACCAAATGATGTCTGCGTCAGGAATCGACGGCCCAACCCCAGCGTTCGCATAGATCCGCAGATCCTGCACGAGCGGCACCCGACCATCGAACCCGATGCGCACGTCAATGCCCGCTCCGCCGTACAGGCATCCAACCGTCCGATCAAAGCTGGACGAACTGGGATCCGTGACATTCTCGACCGTCTGGTCATAGTGAAAGATCAAGCCACCCCCAAGCAAGAGAAACTGAGGATCAAAGAGCGGACGCCCGTTCGCGCCGTACGCCTTGGACGCTGCGTCACGGTTGTCACCCTCGTCACTCCACGCCCACGGCTCGTCAGCACTGGGGCGGTACACCACGTACCCCACTTCCGCGCCGGCCATCCATGCGCTGTAACTGCCTTTGATTTGGTCGCCCACTGAGATGTTCGTGTCACCGAAGGTGCCGCCCTTAGCCGCGCTTTCGCTGCCTGAAGTGGATGCAGAGAATCCCATTCCACCAATCCGCCAGCGGTCAATGGTGACAGCAAACTCTCCAGCAACCCCAGCACTGCCGCCTTCGACTGCTAAGTCATCATTCAACTTAAACGATGTACCGCCGCTGCCAACTTGCGCCGTGCCTGTGAGCCTCGGCACCCAGACCCCAACATCAGCGGTCACGGCTGGTGCCTCAGCCACGCCAAGAATCCGCGCCGCAGATGGAATCGTTGGAATCGCGCCCGGGACCGAAGCAGCCGATGAAGGTAACACGCCCGCGGTGGAAGCCGGCGGAACGGGGCTGGATGCTGAACTCGTCAGCGCTTCAGCCTGCATCATGACCCACCCTGCGACAATGAACGTGACCATGACGGAAGCCTACCCATCCAACCCCCCGCCGCCACCGCCGACGCCGAAACGCCCGCCCGGCGCCGTAGATCTTGGGCGCGGTACCTGGGTCCGTCCGCAGGACATGGAATGGAGCTTTACTACCGCCCGTGGTCCAGGTGGTCAACATGTCAATAAGGCGAGCACCGCGGCGATCCTCCGCGTCCGCGCCGCAGACATCGGCGGTCTTGACGAAGCCGCCCTCGAACGCCTTCGAACGATCGCTACGAGCGTCCTCGTTGGCGACGGAGAGTTGCTCTATCGCTGTGACCTACACCGCAGCCAGCTTCAGAATCGAGAAGCATGTGAAGGCCGGTTGCGCGCCATGGTTTCTCAGGCAGCCATTCGCCCCAAAGTCCGCAAGAAGACCAAGCCCACTTGGGGCAGTGTTCAGCGCAGACTCGAAGGGAAAAAGAAGGACGCTCAACGCAAACAAGGTCGACGCTGGCGCGAAGAATCGTAAGCCATAGTCCTCGTCACGCAGTATCTCGGCTCGGCATGGGCCAATCGATACCAGTCAGGTGGCGTTCATAATTTTTCCAACGAGCAATGGAATCGGTGTACAGCGGTCGACTCACTTGGTCGTAACTCAGGGTGCGTACCGTTCGTCCCGCACGATGAAACTCTGTGACCGCGGCATCCCAAGGCAGGCCGATGAAATCAATGATCCTGCGAAGTTCCGGCTCCCCGCGCTGCACAAGGCTTTCGTAGTGAACTTCCAAAATCGGTATGTCTAACTCCCTTGACCAGTGTTCCATGAGGCGCTGCGAATCACGCCATGCTGCGGCCACCCACTCCGGGCGCGCAGTCCATGGATACCGTTGCGATCCAAAGGCACCCATGACGCATGACACTGCCACATCGCGAGGATCTCGCTGAACATGGATGATGCAACTACCTGGAAAAAGGCGTCCCAAATGACCAAGAATTCGAGTGTTGCCGAGCGCCTTGTTAACGATTCGCTGTGCGCCCGGAGCAGCTTTACGTACATCCGCGAGATAGCGGCGCGCTACCGAAGAAAAATCTGACGATGCAGATTCGGGGTGACCTTGAAGTATCGCCTCATCCACTGCCTCTGCCCATGTCTCTACTGAATTAAGTTCGCCAACTCCCGCCGCTAACGGATGCGCATGAATCACTTGATCAATCAGGCTCGTACCACTGCGGGGCATTCCCGCAACAAAGACGGGCGCCGGATCTACATCAATGTTCCTGCCAGCGGCCAAGAGTGTTGCGCGATTCCAATACTGAATCAGGGTATCGGTTCTACTCTTTAAACCCTCAGGGTCAAACGCAACCCGGCGCGAATCATGGGCACACTGCACCGTCTCCCACGCTTCGTCAAAGCGACCAGAGCGATCCAGTGCCTTGGCCCGTAGATGTAGCAACATTATGAACGCCGTCGACCCAGGACTGACAATAGTCACCGCGCGATCAATCACTTGGACCGCCCTGTCAAACTCCCCCGCGTGAACAAGAAGCTTGCCGTGTTCATACGCTGCCCGTTCAGAAAGTGCCGCGCCGTTCGCACGATCAAGAATGGGGGCGAGAGCTGAGCGCGCGTCTTCGAGCCGATTTGACTCCTCAAGTGCCGCGACCAAGCCAAGACGAATTGCTTCTACATTGGGTTCAAGTTTGACGGCATGGACCAGGTCTGCCACCGCTTCCTCGGTGCGCCCGAGTGCCCGCAGGGCATCACCGCGAATGAAGTATGGCTCAGGGTGCTCACGTATTGCGATCGCCCGAGTGCACAGCGCTACCGCGCGCGCCTCATTACCACTTTCATGTTGAATTCGTGCTGCAAGCGAGAGCAACTGCGGATCGCGTCCATCAACACGGAGGATGGGCTCTAGAACAGCCATAGCAGCTACTCGTTCGCCACGCCCAAGCAGTGCCTGGATTTCGGCCACCCGACGGCTCCGCGCGTTACCAGTTTGCAGCGACATACTTACCTGTCATTGTACTGGTGGCCACAACACCATGACTAAAAATGAAAGCGGCCCCCGGAACAAGTCCGGGGGCCGCGTACTTCAAACTTTACTCACCCCACCCAGCAGGGTGAAACTCCCATTAGGGGCATGGTCCCCAAGCACCCAAGAGCAGACCAAGGTCAGCGCCGTTCACGACGCCATCTTGGTTGATGTCCTGAATGCAGCCGGGGCAACTACCCCAAGCTCCAAGGAGCAGACCCAAGTCTGCACCGTTCACCACATGATCACCATTCATGTCACCGGTACAGGACGCTGCACCACAACCCGTCGCCTTACCATTGACATTGACAACCCACTGCGTGGTGTAGCCAAGTGAGTCCGAGGTCACATAGGCGCCGGTGGGGTTGGCGCAAGAAAGCTTCAGATAGGTGTTTGATGGCTCACCTGACACGGAAGCACCACTTCCACGGATACCGTAACCCGAGGCAGCAGGCACCCCAGCTGTTCCCGCATACAGACTCGGGCAATCCATGACCACTACAATGTTGTGTGTTTCCTGGTCGAGGCAAAGCGGCGGATCAAACTCAACTTGACCGATACCAGCCATTCCGGGAACTAGAACATTCTTATAGGTGATCAACTGCATGTCACAGTCACCTGTTGGGCAGCTGCCGTCCGGTAGGAACGGATTCGTCGGTGCACCATCGTTAATGTCACGGTAGATACCGATCGTCGCAGGCAACGGAATGTCACTGTAGTAACTCGCGCATGCGGTGCCAGTGGAAGCCCGCTTGACGGAGAAGAACCCAATACCCAAGCAGCTGATTGAATCGAACGCACTAGCTGCGGGAATCACACGAGCATAACTATTCGCGGTAGTACCGCCAGTGCTGCAGTTCGGGAACGCGGGATTAACGGCGCACGCTACCAAGCCACCAGTCGCAACCTGATTGGTCTGCGAAGAGTAGTTATCCGGCCCAGGATGTACGCACGTCGTAGAAACAAGGGTCGGACACGGAGTGGTAGGCGCCACTGCCGTGAGCTTCATTGTGTATTTGTTCAACACATTGTCACTGCAAAGGACAGGCGTAGCAACAAAGTTTGGAACAACTGCAATGTTGTAGGTACCTGCAGACAGGCAGAGCGACGCCGTGTTCGGGCAACTTCCTGTACCAGTTGCAAGTGTTACTGCGGGACAAGCACTACCGACAAGGTACGCCGTGGCCAAGGCAGCAGAGCGCAGCTCGACTGTCACTGTGCGATCTGCAGGGATACTGAACTGATACCAGTCGGTGTCCCGCGTAGCACCTGTCGTACCCACCGCTGGGGTCATCCAGAACGTTCCCTCAACAGTCGCTCCAGCGAGCACTGCTTCGAAGGCCGGTGGCGTGGAGTTGCATCCGCCGTTCAGATTCTGACCGCACGGTTCACCCTCGGACATAGTGGCGGAAGGCAAGGCGCATGGCTCTGGAACATTGAAGGTGATGGTTCCTGTTCCAAAGTCTGCCTGCGTGTATCCGGCGAGGCAAACTAAGTACGAGTGGCCACTTTGCACCGTCACCGTCAACTCTGATGCGAAGATTCCATCGCTTGTGCAAGCGGCTGAACCATCGTCGTCGCAATCCATCAAGGCAAGCGGGAGGGTGTTGTAGTTGAACGTGTTCGGGCTAGTCCCCAGATCGTAGACCGCTACCTTCGAATCGAAGGTTATCTGGTGGCAAGTATCGAGGCTGAAGCTACCGTTGGCAACTGCATTCAAGCGGAACCAAACATCGTGATTCGATTCATTATTGCCTGAGCCGCCGGACGCGCAGTTGTCTCCGAAGCCCGGACCATCGTTGTTGGCGTTCGTATTGTTGAACGGCACTACAGAGTCGCCAGTGATGAGACGTGGACTTGTTGCGCAGTCATTGGCAGGAACTGGATTTTGGCAGGTGTACAGGAAGTAGCCGGTGCACTCCGTGTAAACGAGATCTACGCAGGATTGATCCCACGTGATGGCGCAGCAATCTGGAAGAATGGTGCAGACAGCAGCGCAGCACGTTGCGTTTGAGCAGCCAGTGGTTGCATGAACTGCATCACACGCTCCAGTCGCTCCAGCGCATCCGCCAGCTGAATCAACGAAGGTCACCGTTATCTGACCCGTACCGGTTGAACCGTTGGGCAAGGTGGTGGTATTGCCGTAACCACCGATACGCACGTAATAAGTCGTGCCACTTGTTACTGACAGGCCACTGACCAATGAATAGTAGTTTTGGCAACCCGAGAGTGTGTCTCCGTCACCGTTGCAAGCAACTGGAACCAACGCGCCACAGGTGCCCGAGTAAATCACAATGGATGTGTCGTAGGACGTAGCAAAGCATGTGGAGAAATCTGCCAAACCTGCTGCTGGAGCGGTCCACTTGAACCAGACGTCCGGCTGAGTTGCGACCCAACCGAGATAGGTATTGGGGCACAAGGTGTCGTTGACGACCGGACTTGCCGTTGGGGTTGCACTCACGGTGCTAAACGCCGTACCAGAACCTGTCGTGAGGACCGGCGCTGTCGCGCATTCGTCCTGCGCGAACGCAATCGGACATGCGAGTAGTTGCGCCGCGACGCAACAAATAAATGTGGACTTCTTCATCGGTAGTTTCATCCTTCTGGACTTGCCCAGTACCTAAGTGAACGGGGTGGCGGCGAGCGAGGCACTGGTACATACGGCTCGCCGTCAAGACATCAACAAATCGAACCAACACTACTAGTAAACGCAAACGGAGCATCCAACCCATCATCGAGACCGATACTCCTCTCGGACAGTATGGCGTGGTCCGTGATGAATACAAACTCGAATTTCACAAATTGACTTGCAATATCTGCGGCAAGCGAGGCCGAACTCGCCCGTCAGATACGCACGACGCTCGTTCCTTTGACGATCTCGCCGATAACCACGGCGGTCTCCCCCATGCGGGCAAGTTTCGCGCATGCGACGTCCGCAAACGTGGGGCGGACGATCAGGGTGTAGCCGATTCCCATGTTGAAGACCCGGAACATCTCCTCCTGGTCGACGTTTCCATGCTTCTGCAGAAACGGGAAGATTGGGTTGGGCACCCATGCACCGGGGTCTAGAACGGCATCGACCTTCGGCCCAAGCGCACGACAGAGATTGCCCGGCAGACCGCCGCCGGTGATGTGTGCCATCCCGCTGACAACCTTCTTCTTGCGGTACCCCGATAACAACTTGATGATGGGCTTCGCATAAATCCGGGTTGGCTCGAGCAGGACCTTCCAGAGTGGATCCGGTCCAAGCTCTGGGTAAATCCGGTCAAGATCGAGCCCCGCATCCTTGATGATCCGTCTGACGAGTGAGAAGCCGTTGGCGTGCACCCCCGAGGAACGGAGGCCGATGACCACATCGCCCTTCTTCACCCGAGCCGCGTCAACCACGCGTTCCAACTCCACAACACCGACGCAGAAGCCCGCGATATCAAAGTCTCCAGGCTTGTAGATGTCCGGCATCTCCGCGCATTCACCACCGATGAGCGCGCACCCGGCGATTTCGCAGCCCTTCACAACGCCTTCGATCATCTTGGCGGTGGCCTCAGGATCAAGCTTGGAAAGCCCCAAATAATCAAGGAAAAAGAGCGGTTCTGCACCCTGAACGATGAGGTCATTGACGTTCATCGCCACGCAGTCGATGCCAACCGTGTCATAGATCTTGCGCTCAGCTGCAAGCAGCACCTTGGTGCCAACACCGTCGGTGCAACCAACCAGCACCGGATCGCGGTAGTTGTTCTTGAAGAGCTTCTGGTTGTAATCAAGCCGGAACATGCCCGCAAACCCACCGTGCTGACCCATGACGCGCGGCCCGTGCGTGCGCTTCAGTAGTCCTTTGATGCGGTCGACCACCTCATCACCAGCATCGATGTCGACGCCAGAATCTTTATAGGTAAGAGGCGTTCGGATAACTGCGGGTGCCGGAGCTGTGACGACATCAGACATGCGCAACATCTTACAAGGCGGAAGTTGGCGGACGCACAAATGGAATCAGCAAGAGTCCGGGTATTCCCGCCAACATTGCCACTATTAAGAATCCAGGGTAATCGAGTTCGTCCGCAATCTTGCCGCCCATTCCCCCCGCAAAGGCGTTGCCCGCGGCCATAAGAGCCGTTAACAACGCGTACTGCGTTGCCGTGTAGCGGCGGTCGCAAATTGACATGAGGAACGCCACGAATCCACTGGTCACCATGCCGATCACAATGTTCTCGAGGGCAATGGCAGGCATGAGCGCCCATATTGGTGGCGGCGCTACGGGTGTTGCATGCACCGTTGCTCCGTATGCGAGCGCAAGGACGAGGAACCCGGCAATGCTCACCGAGTGCGCAACGCCAAATAACCACAGGCATCGGATGACACCCAGGCGTGCCACCATCCAGCCACCTGCAGCGGCGCCAATTATGGTCATGACGAAGCCGAACGCTTGGCGCACCCAACCGATCGACTCTGCCGAATAGGCGAGCCCCTTCATCAAGAGCGGAGTGGTGATGTTGGTGGCGAGTTGATCTGGCAACTTGAAGAGGAGAACAAATGCAGCGAGGAAAAGCACGCGCCCACCCCATGAGGAGTAAAATCGCGCGATTGGCTGCAGCAACGACTCCCTCAGTGTTGGTCGCACGCCACCCACAATGTCTGGTTCACGCGCGCTGAGTGTTGCGACCACGCCGAACGCCATGGCGAGCGCTGCACCGAGCGTCGCGAAGCGCCATGTGATTGCCTCCGCCACGAGTAGGACGCCAGCGCCCAACACCACAAATGCGATGCGGTAGCCCGATACGAAGGTGCTCGCACCGGCGCCAAGTTCCGCAGACCCCAGTGACTCCGCGCGAAATGCATCAGCAACGATGTCCTGCGTTGCGGAGAAGAACGCCGCCGCGCAGAGGAGTGCGAAGAAGATTCGGTTGTGCAGAGCGGCGGCGGCGAATTCGCCAAGAGTCCAGTCGACCCCGGGCGCAGGGTCGGTCGGTACTGGACCCCAAATCGAGAGTGCGACAAGTGCGAAGAGCGCAAGCAACTGTGACACAAGCAACCAACCGCGCCGACGGCCGAGGCGCCCAAAGAGCGGCAGTGAAACGCCATCAACAATCGGCGCCCAAAGAAACTTCAACGCATAAGGCAATGTGCAGAATGCCAGTGCGCCGATTGCCGTAACGCTCCAGCCAACGCTCGATGTCCATGCCTGCGCAACCGTGGTCACGAGCACATTTGGAACGCCGCCCGAAAATCCAAGGACAAGCAGCACCAACATCGTCCGGCTTCCATAAAGCGCGGCGAAGGAATAGCGAGAGGTTGCTACAGCGGGGGGCCGATCCGTGGCCATGCGCGAAGGTTACCGATGCTGATGTGAGTCGCAGCGGCTAGACGTGAGTAACGGCTGCTCTGGTCAGGCTGCTCAACATCATGGAGCCAAGGTCGGCTGGACTTTCTGCCACATTCAGCCCGCAGCCGCGCAGGGCATCCATCTTCGCCTGCGCTGTGTCATCGGCCCCGCCAATGATGGCGCCGGCGTGACCCATGCGGCGCCCCGCAGGAGCAGTGCGCCCCGCGATGAACGCCACGACTGGCTTGTGCTGCATATTGGCCTGAATCCAACGGCCAGCCTCCACCTCGTCGGTTCCGCCGATCTCGCCAATCATGATGACGCCGTCGGTGTCTTGGTCGGCAGCGAACATTTCCAGAATGTCGATAAAGTTGAGCCCCTTCACCGGGTCCCCACCGATGCCCACGCAGGTGGACTGACCGATGCCGCGCTCGCTGGTCTGCCAGACCGCCTCATAGGTCAGCGTTCCAGAACGACTGATGATGCCCACGGCTTTGCGCGTCGCGGCGTCGAGCCGGTGCGTGTGAATGTAGCCCGGCATGATGCCGATCTTGGCGACTTCGGGAGTAATGATCCCGGGGCAGTTCGGCCCGATGAGCCGCGACTTCGGATAGCCTTCGAGGAACCGCTTGACGCGGGCCATGTCGAGAA
>CANJHD010000039.1 GCA_947474065.1 Planctomycetaceae bacterium
GAACGTACGACGAGGAAGCGTGGCGGAAGACATGGAGGGAGCCAATGGTACGGCTCCTTGGGGCAACTGTTTCGGCGCGATTCCACGGTCAACTGACGACCGTACTCGGGGACGTCGCACCCAAGGTCACTACGGGCACTTCGGGCAGTCGCTCGGAAACTTCAGCGTGGCGTTGTACGGGGCACATACAGCCGAACTGCAGGACAGCGTTGGCCAGCAACTGCAATCCTGGATCGAGTCACAGATCCAAGAGTCGCGGGAACGCTGCAAGGCACTGACCGAGAGGTACACGCATGTGGATGCCGGCTCGCACGTTGCCGAAGTAGTCACCTTGAAGAATGCCTTCTGCCCCGCCGGACAGACCGGGAGTATGCAGATTGGCAAGGCCGCTTCAATGCACAGCTTTCCAACGTTGTACGTTTCACTCCGGGTCGTGATGCCGTCGCACCAGAACGCCTCGACTTCGTAATACAGGCACCCACTGGTTTCATGGTTTGGATCCGGCATCGCCAAGGCAATCCGTGCAAGCTTTAACGATTCTGGAGTGGAGTATCCGGCCGTGAGAAACCGCGCCACCACTATTTCTAATTGTGCGTCATCATCAGCCTCTTGCGCGGCAACTGCATCCGCCGCCGTGGTGACTGCAGCGGGCGCGCTCGCTGGACGCTCTGACTGCGCAGCAGCGAATGGCATGAGTAAGCCACTGAACAACACCAATGCCACCGCCGTCCCACCAAAGCGGAACGCACAGACGGTTCGTTGAATCGTCCGAATTGCAATCGATGTCATGATTCATCCCCCAGAGAGCGAGCACTTTGGTGCTCTGTTTTTCACGACCGCAGCGGTTACATGATGTAAACGTCAACGATCGCTCCGGCAATGTACAGAGTCCATGAGCACGCTGAGCGCTCGCCCCAACGGAACAGGACAGGAAGCATCCGCTATTCCTGCAAAGAAACCGTCATCGTCGCCCGCCACCACCACGCCCAACGCCCATGCGCATACCACCGCGACCGTAGCCGCCCATGCCCCCACCGTAGTAACCGCCGTAGTAGCCGTTGCCCGGCCACATGCCCATCCATGTGTAGTGCGGATTCTGGCCGCCAACCATGCCGTAGCCGAACATGCTGTAGTTGCGCGTCTGACCTCCACCCGTGTAGCCACTGACGGGACCGCCGCCGTGCTCGTACTTGGCGTAGCCATCGGGATCCTCATAGCGCTGGTATCCCGATGGATTTGAGTAGCCACCGTTTCCGGCGTCTTCATCCGATCGGACAATGCCACGAGCGCCGGTGTAACCACTCAGTTCGCCGTAACTCCGCTGGCCGTTCGACCAATTGGGATCGCCGTAGGAGTATCCGCTGCGTTGCTGCTGCGTCTGTTGCTGTTGCTGCATCCCTTGCTGCTCACCCTGCACTGGTTGACCCGAGCCACTGCGCTGATCCCAGCCGCCGCCGTTCCACGCTCCACCGCGCGCGTACTGCGACGAGTTACGACCAGCGTTTCCTGGCTGCAATCCTTCGTTTCTATCAGCGTAATTCGTTTCACCGCGCGCGAACGCGCCGCGCGGGCTGCCGTCAAAATTGTGATTTGGATCAGGACGGAAGTCATCCATAGTGGACGATCGCGCATTTGCTGTTGCTGCGGCTGACCCGTCGCGCTCTTGAAATTGACTTGCGGAATTATTGCTCGCCATCGCGCCCGCGCCGCTCGCTGCGCCTGCAAGAGCATCCGCGGAACTATTGCCCGATGCCTTGCTCCACCCGCCGTCTGCACGCGCAAAACTCTGCGTTCCGCGCTGTTGCATGACCTGACCATCACGGGTCGCGGATACATCGTCATTGACGCCGCCGGCATGACGCCATTGCGCTGTGTTCGCGCTTGCCGCCGCGCCGTTTGCTACGCCGCTAGCTTCGGCCGACCCCGCGCGTGCAGATGCAGCCTTGGTGAACTGACTGATGTCCCCCGCCGCTGCCGCGCGGTTGTAACTGCGCGCCGCATCACTCCACGCGCGGCGATATGCGCCGCTCCAATGATTCATCCACCATCCATCAGTGCCGCGCCAGCCCCATGGGTGGTAGCCCCAATGCCACGATCCACCGTAGCCCATGCCCAATGCATAGCCAAGCCCAAAGGAACGACCTGGTCCCCACCAACCGTTGCATGCCCAGACCGGTGCGCACTGCAATCCGTACTCGCCCCATCCGGGCGCAGTCTCGTACATCCAACCCGCATAGCCAAAATTTGGCCAACATCCATAGGTTCCTGGGCAACCCAGATACTCATTTCCCGCCACGCCCGGCGCTGTCATGCCCGCCGTTGCGAAGCCCGTTCCATAGGAAACGATTCCGTTATTCACAAAGCTATTCATATAGCCCGCGGTAAATCCGAAGGTCACGGTGTCGGCCGTCGAACCCATGACGCGAACGAATGTGACTCCGTAGACCGGAGAACTCGGCGGCATCACATACATCAACTGCGGTACGGCATCGCACAACGCCCAAGGACCGGTTGCTGCGTCGGAAGTGAACCATGCCGCATCTTGACAGAGGTAGTACGAGCCCTCGCACAGAATCAGGGGTGCACTTGCGTTCTGTGCCCAACTTAAACTCGTTCCATCAATAGCAACAAATCGCGCCGCACCACCGATCGTGGAGAACGATGCCTTTGCCTTCGATCGGTCGAGCGTCGCCACGTGCGGCACAGACTGCTGGTAGATCGCGTCATTTGCTGCAGATGTTCCTGGCACTGCTGCCAAGACATTGCCCCATGTGCCCTTTGGATCAATCGCTGCAAACGAAGGCGGAAGAGATGATGGCTTGAGGTAGCTCCACGGGCCGTTCATCAGATCACCGCTCGTGAACCAACGCCCGGATGCAAGCAAATACCACGTGTTCGATGCCGTTGCTGTGAAGAGGTCGCAATTCGCGTTCGAAATTGCAAAGAGCCCGTCTGCTACCTGCGCCAAGTTGGGTGCGCCATTGATAGACACTAGGCAGAGCGGACTGGTACTGACGACGATTTCCGGCACTTGGCTTGTTGCAGATGCAGTTGACGCAGACGATCCAGTCACATTCGTGCTTGATCCGTTCGCTTGAACTGCGGCGGTGCTCCGCGGCAATGCTGCAGCAATGGCGTTCGTCACCGAATCAGAGGGCGCCGCGCCACTCATGAATGGACCCTTGAAATCTGCAGCCTGCATCCAAGCGCTGGCGCCAACACGCGTGAACCATGTCTTGCTCGCGGATTCGAATGCCAAGAGCGACGGCGTGTTCTGCGCAATGCCAACACCCGCGCCGACATCACGAAGAACCGGCGCGCCATCAAGAAGAATCAACACGGCGGGATGATCAATCACACGAATGACTGGCGGGGTGTTCCCGAGCGGCGCCGGGTCTGCCTGCAACGATGTCACCTGCATGTTCTCAAGGACCACAGAGCGCTGGATTGTGAACGTTGCACCAGCGAGCATCTGCTGCAGAACAGCTGTTGTTGCAGCAGAATCTTGGCTGCCAGCCAACTGCACGCGCGTCACCTGCACGCCTGACACTTGCACAAGACCAGCGGAAAGATCATTATCAAGAGTAGAGCTAAAGAACATCGCTCCGTAGGTGCGCTGCGCGCCTGCCTTGGCAATCCGGAATGCCGCGCGACCCGTTCCTGCCGTACCGATGATCGATTCAAACTGCGGTGTGTACAGCGTGTACACGGCGCCATTCACAGCGGCCACCTGCGGCCAGAATGTCTCGCCGTTGTCTTGATCGGGCGCGGGCGGCAGGTTGTCTGGGTGCGTGAGCCCAGGCGCGAGCGAGTAGTCGCCAACAACTTGCGCACTGGCGTGAATACACCCCATGCAGAGCAATGCGAAAGCAGTGGCGAGGCTTGAAATTGAACGATGCGTGGAGTGTCGCATCGCCTCATGGTATGTACCCGGGGCGTGTACAGCAGGCGCTGCGATGGCTTGGAAAGCACCCAGTTTCAAGCCTAAATTCCACTCGGTTGCACCGGAGCCGGAATTTGGGGGGCGGTGTCGGGGGATCCGGCACGGGGAATATTCTTAACGGAATCAAGACAGTGCCCGGCCGTGCAGCCACGAATTCGCGAAGTAACTTGCTTGCTGTAGTTCTAGCGAAACTGCACAAACATGAACGAGCCAATCAAGACAATCCCAGATGGAGTGGTAGTAGTTCTCTCCGGCCGCCTTGATTCTAAGAACGCTGCAGAGACACTGACCATCATCCGTGCATCTATGAACCCAAGTGTAAAGCGGGTTGTCTTTGACCTCACGTCGCTTTCCTTCATAGCTTCGGCAGGTCTCGGTGTCCTCGTCCAATCCGCTGGGCTAGCAAAGGCGAACGGCGGGAGTGCGCACCACTTTGGTGCTAGCCCAACCATCCTTCAGATGCTTCGGATTGCCGGGCTCGGCGCAGTGGTCACTCCGTACCGGTCCCAGCCAGAGTCAACCGAGGCGCTGGCTTGAACACGCCAGAGCACTTGTCGGCATTCCCAGCAATCGCAATCTTCTTGGCGGGGCTCGCGTTTTTCTTTCACGGCCTTGATGGCGTAAAGGAATCCCTCAAGTCGATGGCTGGACGCTCATTGCGCCAGCGGATCGAGCGATACACGTCATCCGGTGCACTTGCAGCACTGTGGGGGTTCATTCTCGGTGCGCTCGCCCAAAGTTCCACGGCTGCGTCGTTCATAGTGACTGGCTTTGTATCGAGCCGACTTCTGACGCTACGTCGGGCATTGACGATGGTTGCATGGGCCAATCTTGGAACGGTCGTTCTACCGTTCATCGCATCGTTCGATATCCGTACTGCCATTGCGCTCATCCTTGGAGTCGGCGGCCTGTTAGCCGCATTCCGCACCGGCCGCGAATTCCTACTTCCAGCTTGGCGCGGACTGTTCATGCTTGGTCTGCTGATGATGGGGCTGCAGTTCCTGAAGGATGCCACGGGGACTATTCCTGACGAACCATGGTTCCGCCACTTTGCCACCACTCTCGGCGATTCGCTGGCATTCGGATTCCTCGTTGGAATCGCGTCGCGCATGGTGATTCAGTCAACTTCGGCGATCGTTGTGATCGTTGTCACGTTCGTGAACAGCGGCATCCTGACCGAGGGCCAAGCTGCCATGATGGTCCACGGCGCCGGCGTGGGCGTGGGCGCAACTGTGCTACTGATGGGGCGCAGCTCACACGGTCTACCTCGTCAACTTGCGTACTTCCAAGCGATCATCAACTCGACGGCGGGCGCAATCCTTGCGCTTGAAGTGATAACCGCGAAGTTGACGGGGCTGCCGAGCGTGATGGATCTCATCCGCACGACAATCACCTCGGACCCGAGCCGAATGCTTGCGCTCGTGTATCTGGTGCAGCAATCGCTCTGTGTTGCAATCGCAGAAGTGTGTGGCAACCGTTGGCCGCACTGGCTGAACCAACTTAGTCCACCAACCGACGCGCAGAACCTTGCAACGCCGATGTACATCGATCAAGGCGCGGGGGTTGACCCTGCGAGCTTTTTGGACATGATCGGTCGCGAGCAGGCACGGATTATCGATCGACTTCCCGACATTCTCGACTGCGTGCGGTCTGATGGCGAGCGAACCATGGCTGAGTGCAATCACATGGCGGAATCGTGCAAGTCACTTGGCACCGAGATCCACCATGCGCTCAGGGAACTTTCTCAGACGCGGCTTGACCGGCAAGACGCCGAGCAGTTACTTGCGTTAGACATCAAGCAACGCGCAGTCGATCAGTTGGTCACCGAGATCGCGCACTTCGCCCGTGCCGCGCTCGAAGAACGCCGCACGAGTGAACCAGGGAGCGAATCCAACAGCAACGGACTGCTCTTCGCTATGACTGAGGGCTTGCACCTTGTGCTCTCCCAGTTAGTGGAATGCGAGCGCACCCGGGCATCGGGGGACGTTGCCATGCTGATGATGATTGTCGGCGACCGCGGCGACCTCATGGAGCAGTTGCGCGCGGACATTGCGGAGTCAACATCAAACGGCGCTCGACCCGGACTGCAGTACACGCTTGCTCTCTTCGAGCGGGCTATGTGGCTCGTAGGAAAGGTGGCTCCCGCTGCGCCTACAGGCGCGGATTGCATGCCGATTGACATGATCGATCCCCCACCCGCAGATGCGGCGTCTGATTCACTCCAGCACGCGTAGTGAAAGCTTGAGCAAATCAGGGCAACTTCCTCAGTAGCACGCTGAGTTCAGGTTTGTACGTTGCGTGTCATGAACTCAAGGGAATATTGCGAGAACATCATGACCGCCGCGGACGTCAAAATCAACGGCACGCGTCCGTGGGACATTCATGTCCACAATGAGAACACCTACGATCGCGTGTTAAGCCACGGAACGCTCGGGCTCGGCGAGTCATACATGGATTCGTGGTGGGATTGCGATGCACTTGACGAGATGATGGCACGCCTGTTGCTCGCCGGGGGCGAAAGAGCCATCTCAAAAAATTGGGTGACCACAATACATGTCCTGAAGGCGAAGTTGCTCAACCTCCAGACGAGACGCGGCGCAAAGAAGGTCACCGAACAGCACTATGACATTGGCGACCCGCTGTATATGTCATTCTTGGATCCATACAACCAATACACATGCGCGTATTTCAAGGACACTGACAAGAGTGACCTGAACCGCGCACAAGAAAATAAAATGGAATTGATCTGCCGCAAGATAAAGCTGAAGGCATCGGACCGCGTCCTTGATATTGGCTGCGGATGGGGAGGGCTTGCGAAATGGATGGCAGACAACCATGGCTGCAAGGTCGTGGGCGTGAACCTCGCGAAGGGGCAAGTGGAGTATGCCAAGAACAACATTTCAAATCCAAATGTTGAGATTGTGAACATGGACTACCGCGATGTGCCAACACGCATGGCGGAGAAGTTCGACAAGGTCGTCAGCATCGGGATGGTCGAGCATGTCGGTAGCAAGAACTATCGAAACTTCTATAAGGTGACTCGAAGCGTCCTAAAGCCTGACGGATTGTTTCTTCTGCAGAATTGCGGCCAAGATGTTTCGCGCGCAATCACTGATCCGTGGTTCAACAAGTACATATTCCCGCAGGGCGCCATTCCATCACCCGTGCAATTGGCGAAGGGTTTCGAGGGGATCTTCGTTCTCGAGGATTGGCAGAACCTCGGCGCCCACTACGACCCAACGCTGATGGCGTGGTGGCGCAAGTTCGACCAATCGTGGCATAACTTTCGTAGCCAGTACGGCGACCGCTTCTACAGAATGTTCCGCTACTACATGCTTTCCTGCGCTGGTTCATTTCGCGCCCGAGATATGCAACTGCACCAGACGGTGTATTCGCCATGCGGCGTACTCGGCGGATATGTGCCAGAGCGGTGACTAGCTCCGAAATCAAGCAAATCCAGCCCTGCGGGCTCCGCCGCGCGTTGAGTGTGTTGCAAGGCGCGTGCAGTCGCATAGATAGTGGTACGGTTCCTGCCAACGCCGACTTCGGCGCCGATCACAGGAACGTTCCCAATGACGCACTCCGCCCCACGCCTCGCCACTCGCGCCGATCTTCCGGCGGTTCTTGCCATTTACAACGCGTCGGTTCCGACGCACATGTCGACCGCCGATTTAACGCCGCAGCTCATGCCCGCCCGTGAGGCATGGTGGGAACAACGCGATCATGCAACCCGGCCAGTACTCGTGTCAGAAGATGCAGGCCGAGTAATCGCCTGGGGCGCGTTCACGAACTTCAAGGACCGTCCCGCCTACGCGCCGACTGCCGAAGTAAGCATCTATGTAGACCCAAAGGCTGTCGGGCGCGGCGTGGGACGCGCTTTGCTCGATGCACTACTCGCACGCACAACCGCCTGCAGAATTGATCGGGTGGTCGCCCTCTGCTTTGGTCACAATGAAGCCAGTCTGCGCCTCTTTGGCTCGCGAGGATTCGAAGAGTGGGGACGAATGCCCGACGCATGCAACATGCAAGGCGTGCGACGAACAGTGGTGATGCTTGGAAAGATCATTCCGCCAGCGCATTCATGAAATGCGCGCGCGGAAGCCGCGCTTGAATCTCGCGAGGCGGTCAACCTTGAACGCGCGCCACAATGCCATCCGGCAATGCATCAAGAAACATGCACCCATAGCGCTTGGTGACGATTCGCGGATCAAGCACCACCACCCTGCCCTCGTCCGTTGAACTACGGACAAGCCGTCCGAATCCCTGCTTGAAGCGCAGCACTGCGCGCGGAAGCGAGTCTTCGGAAAACGGCTTTCCGCCGCGAGATTCAATCAACTCATGACGAGCTTGAACGATCGGGCGATCAGGCACCTCAAACGGCAAGCGCGTAATGATCACATTGCGCAACGCGCGCCCACGAACATCAACGCCCTGCCAGAAACTGGCAACGCCAAAGAGCACGCTGCGGTCATCAGTGCGGAAACGTTCGAGCAATGTATTACGTGGCACACCGATACCTTGAATGTGCAAGGGAAAATTGTCATCAACAAGCCGATCCGCAATACGCTCAGCGACCGCATTCAGCGTTCGGAAGCTAGTAAATAGCACGAATGCACCGCCGTCAGTCTCGCGGATATGACTAAGAACGCGCCCCGCTAATTCATCTTCATAGTCCGGGTGATTCGGCTCCGGCATGGTGCGATCAATGATCAGCGTGACCAAGCGCGCGTAGTCAAACGGACTGCCGAGCTCAAGCGTTTGTGGATCGTCGCAGCCAAGTCGAATGGCCGCATGTCGAAAGTCGCCGTGGCTCGTAGCGAGCGTTGCACTGGTGAGCACCACGCCCTTGTCTTGCGCAAAGAGATGTTCGCGCAGAATGGGCCCAACATCCACTGCCGCACACACCACGGTAATGTTGGGGCGCTCGCCGCCGCGCCGCTTCTTGCCGATCTCCACCCAGTACACGCAACCGGCGAGCGCCTGCGCCAAAAGGTCACGCGCACCCGTGGCGTGTCCCTCGGCGCGCGCAGCGTAGGAATTCAACTCAAATTGATCAGCTTCATTAGCGATGCGGTCGCGCAACATGCGCAGCGTTGCAGCAAGTTGCAACATCGGCCCGCTCAAATGATCCCGCACCGCATCCTTGTCGCGCATACGTCCCGATGATTCGGCAAACTCTTCATGCCAGCGCCACAGCGCGTCAAATTGCCTATCTGCCGCACTTTCGCAGTCACGAATGCAGCGAATGGCGTCTTCAATAACTGTTTCCGCCGCGTCATCGGAGCGCATCGCGCTTAGATAGCCACGACCAGTGCTCACTTGATAAAGCGTGCGCAAGAGATGCCGAACGCCGCTCTCCGAGAGTCGAATGCCAAAGTTCTCGGCAGCAACATCCTCTATCTCGTGCGCTTCATCAAGAATCACATGGTGGTAGTTGGGAAGCACGCCGCCAGTAGCACCGGCGCGCGCGCGCATCGCTAAGTCGGCAAAGAACAACGCGTGATTCGTAATGAGCAATTGCCCATTGTCCATCCGCCTGCGCGCAGCCTGATAGAAACACTTGTCGAAGGTTGGGCAGCGCCGACCCATGCAATTATGCGCGTCGCTCTGCACTTGGTCCCACACTTCGCTGCGCGGCAATTGCGGAAGCGTTGCCAACGACCCGTCCGTCGTTTGATACGCCCACTTCTCAACGCGGCGCAAATCATTGCGATCTTCGTCATGACCAAAGAGGCGACCCTCGCGCTCACTGGCAAGTTTCAGACGGCGCAAACTCACGTAATTGCCGCGACCCTTCACTAACACGGAGCTGAATTCCTCTGGAATCACTGCATTGAGAAGCGGAATGTCCTTCTCAATCAATTGCTCTTGCAAACTGATGGTGTTGGTGGCCACCACCACGCGCTCGCCGCGTTCCACAATTCGTCGAATGGCAGGAATGAGGTAGGCAAAGCTCTTGCCAACCCCCGTTCCTGCTTCCACGAACAAACGCTGCCGCTCTTCGAACGCACGCTCCACCGCGCTCGCCATCAGGATTTGCTGAGGGCGCACTTCAAAGCCGGACAATCGCCGCGCGATCGCCCCGGTATCGGAGAGCAACATGTCAACTGAGAGTGTCACCCCAATGGCCTTCGCTTTGGCTCGCCCGGCAGTCGCGGGTAATTACGCGGCGTGGCGCGCGTCTTCTCCAAGACCACCACCGTGCCGGTGGCCGTCTTGTGCAAATCAACAACATGCGTGTGCAATTTGTAGAGAGCGGGCTTTGCCTCTTCCACTTCCTCAGCAGCTTTGTCGCCCTTAATCAGGAAGATCGATCCCGCTTCGCGCGCAAATGGCACGGTGAGTTCAACAAGCACATTCAGTTTGCCCACTGCGCGAGCCACCACCGCGTCATACTTCGCGCGGTGATCGTGATGATCCTGCCCCGCTGTCTCAGCGCGGTCATTCAAGATGCGCGCATTGGAAACACCGAGCGCCACTATGGTTTCCTTGATAAACGCCGCCTTCTTACCCGTTGCCTCAAGCAGCGTGAACTGCACTTCTGGCATGACAATTGCTAGCGGAATCCCTGGCAGCCCTCCACCGGAGCCAATATCAATCACGGTCTTTGCTTCGGCACTGGCAAGGAATGGGACCAATGTCAAACTGTCCTGAATGTGCCGCACCCACATCGCCTCTGGTTCAACAATGGCGGTCACATTGAAGCGCGTGTTCGCATCACGCAGTGCTTCGAGGTATGCGCGCAGCCGCTCCGCGTCACCGGGCTCAAGCTCAATGCCCATAGTGGCGAGCGCTTCAGTCACTGCACTCGGGATAGCCGGAATCGGCGGCAGTGGCGGCAAGGCTGGCGAAGGAGTCTGATCAGAAGCGGGCGATTGAGTGGGTTCAGTATGAATGGCGAGACTTGTGGGGTTCAGGTTGCGAGGGAAGGTGAAACTGCATCATGCAGGCGAGAACGAACTGGAACAAACTGAGATGAACCGGGGCAAACGTTAGGCGTCGAGGTCAAAGCCTCTCGAACGCCGACTTGCCACCGCAAAGAGGACACTGGTGGTGATCCACAGGCACACGAGGCTTGACCCGCCGTAACTCACGAACGGAAGCGTCATGCCAGACACCGGCAGCACACCGATCGTCATGCCAGTATTCACCATCAATTGCAGGAACACCATAGCACCGATCCCCACCGCAACCAAGCGTCCAAACATGGTTCCGGCGCGCAATCCCACCATGAATGCTCCAAACGCGTATGCCGCTGCCAACAGCCAGACCGCCAGACCGCCAAATAGACCCCACCGGCAGGCAATGACGGCAAAGATCATGTCCGTGTTCTCCTCCGGCAGGTGGTTGAAGCGAATGAGCGTGCCGGATTCTTCCTTACCCGAACCAAGAATTCCACCCGCCGCCGCAAGAGTCACTGCTCGGTTGGACTGAAAGCCAATGCCATTGTTCAGACGCGTGTCGCCCACAAACTGCGCGATCAACGTGTCAATGCGGTCGCGTTGATGTTTCTTGAGAACCGGATAACTACATGGAGCAAGCACCACGGCAACGCAAGCAATGATCACCAAATGCTTCACGCGCGCGCCAGCTGCAAGAAGCATCACTAAGAGCACGGGCGCAAAGAGCAACGCGCTGTCAAGATCCGGCTGCAAGATAATGAGGGCCACCGGCATCAGCGTTACCAAAATGGTGGCGATGATTCCACTGAATTGCTTTACATTGGCCGTGGTACGCAACCATGCAGCCATGGCAACAATCCACGTGAGCTTGATCAATTCGCTCGGTTGAAAGTCTAAAGATCCAATATTGATCCAACGACGCGCGCCGTTGCGCGGGCGCACAATGGCTTCCGGCACGAATGGAATCAATATCAACACCAAGAATGCCAAGTTCACTGCAAAGAGCAGCCATGCCCAGCGCCGCATCCAGCGCCACTGCTGCGCGCCGACGAATGCTGCAGCAAGCATGCCCACAATCAGATACCCAAACTGCCGCTGCGCAAGTGCTGGCGCGGTAGTGCCGATGGCAGCAATCCCCATCAAACTGAGACCAAGTCCGGCAAAGACGGGCAGCCACGCCCAGTGCAACCACGCGCGATCCGCGGTCCGCGTGTCAACTGCGCGCTCGCGGCGCAATCCGCGCGCCAACGAATTGGAGACAAGAATGCTCATCCGGCGCCTCCGGTTGGCTCAACGTCAGCAGCACCAATTGGCTGCAGAGGCTTGCGTACGGGGCGCGATTGCGGATCCCCTTGCAAGTAACCCTCCGCAATCAACGCGTGAATGACTTGGTTGGCGATGGGTCCTGCACTCTTTCCACCCGAGCCGCCGTGCTCCAAGAGCACCGCCACTGCGTAGCGCGGCCTGTGCTCGCGCGCATCACCCACAAGACCAACAAACCAGGCATGATTCAATCCGGAAATGGTGCGATCCATCGTTCCGTTCCCGTCATCATCGACCTTCAACGTCGGCGCCTGCGCCGTTCCGGTCTTTGCCCACACAACTACCCCGGGCGCATTGATAATCGCCTCTGGCCGGCGATCCTCGTAACTCACGTGGTTGCCGGTGCCATGCGACTCCTCGACTGCCTGGCGCAATCCCTCGAACGCGCGATCGCAACTATGCGGGTCAAGTTTCAGGTCACCAGTACGGCGCGTAGCGCGACCCGGGATCGGAGTGCGGATGAGTTCAGCGTCACGGATCACCCCGCCGCGCGCAAGCGTTGCATACGCATTCGCCGCCTGCATCGGAGTCCATGCGATCGGACCTTGACCGATACCCGCAATCACTGGAACGATGCGGTTGCCGTCTGCCTCAACCTTTGCGATCTCTTTCGCTGATGGCAGAATTCCCGGATGCTCGCCGACCAATCGATCGGCAATGACATTGCCCGCCGAGTCAAACTCCTGCTCGTGTCGCGCAATGCCAATGTCTAACTTTTGACCAAGTCCGAAATTACGGTACCAATCGGTCAGCGTGCTCAGGCCCATGCGCTGCGCAACGGTATAGAAGAAAATGTTGCAACTGCGACTGATGGCGGCTTCTACTCCGAGCGGTCCGCCGATCTGTTTCGTGTGCGTTAGAAATTTGTACTGCGATGCGTAGATCCAGCAACGCCCAAACGGGTCATTCGCGCCAAAGAAGTGACCGTTGCACTCGACTTCCTCATCCGCCCCAAATGCCCCGCTGCGCACCGCACTGACATACACAATCGGCTTGATGATTGAGCCTGGCGGATAGGGCGCATCAATTGCTCGATTCACCGACGGGTTGCGCGCGGTCCGATCCCGAGCATCAAAGTCCTCACCAGCCGCGACCGTTGGCCAGGACACCATCGAAAGAATCTCGCCGGTATCCACATCAAGCACCACCGCCGCGCCATTCAGCGGCGCCAAAAAGGACAATGGCATCGGCTTAGGCGATCCATCAGC
Source organism: Planctomycetaceae bacterium (assembly GCA_947474065.1). Classification (GTDB taxonomy): domain Bacteria; phylum Planctomycetota; class Phycisphaerae; order Phycisphaerales; family SM1A02; genus UBA966. The sequence goes on from CANJHD010000039.1 coordinate 13,377, forward strand.
GTCCCAGCCATAGTGCCACTGCTGCGCACGCGCTAGACCAACTTCCGGCATAAAGAGCGCCTGCACGCGCGCCTGCAGTGCGATGTCGAGCGTCAGTTGAATGTCGGTTCCGAAGACTGGCTCAATGCGCGATGTCTCATTGGTATCGAGGTGCTGCACCGTGCGCCCGCGCGTGCCGCGAAGTAAATCTTCATAGGTGCGTTCAATACCGGTGCTCCCGATCATGTCGCGTCCCGGGCAGTAGCCACCAAGGTCGACCGAAACATCGCCAGCAATTCCCGCGGTACGAAACGGACGGCGTTCAAGATCCTGCCGCCAGACTTCCTCGCGGACACCTCCCACCACATGATCAGCAATGCCCTGCACATCAAGTGTCAGCGTGCCACCGCGCAATGGCTGCGGCATGTATCGCCTGTCAAGATCAATGCGCGCCGACGCCCACGGATACACGCGACGCGTACTGTCCTGCACCTGAATGATGCCAGGATGCGCGTCCGCAATCTTGCGGAGTAAGAAAGCGCTCGCCGCAGGAAGCTCGTTTGCAACGACGTGCGCTTCGCTCTGCTCCGCAATGGGCTGCGCATCAAACTGTCCCTCCGCATCCTCGCCATACTTGGCGCGCTCCACTTCAAGGCGCGCCTCCCACACTGCATTTGCCTTCTTCTCAACTTGCATACGGACTCCGCCAATGCCCGTTGACAATTCGTCGCGCGTCATGCCACACGCCTTCGCGGATTCGACCAAGACTGATTCGAGTTCTGTTTCGAGCACCGCTTGATGAGCTCGGATTCGCTCCTCGCGCTCCGCAGGACCGAGGCGATTCCACGCTGCACGACCAATCTCTTTCTTCGCAGCAAGTATCGCGCGCGTATCCACCCACGCGCCGCTGATAGCGGGATAGAAGATCGCAAGGTCGTAACTCGGAACGCTCTCGGCAAGAACGCGACCCTTGCGATCAGTAATCGAGCCGCGCTTTGTTGGCAGTAGCGAACTGCGGTCGAGCCGACTCTCAGCAAGCGCACGCTGTTGACTTCCCGTGACCACAGTGAGGCTGAAGAGCCGCGCCGCCATGCCGCCAAGGACAACAGCAAAAACAACGCCAACGACAAGCATCCTCCGCTCAAACATGGAGGTGCCGCGAAGTGACGATGGGCGATCCGATTCCGATTCTGAAGCCATTGGTCGTCCTGACCGTGGTGAATCTGTGTTGTGGAGCGAGGCTCCACGATCCGCGTAGCGTCCTGCCGCGCGGGTCCCCACGGGCGGGACATCTTGACTCGCAGAGCGTACCATTCCCCCCCCTATGGACGCAGGAATTGTCGGTCTACCCAATGTCGGAAAGAGCACGCTTTTCAACGCCCTCACGGCGGCAGGAATCGAGGCTGCAAACTATCCGTTCTGCACCATCGAACCGAACGTCGGAGTGATCACGGTGCCGGACAAACGGCTCGGGATCCTGCGTCACCATATTGAGAGTCAGAAGATTCTGCCGGCCATCATCCGCCTTGTAGACATCGCCGGAATCGTCCGCGGAGCCAGCGAAGGCGAAGGTCTTGGCAACAAGTTCCTAACCCATATCCGCGAGGTGGATGCCATCCTCCATGTGGTCCGCTGCTTCGAAGACGCGGACATCATCCATGTCGAAGGGTCGGTCGATCCGCTGCGCGATATCGGGACCATTGAGACCGAGTTGATGCTGGCAGATATGCAGGTGGTTGAAAACATATTGGACAAGGCGCAGCGCCTTGCGCGCAGCGGCGACAAAGAAGCGATCGCCCGCGGCGCAGTGCTCCAAAAGTGCAAATCCTGCCTAGATACATCCAATCCGATCAGAAGCCTCGACCTCGAGGAAGAGGAACGCCGCATCCTGCGTTCCTTAGGAATGATCACCGCCAAGCCAGTCCTCTTTGTAGCCAATGTTGACGAGAAGGACCCCAACGGCACCGGTCCACTGGTGCAAAAAGTGCGCGACTACGCCAAGGCCAACGGCGGCAACGTGGTGGTGGTGTGCGCCAAGATTGAGAGCGAACTCTCCGAACTCCCTGAAGAGGATCGAACGGAGATGCTCGCCGGTCTTGGCATGAATGAGCCAGCCCTCAACTCCGTCGCGCGCGCGGCCTATGAACTGCTCGGTCTGCAGAGTTACTTCACTGCTGGCCCCAAGGAAATTCGCGCGTGGACGATCATCAAGGGCTCAACTGCCCCACAGGCAGCCGGCGTGATTCACACTGACTTTGAGCGCGGCTTCATTCGCGCCGAAATCTATTCAGTGGCTGACCTTGAGAAGCACGGCAACGAGAAGTCGATTCGCGAGGCTGGGCGTATGCGCAGCGAAGGCAAGAGCTATGTCATGCATGACGGCGATGTCGCCCACTTCCTGTTTAACGTCTGATAATCACTCAAAGCAGGACTTGGCGACATGAATTTGCTGCCGTAACACCCTCTCTGCATTGAACTTGCAACCTGCGGTATTGACTCGCCGTAACTCAGGACTATCCTTCCGAACTCACCATGATCGCAGCCAAGACCAAGATTCGAATGAATACCTCTGAGGCAGCAGCCCCGCGCTGCATCTCGGCGATGTTCGTTCCGCGAATCATGACTCTCGGCGGACGAAGCAATGCGCGAGCTCGACTCGCGGGCCTCGCAGTGATCGCACGCGGCGCGGCGCTTCGTGACGCAGCGAGCCCTGCACTGCGCGATTCAGCGACCCTGTAAAGGATCGCCCTCAACATCCCAACGAGCATCCGTCTCGACTGCGTCTTCAAGCAGCGAAAGATATTCCTGCGCCGTGACCTCGTAGACGCCAAACCGGGACATGTGATCGTTCGCGTATTGACTATCGCAGATCACAAAGCCGCCGCGGCGCAGGCGGTCCACCAAGTGCACCAAGCACACCTTGCTTGCATCGGTGCCAGCGCCGCGCACGCTGAACATGCTCTCACCAAAGAACGCGCCCTTGAGCGCCACGCCGTACAGCCCGCCAACAAGTTTGCCGTCGCGCCAGGCCTCCACGGAATGCGCAAAGCCGAGCCGGTGTAATTCGCTGTAAACAGCCGTGATTTCTGGGCCAATCCAGTTGCGATTGTCCGCGCCACGGTCACTCGCGCAATTCGCCATGACCTGCTCGAAAGCGGTATCAACGCGCACTTGGAATCGCCCGCTCCGTACCACTCTCGAAAGCGATTGGGCAACGCGGAATCGTTCATCAAGCGGCACAAGAGCGCGCGGATCGCAAGTGAACCACTCGACGCGACCAGAATCGGGGTCGCACATCGGAAATGCGCCGCGCATGTATCCGGTCAAAACGAGTTCAGGAGTGATCGGGCGACTCATCGAAACGACTATTCTCCCTTCCTATGCTCCCCTTTGTTGGCATCCATCCTGCGCAAATCACACAGTCCCGTGAAGTTCTCATCCACGGCGACCGATACTTCGATTGCAGCATCGTTCTTGAGACTGAGGGCGGCGGCGAAGGAACCCGCGCCAACCTCCGCGTGGCTGCCCACGCCGCGAAAGTGCCACTTGAGCCGGGGGCAATGGTGCGGATTCGGTTCATCTTGGGTCAGGCAGACGAAATCATGGCGCGGTGACTGGAATGGTGCGGCTGACGGCGCGCACCTGCGCGAACTGTCGATGCCCTGCTTTGCCGCTGTGGAATCCATAGCCGGAGTTGCGCGCACCCACCCATGGTGTTCCTTGCGCGCCGCCGCAGCCCTTATTGATTCCAATCATGCCAGCAGTCAACTGTCGGCCAACCAACTCCGCGTGATCCGCGGCCCCGAAGACTGCAGCACCAAGCCCATAGGGTGAATCATTGGAAAGGCGAACCGCATCGGCATCAGTATCAAAGCGCATGATGCATGCCACTGGACCAAAGGTTTCATCGCGCATGATGTCCATAGTGTGGTCAACATCAACAAGCACAGTTGGCTGAACAAAGTTTCCTGGCGCATCATGTCCGCCAGCTAAGACGCGGGCGCCAGCACGCACCGCGCTCGAAATCTGTGCAACCACTTTTTCTTTCTGACGAGCATTCACCATCGGGCCAACGGACGTTCCTTCTCGCATGCCGTCGCCCTGAATCAGCGCGCGCGTACCTGCGACAACGCGATCAATAAATGCGTCAGCAACATCGCGTTGAACATAGATACGCTCCGTGCTCACGCACACCTGCCCCGCGTTGCGATAGCTGTTTTGCACGGCAAATGCAGCCGCAGCGTCAAGATCGGCATCGGCAAGCACCACCAATGGATCCTTGCCTCCAAGTTCCAAGATGACACGCTTCAACCCTGCTGCCGCATCTTGCATGATGCGAATTCCTGTGGCTCGGCTGCCAGTGAACACGATGAGATCAACATCACTCAGGACAAGTGCGCGACCAACATCACCGGCACCCTGCGCCACCTGTAGAACATCCGCCGGCAAGTGACGACCGAGTACCTCCGCCCACAACGCGCTACAGAGCGGCGTCTCTTCGCTCGGCTTCAGTATCACTGTGTTGCCAGCCGCGAGGGCCGGGAGCACGCACTGCTGCGGCATGAGGGCGGGAAAATTCCACGGAGTGATGGCGGCACAAACGCCAAATGGATCATGATGAAGCGCCGTGACGGTGTGCGCGTCAGTAATAGTTTCCGTGCGCAGGGCTTCGAGCATCTCATCGAGTTCCTTGCCAAATATGTCGACCGCGTAATGCGCCTCGCCTTTGCCTTCCGCGAGTGGCTTGCCCATTTCGAGTGTTGCAAGTTCGCCGATCCGGTCTGCCGCGGCCTTGAGATCAGGAGCTGCGGCGCGAAGCAAAGCCACCCGGGCTTCAAGACCGAGCGCAGCCCACGCTGGCTGCGCCGCCCGGGCGCGCGCAACGATGTGTCCGATATCAGCGGGACTCACGGCATTGACGGTGCCTGCAGGCACCCCGGTGGCGGGATTCAGCGAAACGAGGGTTGTCATAGGTCGCAAGGATAGAGGTTCACCCGCCATAGGCACAGAAATTGCAGGATCCGCTACACTTTCCCGTCTCTCAGCAATGGGCCGTCGGTGACTGACATGGGTCAGGCTCCGCAGGGTGCAGGCATTTGCGGCATGACCGCCTGCTCCAGCCTCGAGAGTGCCGCGGCCAGGGTGATCCCGGTCCGCGCCAGATTGTTTGGCACCCCGCGCGATGCTCGTTTACGAGTGCGCACGGGGACGGACTGACGAACCCTTGGAGAAGCGCTTCGCGCACCCCGCTACGGATACTCAAACCAACTTATCATCGATGTTGCTAATGGCCCGTGGTGTAACGGTAGCACAGCAGGTTTTGATCCTGCTTGCCCAGGTTCGAATCCTGGCGGGCCAGTTTCCTAAGCATCATCGATGGTCTTGAAACACCAATCGATGAGCTCGAATACACACACCGCCTCCTACTCTCGCAGCGTGATCGTCCTTGCCGCCGGCAAGGGCACGCGCATGAAGAGCGACCTTCCGAAGGTCATGCACCACGCGGCCGGTCGGCCCATGGTTGAGGCGGTTGTTGACGCGGCACGTTCCGTTGGATGCACGCCAGTGGTGTTGGTGATCGGTCACGGTGCCGACCTCGTGCGCGCACACTTCGCTGGACGCGCGAACACTGAATTCGTAATGCAGATGCCGCAGCTCGGTACCGGCCACGCCGTTGATATGGCGCGTCCGCTCTTTGAGCAGGGGCTACTCGGCGAAGAGACTCTCGTCTTGTGTGGCGACGGTCCGCTGATCCGACCACACACGTTGCAGGTGCTGCTTGATACGCATCGCCAGACCGGCGCGAGCGCCACCCTTGCAACCGCGGTGATTGCCGACCCGCAAGGGTATGGCCGTATTCAGCGCGATTCCAACGGGAATTTCGCACGCATCGTGGAGCAGAAGGATGCTTCGCCAGAGCAACTAGCCATCTGCGAAATCAATCCTTCGTACTACTGCTTCCGCACAACCGATCTCTTTGATGCGCTTACCCGCGTGACCAACCAGAATGCCAGCGGCGAGTACTACATCACTGATGTATTCGAGTTGCTGCTCCGCGATGGCAAGCGCGTCAGCGTGGTTGATGCAGTGCCGGCTGAAGATGTCCTCAGCGTGAACACGCTCGAACAACTTGCTGAAGTCAGCCGAATCCTTGAAAGTCGTTCCGCCACCACCACCGGAGCACGAGCATGAGCACCACCGACCGCGACCATCTGAAGATCTTTGCATCACGCAGCGGGCGCGAGCTTGCGCAGAAGATGTGTGATCACATTGAACTGCCGCTCGGTCAGGCAGAGACAGTGCAATTCCCTGACGGCGAATTGCTGGTGAAGCTTGCTGAGGACGTGCGCGGTCGCGACTGCTATGTAGTTGCGAGTACATCAGCGCCAGTCAATGACAGCTTGATGGAGCTCTTGGTTTATATCGACTGCTTGCGCCGCGCGAGCGCCAAGCGCATCACCGCGGTCATTCCATACTTTGGCTATGCGCGTCAAGACCGTAAGGACGAAGGGCGCGTGCCGATTACTGCCAAATTGGTGGCCAATCTCATCACCGGCGCCGGTTGCGACCGCGTCCTGTGCGTTGACTTGCATGCCGCACAGATCCAGGGATTCTTTGACATTCCGGTGGACCATCTCACCGCAGCCCCAGTGCTCGCTGAGCATTACCTTGCGCTCCGCGACCAACTTGGCGAATGCGTCGTAGTGAGCCCGGACGTCGGCAACGTGAAGGTGGCAAACATGTTCGCCAACCTGCTCGGCTACGACATGGCCATCATTGACAAGCGCCGCCAAAGCGGCTCCAAGGTCAGCGTCAAGAACTTGATCGGTGAGGTCAAGGGCCGACGCGTCCTGATGTTCGACGACATGATCTCCACCGCTGGCACTGTTGCTGAAGCGGCGCGAGTGGTCATGGACGAAGGCGCTACTGCATGTGAATGCGCTTGCACTCACGCGGTGCTCGTTGGGCAAGCATTTACCCGACTCAATACGCCGGTCATCGAGCGCGTCACCATCACCGACACTATTCCAGGTGGAGAGCGCCTGAGTTCACTTGAGCACAAGCTTGTAGTCCGCTCCGTTTCGCGATTGCTTGGCGAGGCCGTGCACCGTATTCACCATGACCAAAGCGTCAGCGCCATGTTCCGCGATGGAATTGGCGTGAAGCGCTAACAGACTTCCGATTCGAAGAGGCGCCCGGCCGTTCGGGCGCACATCACTGTTTACTGACACCACCATCACACTCCATTCCCGAAAGGAGACATCAAACATGTCCAAGGAGACCCCGGTACTAGTCGCAAAGAAGCGCGACAAACTCGGCTCACGATTCGCTCAGCGCCTACGCGCAGCAGGCGAACTGCCTGCCAACCTGTTCGTCGCCGGCAGCGCGCCGATGCCGATCAGCCTGAACGAGCACGCCACCATTTATGCCCTCAAGAAGGGCGCGCACGTCTTGGCGCTCAAGTTTGAAGACGGCGCAACCGACACGGTCCTTGTGAAGGACCTTCAGTTCGGCTACCTCGGCGACAACGTCATCCACATTGACTTGGCGCGCGTCAATCTTGACGAGGTCGTCACCATCAAGGTGCACCTCTCCTTCGTTGGTACGCCCGATGCGGCCAAGAAGCCCGGCGCCATCGTCATTCACGACATGCCGCAGATCGAAGTGTCGTGCAAGGTGCGCGACATTCCGGAAGAGATCAAGATCGATCTCTCACACATGGGCGAGACGCTCACCGTCGGCCAGCTCAAGCTGCCAGCCGGTATCACCGCCGTGTCCGATGCGGACGCTGCTGTGATCCGCGTTCAGATCGTCAAGGAAGAGGCTGCTGCAGTCGGCGAAGCCGCTGCCGTGGACGCGAAGACCGGAACGCCGGAAGTGCTCACCGCCAAGAAGGA